>JBBRXP010000183.1:0-12089 GCA_038238555.1 Chthoniobacterales bacterium | reverse complement strand
TCAATGTGGTAGGGAAGGCTCGCCGAGCGTTCCCTGATCTGGTGCGGGCGATGTCGGCGGGGTGGTGGAATCCGGGCGCTCGAATTGCAGACGAGCGCGCAAGAATTCCACCGTCCCACCGCCTTCGCCCGCGCCTGGATGGGGAACGCTCGGCGAGCCTTCCCTACCTTCTTGCAGTCTGCTGCTTCACGGCGGCGCTCGCGATTGCTCTTCTCACGAAGAGTGCGGAGGCGTTCTTCGGTGCCGGAGCGCTGCTCCTCATCGCGGGATTGATGTTTGCGCTCGGCCGATTGCGGCGGTCGGCGGTCGCCAGCGATCTCGATTCACTCTCGCAACTCGGCGTGCGCAATGCCGCGCGCCGGCGCGGACGCAGCCTCGCCACCATCGGCGTGCTGGCCAGCGGCGTCTTCATGGTCGTGGCCGTGGATTCCTTTCGGCACGGGCCGCAGATCGAGACGGCGGCGCGCGACTCAGGCACCGGCGGCTTCGCGCTCATCGGCGAATCGACGTCGCCCATTTACGAAGACCTCAACTCGGTGAAAGGCCGCGAGACTTACGGACTCGACGAAAAGATCATGACTGGCGTCTCGGTGGTGCCGATGCGCGTGCGCGATGGCGACGACGCGAGCTGCCTCAATCTCAACCGCGCGCTGCAGCCGCGCCTGCTCGGAGTGAAAGGCGAAGAGATCATGAAGCGCGGCGCATTTCGCTTTTCAAAATCCGGCACGGCGTGGTCGGCGCTCGAGACCGGCGGTGTGGTCGATGCGACGACGCTGCAATACGCGCTGAAAAAAAACATCGGCGACGCGCTCGACTACCGCGACGAACGCGGCCAGCCCTTTGCGGTGAAAATCGCCGGCGCGATCGAGGGCTCGCTCCTGCAAGGCAGCGTGCTCATCGACGAGCAGCGCTTCATCGAAAAGTTTCCGGGCCAGGGCGGCTACCGCTTTTTCCTCATCGACTGCCCGCGCGAAATGCTGGCCGCGGTGCGCGAGCACTTGAGCCGGCAACTTTCCGACCGCGGCCTCGAGCTCACGACCACGGCGCAGCGGCTCGCCGAATTCAACGCCGTGGAAAATACCTACCTCTCGATCTTCCAAGTGCTCGGCGGCCTCGGGCTGCTGCTCGGCTCGGCGGGGCTCGCCATCGTGGTCGCGCGCAATGTGCTCGAACGGCGGAGCGAATTCGGACTGCTCGAAGCCGTGGGTTTCCGCGCGGGGCAATTGCGCGCGCTGGTTTTTGCCGAGCACCGGTGGCTCATCGTCGCCGCGCTCGCCATCGGCACGGCCAGCGCGCTCGTGGCAGTGTGGCCGAGTCTTTTGCAAAAAGCCGGCGGCTTCCCCGCGCGCGAGATGGCGCTGCTGGTCGCGGCTCTCGCGCTCGGCTGCTTTTTCTGGACGTGGCTGGCCACGCGCGTGGCTCTGCGCGGAAGTGGCGTGAGTGCGCTGCGTTCGGAGTGAGGATTTCAGCACGCCACCTGCGCCTGGTCGATGGAATGCGCGGCGCTCATGAGCAACATCTGCCAGTTGCCGCGGATGGTGGGCACCAGCACACACGGCTGCGAGGCCTCGGTCACGCGGCCTCTTTTCCAACCCACGATTTCATTGAGCGCCTCGACTCCCGCCATCTCGCCGGTGGCCGCGTGCACGATCTCGCCTTCGATCAAGCGCACGTGTCCGATGCCATTCGGCGAGACAAATTCTATCACGCAGGTGGAGCCGCGCAGGCAGGTCATCTGGATCACGTCGATGGGCGTGAGATTGCGCATCACCGCTTCAAATCCCTCTTCCACCTCCGAGCTGCTGGCAGGCACTTGAAGCACGCGCCGAAACACTCGCGCGAGGCTCTCGAAATCGAGCGGCTTCTCGATCACCGCCAGAAATCCAGCAGCGCGGGCGCGCTTTTCGAGCGCAGCATTACCGGCGGGAATCAAGCCGATGGCGGCCGCGGTCGGATCGTTGAGGCGGATGTCCGAGAAAAATCCGAACGCATCGCCAACTTGCAGATCGAGATCGACGAGCAAGGCGGCCACCGGCGTGCTGAAGGCGAGAATCTGCGCATCGGCGACGCTGCGAGCGTGCACCACGCGGCACTCCGGCAGCGAGTGCATGAGCGCCGTGATGATCCCAAAGGCGCACGACTCGCTGTCTTCGAGCAACAGGATGACTGGACTGGAGCGATGCATTTCTGAACCGGCGTGTCGGATTGATTTAGCAAAGCCTGTGCCCCGGGGGGAGTGGCAGGTGTCAGGTGTCATCGGCAAAAAGGAGGCGCAGGCTGTTTAGCACCACGAGCAGCGTGCTGCCTTCATGGCCCGACACTCCTGCGGTGAGCGGAATTTTTTGAAAGAGCGCGAGCGTCACGAGCAGGACGATCACGCCGAGAGAGATCGCGAGATTCTGCCGGATGATGCGGCGCGCGCGGCGGCTCAGTTCGTAGGCGGCGATGAAATTTTCCAGCCGGTCGTGCATCAGCACCACGTCGGCCTGCTCCAGAGCCGCGTCGCTCCCACGCGCGCCCATGGCCACGCCCACGCTCGCGGCGGCCAGGCTCGGCGCGTCGTTCACGCCGTCGCCGATCATCGCCACCCGCAATCCCTTTGCCACAAAGCCTTCGATGACCGCGAGCTTTTCCTCCGGCTTCAATCCGGCGCGCACATCGTCGAGGCCGAGCTCGGCGCGCAGATGATCCGCGGAAGACTGGCGGTCGCCTGTGAGCACGAGCGTGCGCAGGCCGCGTCGCCGCAGTTGCTCGATGAGTTGCCGGCTCTCCGGCCGCACATCGTCGCGGAGCAGGATGCGACCGCAGATATTTCCACCCGTGATCCATACTTCCGACACGCCCACCGTATCCGGCGGCTTCACCGCGGCACAGGATCGATGCGAAGGATCCTGCGCCCACGAGCGCCGGCCTAGGAGCACCTCGCCGCCATCGAGCCGCGCGCGGATGCCGTGGCCGGAGGTGTGCTCGAAATTTTCGACCTCCACCGCTTCCACGCCGCGCTGCCTGGCATGGCGCACGATCGCGCGAGCGAGCGGATGATTCGAGTGCCGGTCGAGCGAATAAGCCAGCCGCAGGATTTCGCTCTCTTGTCCGACCGGAAAACTTTCCACCTTCTCGACTCGCAGTTGGCCGGTGGTGAGCGTGCCCGTCTTATCCATCGCCACGATCTCCACGTCGGCCAGTCCTTCGACCGCGGCGCCTCCGCGAAAGAGAATGCCGCGCCGCGCGCCGGACGCGATCGCAGCGAGAATGGCCGAGGGAATGGAAAGCACGAGCGCGCACGGCGAGGCGACCACGAGCAGCGTCATGGCGTGGTAGAAAGCGCTCACGTTTCCCGCCGCCGAAACAAATGGGCGACGCCCCATGCCGAGCCACCACACGAAAAACATAACAACCGTGAGCGCCAGGATCGCATAAGTGTAACGCGTGCCGAACTGATCGGTGAATCGCTGCGAGGGCGCCTTGTTACGTTGCGCTGTCTTAATAAGATGAATGATCTTTTGCAGCGCGCTCTGTTGCGCCGGGCGAAGCACCGCGGCTTCCACGGCACCCCATAAGTTCAACGTGCCCGAGAGCACTGTATCGCCCATCGACTTATCCACCGGCGCTGCTTCTCCAGTTAGGTTCGACTCATCGGCCGCCGTCTCGCCTTTCAGTATCTCAGCATCCAAGGGAAAGAGTTCGCCGGGCTTGATCGCCAGCCTCATGCCGGGCCGCAATGCATCGACTGGCAATGTTACTTCCGCGCCGTCCGGGCCGAGCACGGTAGCCGTCTTCGGCGCGGTGTCGATAAGCGCGCGAATCTCCCGTTGCGTCCGGTCCATCGCGTAATGTTCGAGCGCGCCGGAAAACGAAAACAGAAAAAGTAACACCGTGCCTTCAGCCCATTCTCCGATCGCCGCCGCTCCGATCGCCACCGCGAGCATGAGAAAGTGAACGTCTATCTCCCCTTCCCGCAACTTATCCAAAGTCTCCGCCGCGGTGAACCATCCGCCCGAAAGATAAGCCAGCACATAGAGCGCGAGATTCCCGCCGAGAAGATACCCAGCGATACCCAGCGCCGCGCACAAGCCGCTCGCGAGGAGTTGCAACTTCCATTCACCTTTCCCGTGCTCGGAATCTTGTTCCCGCTCGCGAAGCTCGATGCCGCGCGAAACCATCCGCGGCATCCAGCGTCGTGAACCGGCGGGTGTATCCTCGGAATGCGTGTGCATGGGTCGGCCAGTTGCTTCGCACCGCGGCCGCATTTTGTCATCTCGCGAATCGGCTTATAACTCAGAAGAGTCGGGGATGGTATCGCGAGAGAAAAAAAGAGAGCGGGTTTTCGCGAGACTCAATAGTAAGTTAGCCCAGACAATGCCTTGGGATGTTCCATTCCTTACAGGTTGCCCTGATTGAAAAAATTACCCATAAGGAGCCGCCACACCTCCCCATCATTATTTCGGATAAAAGTGTAACGAAGCATTGACGAAGCAAACTAACACCACCTAGTTCTTATCCATGGCAACCACCACCACACCATCCATCAATCAACTCAAACGCGCCGTAACAATCGCGGAACAAATCCAAAATCTCGAGGCGCAACTTACAAGCATTCTCGAGAACTCATCGCCAAATTCCAGTCCGACCAAGGCCGCCTCTCCGGGTGGGAAAGGGAGAAAGCGGCGCGGCAAGCTATCTCCGGAAGGCCTCGCCCGGATCAAAGCCGCGCAGCAGGAACGTTGGAACAGAATCCGGGGGGTAACATCCTCAACCGCGGCCGCCGCCTCCACCGATAAGTCCTCGAAGCCCAAGAATGGCCGGCGCAAGGGCCGGAGGACAGTAAGTCCCGAGGCAAGATTGAAAATGGCGGAAGCCGCAAAGAAGCGGTGGGCCAAGAAGAAAGCCAAGGCATGAGTGAGCCTTCACATCCTTGAGGCGATCGACGGGCAATTAGCACAACGATCGCCGCATCTAACTCGTGCTTCCGCCTTCGTGCGGAAGCACGAGTCTTTTTTTTGGCGATCCACTCAGCGGCACAGATTGCCCGCCGGCCGCGCGGGTCAGAAACTCGCGCTCCGGATTTTCCACTTGAAGTCATTTTTGCATCCGTCATTCTGCCGCTTCTCCCCGCACAAGACTCCCATGGAAATCAGCGGCACACTCGGCGCAATCCTGCATCAAAAGGACGCACAAATCTGGTCCGTGGAACCCGGCGCGACTGTCTTCGAGGCCATTGAATTGATGGCGGCCAAGGGTATCGGCGCGCTTCCGGTAATGATGAGCGGCAAGCTCATGGGCATGGTCTCGGAGCGCGACTACATGCGCAAAGTCATCCTCAAAGGCAGATCGTCGAAGAAGACGCCGGTAATGGAAATCATGACGCGCGAACTGGTGATAGCCACCCCGGACGATGCGATCTCCAATTGCCTGCGCTTGATGACCGAGAAACGCGTGCGGCATCTGCCGGTGCTGGATCGCGAGGTAATGGTGGGCATCGTCTCGATCGGCGATCTGGTGAAGTGGATCATCTCGGCGCAGACGGCGACCATCGACCAACTTACCAAGTACGTGTTTGGCGAGTATTCGGATTGAGGCGAACGCGGAACGCGGAAAGAAGACCCCATGCGCCGGTTATTGCTCCTTTTGTGCGCAGGCCTTGCCGCGCTGGCTCGCGGCGCTGAATTACTGCCCGTCGATGGCATTGAGGCGCAACCTTTCTTTGCCCAAGTCCGCCGGCTCATCGAGGCCGCCGATAACCTCGGCACACCGATCGCACCCGCCGATAAGACAGCCATTGAACACGCGATGACATCCGCTGACTCCGCGGCCGCCATCCAGAGAGTGCAGCAGTTACTCGATGGCTATTGCCTCTTTGCGGTGGGTATCAATCCCGAGATGCGTGTGAAGGTGGCTCGCGGGCCGGCGAGACCTGAGTTAGTCGAGCAAGGTTGGCGGCAATTTCTAGTAAAGGTTCATAACGAAGCCGGCGCCACTACGCCGCTGCGAGTTTCGAGTCCGGAGAGTAAGCAGGTATTTGCCAGGGCCGGCGCCAAGCCGCCCGATAACTCACCGCCGCTCGCGGAGCGCTGGCTGGATGCGCACTTCCACACGGTGCAACCCTTGCAGCCCACTCTCAGCGGCCTCGCGCTGGAGTACTTACTCCTCGAGCTTTACAGCCGCGACGCGGGAAAGCGGGAGGCGAAGTTTTCCTTCGACATCGGGCAAGGGACGCAGGACGCCGGATTTCGTGGCGAAGCGGACGTGCTCTTCACCTGCCAGACGGCGCGCGAGTTGACGCTTCACATTCTCGATGAAAATAGCCAGCCCACGACTGTCTCGCTGCTCATCCGCGATCCCGCTGGCCGCGTGCATCCTTCGCAGATCAAACGGGTGGCGCCGGACTTTTACTTTCATCCGCAGGTGTATCGCAGCGACGGGGAAAAGCTCCGGCTGCCGGATGGCACTTATACCGTGGAATGTTCGCGCGGTCCCGAGTCGGTGCCGGAGATGCGGCAGGTGGAAGTAAGTGCCGAGACGCGCGACTTAGCTTTCCAGATACAGCGCTGGATCGATCCGGCGAAGTTAGGCTGGTGGTCTGGCGATCATCACATTCACGCTGCCGGTTGCGCGCATTACACCCGACCCACTGAAGGCGTGCATGCGCCGGATATGGCCCGGCATTGCCAGGGCGAGGATTTGAAGGTGGGGGCCAATCTTACGTGGGGTCCATGTTTCGATTATCAGAAACAATTTTTCACCGGCAAAGAAGACAAGGTGTCGAGTTATCCTTACTTACTGCGCTACGATGTCGAAGTATCCGGCTTCGGCTCGCACCGTTCCGGGCATTTGTGCCTGCTGCATTTGCGCGACCAGATGTATCCCGGCGGCGATTCGACCGCGCACTGGCCCACGCTTTGCCTCAATACTCTGCGCTGGGCAAAGGCGCAGGGGGCGCTGTGCGGGCCGGCGCATTCGGGTTGGGGACTTAAGGTGGATGGCGCGGCGCTGCCGAGTTATCAAGTGCCGCCCTTCGATGGCATCGGCGCCAATGAATACATCGTGGATGTTACTCATCAACTGCCCGGCCCCGACGGCAAGCTTGTGCCCGCTGTCGATTTCCTTTCCACCGTCGATACGCCCAGTGTGTGGGAACTCAACATCTGGTATCACACGCTCAACGCCGGTTTCCGTACACGCATCAGTGGGGAGACGGATTTCCCGTGCATTTACGGCGAGCGCGTCGGCCTGGGCCGCTCTTATGTGAAGCTCGCGGGTAAGTTGACTTATGACGATTGGTGCGAAGCCATTCGCCGCGGGAGTAACTATGTGAGCGATGGCCGCAGTCACTTACTCGACTTCAAAGTCGGCGATGTCGCGATGGGTGAAAAACAAAGCGAACTGAGCCTGACCCATCCCGGCAGTGTGAAGGTAACGGCCCGCGTGGCGGCGAGGCTCAATGAAAAGCCGGACCCCGCGATGCCGCATCGGCCGCTGGATCAAAAGCCTTACTGGGACATCGAACGCGCGCGCATCGGCGACAGCCGCGAAGTGGCGCTGGAAGTCATCGTGAATGGTTACCCCGTCTCGCGCCGGAACGTCGTCGCCGATGGGCAACTCCGGGATGTTACTTTCGACATCCCGATCGAGCGCAGCAGTTGGGTCGCGCTGCGCATCCTGCCGAGCTCGCACTCCAACCCTGTCTTTGTGCTGGTGGATGAGCAACCGATTCGCGCCTCACGGCGCAGCGCGCAGTGGTGCCTGAGCGGCGTCGATCAATGCCGGTCGCAGAAGGAAAAGCTCATCGCTCCCGCGGAACTCGAGGACGCGCGGGCTGCTTATGAGCACGCGCGGAAGGCTTACCGGAAAATCCTGGCCGAGTGCAAAGCGGAGTAACCTATTGAGTCTCGCGAAAGTGGTGAAGGCGAACCTCGGTTGATTCCGCTTGCAGCCAGCGGGAAAGGGTCTTGCATTATCCGCTCAGTCGATCCCTCCAAGATTGCCGGTGCGCGCGCGCGGTCCTTGTCGCCACTGAAGCCGGCTCTTCACTCTCCACTTTCCCCGATGCCGGCCACCGATTCCACCTCACACCCGTCCGATCGCGCGGAGGAGGAGCTCCGCGATCAGATGGAGGGCGGCGTCCCGGGGCGCGGGATTCAGCGCCTGCCGATGGTCGGCCTGGGCGGCTCGGCGGGGAGTATCGCGGCGTTGCAGGATTTTTTCCGGGCGATGCCGGTGGATTCGGGGATGGCCTTCGTGGTCATCCTGCATCTCTCGCCGGAGCACGAGAGCACGATGGCGGAACTGCTCGGGCGCGCGACGACCATGCACGTGGTGCAGGCGCGCGATGGGGTGAAGGTGGAGGCGAACTCCGTGTACGTGATCCCGCCGGGCAAGAACCTCGCCGCGGTCGATGGGCATCTGCAGCTCACCGAGCTCGATCATTCGCGCGGCAAGCGCGTGACGGTGGATCTCTTTTTCCGCTCGCTCGCCGACAGTCACGGAGCGCACTCGGCGGCCATCGTGCTCTCGGGCGCGGATGGCGACGGCGCGCTCGGCATCAAGCGCATCAAGGAATGCGGCGGGCTCACCATCGCGCAGGATCCCGATGAGGCCGAGCACTCGAGCATGCCGCGTTCGGCCATCGATACCGGGATGGTGGATTGGGTGCTGCAAGTCGCGCAGATGCCGGCGCGGCTGCTCGACTACCAGCGCAACGAGCAGCGCCTGAAGCTCCCGCCGGAGGAAGGCCCGCAGCCCGCGCAGGCGCCGGCGGCCACGCCGAGCGAGAGCGAAGGGGCGATGCGCGAAGTGCTCGGCTTTCTGCGCACGCGCACCGGGCGCGACTTTGCCTACTACAAGCGGGCGACCATCCTCCGCCGCATCGCGCGCCGCATGCAGGTAAACGGCGTCGAAGACATGCCGGCCTATCTCCTCTATCTGCGCACCCATCCGGGCGAGGCGGGCGCGCTCTTGCAGGACTTGCTCATCAGCGTCACCAATTTCTTTCGCGACCGCGAATCGTTTGCCGAGCTCGAAGCGCGGATCCCCGGGCTCTTTGCCGGCAAGGGCCAAGGCGATGCGGTGCGCGTGTGGGTGCCCGCCTGCGCCACGGGCGAGGAGGCGTATTCCATCGCGATGCTGCTGATCGAGCACGCGCGCACGCTTGAGGCGCCGCCGTCCATCCAGGTCTTTGCCACCGATCTCGACAATGAAGTCATCCAGGTCGCGCGCGAAGGCGTGTATCTCCACACGATGTCGGCGGACATGTCGGACGAGCGGCTCCGGCGTTTCTTTGTGAAAGAGGATCGCGTCTATCGCGTGCGGCGGGAAGTGCGCGAGGTGGTGCTCTTTGCCGTGCACGATCTGCTGAAGGACTCGCCATTTTCGCGGCTCGACTTCATCTCGTGCCGCAACCTCCTCATCTATCTCAATCACGACGCGCAGGCCCGTGCGTTCGAGATTTTCCATTTCGCGCTGCGGCCCGACGGGCTGCTCTTTCTCGGCACCTCCGAGTCCATCGCGGATGGCACGCCGCTCTTCTCGACGCTGGATAAAAAGCACCGCCTCTACGCGCGGCGCACCGCGGTGCGGCTCGGGCTGCCGGTGGCCACGGAGCCGGGCACGCTGGCCCGAGCCATGAAGGCGCAGGCGCGGGCGAGCAGCGGGCCGGTCGTCCCCGGCCCCGCGTTTGCCGCGAGCGCCTCGCTGCCGCTCGCGATCCTGCACGGCGTGGCCTCCACCAACGAGCGTGGCTCTTCGCTCGCCGAACTGCATTTCAAGCTCATCGAGCGGTTCGCACCGCCCTCGCTCATCGTGAATGCGGACCACGAGATCGTGCATCTTTCGGAAAATGCCGGCCGCTATCTCCAGCTCACCGGTGGCGAGCCCACGATGAATTTGCTGCGTGTCGTCCACCCAATGCTCCGCGTGGAATTGCGCGGCGCGCTCTTCCGCGCTTCGCAGACGGGCGCGCCGGTGGAGGTGTTTCGCGTGCCGCTGGAAATCGACGGTGTGCGCAGTGCGGTCGATCTCCGCGTCGCACCGGCGCGCGAACTGGCGCCGGATTTCCTGCTCGTGGTCTTCGAGCCGCGGGAGCCCGCCGGGGATGGCGAAGCGCCGCGCGTTGAGCCAGCAGAGCCGGCCTCCAAGCAGATGGAGCGCGAGCTCGAGCAGATAAAGACGCACCTGCGCGGCACCGTGGAGCAATACGAGGTTTCGACCGAGGAGCTCAAGGCGAGCAACGAAGAGTTGCAGGCGATGAACGAGGAGTTGCGTTCCGCGACCGAGGAGCTCGAGACCAGCCGCGAGGAATTGCAGAGCATCAACGAAGAGCTCACCACGGTGAACTCGGAGCTCAAGAACAAGGTGGAAGAACTCGGCCGCCTCAACAGCGACCTGCACAACCTGATGGCCTCGACCGCCATCGCCACCGTGTTCCTCGACCGCGACCTGCAGATCATGCGCTACACGCCGGCCGCGGTGACGATCTTTCATCTCATCCCGAGCGACCTCGGCCGGCCGCTGGCTGATCTCGGAGACCAGCTCGATTATCCCGCGCTCCTGGAGGACGCCGCCGCCGTGCTCGCGCGGCTCGTGCCGGTGGAGCGCGAAGTGTCGGAGCGCCGCGCTCCGTCGGACGGCGGCGCTCCAGGGCGCTCGTTTCTCGCGCGCTTGCTGCCTTATCGCACCCTCGAAGACCGCATCGCCGGAGTGGTGCTCAACTTCGTGGACATCACCGAGCGCAAGCGGGCGGAGGAAGCGCTGGCGGCCAGCGAAGAACAGTTCCGGCGGGCGATCGAAGACGCGCCGATCCCCATCATCATGCAGGCCGAAGATGGCGAGGTGCTGCAACTGAGCCGCACGTGGAGCGAGCTCACCGGCTACACGCTCGCGGATTTACCGACCCTCGACGCCTGGCTGCAGCGCGCCTACGGGCCGGGCGCCGGCGAAGTGCGCACGCACATGCAGGCGCTCTTCGCGGGCGAACGGCGCACGGTCGATGTCGAGTTCGCGATTCGCACCCGCGACGAGACCGCGCGGCACTGGAGCTTCAGCGCGTCGTCGCCCGGAATGCTGCGCGATGGCCGCCGCTTCATCATCGGCATGGCGGTGGACATCACCGCGCGCAAAGAGGCTCAGAAAAGCATCCGTGAATCCGCCGAGCGCTTCCGACTGATGGCCGAGTCGATGCCGCAGAAAATCTTTACCGCGACCGCGACCGGCGATGTCGATTACTTCAATCAGCGCTGGTTGGAATTCACCGGCAAAACTTTTGAGGAGATCGGCGCCTGGGGCTGGAAGCAGATCGTGCATCCCGACGATCTCGAAGAAACCGTGCGCCGCTGGCAGCATTCCCTCGACACGGGCGAGCCCTCTGACATGGAGAATCGCTTCCTGCGCCACGATGGCGAGTGGCGCTGGAATCTCAGCCGCGTTCAGGCCGTGCGCGATGCCGAAGGCCGCGTCCTCTTATGGATCGGCTCGAACACCGACATCCACGAGGTGCGCCACGCGCTCGAGGAGGTCGAGCGGGCCTCGCGCGCCAAGGATGACTTCCTCGCCGCGCTCAGCCACGAGCTGCGCACGCCGCTCACTCCGGTGCTCATGATGGCCGCGGCCCTCGAGACCGATCCCGCCCTGTCGCTCGACGTGCGCGACCAACTCGGGATGATGCGCCGCAACATCGAGCTCGAAGCGCGGCTCATCGACGACTTGCTCGACCTCACGCGCATCAGCCGCGGCAAGCTCGAAATCCAGCCCGTGGTCGCCGACATCCACCGGCTCATCGAACACACCGCCGAGATTGTGCGCAGCGAGGGGCTCGGCAAACAGGTGCGCGTTCGCTTTACTCTCGAGGCCGCGCGCCATCACACGATGGGCGATCCCGCGCGGCTCCAGCAGGTCTTTTGGAACATCATTAAGAACGCCATCAAATTCACCGCGACCGGCGGCGACGTGACCGTGAGCAGCCGCAATGATGACGCGGGAAAAATCATCGTGAGCGTGGCCGACACCGGCGTCGGCATCGGTGCCGAAGATTTGTCGCGCATCTTCAATGCGTTCGAGCAAATCGAGGTTGCAGGCCAGCACCGCTTTGGCGGGCT
>JBBRXP010000182.1:0-12112 GCA_038238555.1 Chthoniobacterales bacterium | reverse complement strand
GAATTCGTGCTGATGGATGGCCGTCGTGCCATCCATCCAAAACAGGAGCTGGATGTAAAATCGCGCGTCACTGTAGGCCACGAGTTCCGGCTGGCCGAAGCCCGAGTCGGTCTGGAAAGGCTGCGCGTCATCGAGCAGGAATTCGCGCACGAGCGCCGGCAGATCCACGTGCTCCGCCGGGGGTCGTTCCTCCAGCGCCGCGCGCGCGATGCCGGGGAACTTCGTGAGCGAAAAATTTGCGCGCTTCCAGCGTTCCAAAACGGCGTCGCCGAGTTCCTTGAAAAATACATCCATGCGCGGAGCGTAACATGGGTTCCGAAAATTCCTGTTCCCGTTTTTTGGAGTTTCCGAATTTGGAAACCATGAAGGCAGGAAGGCGATGAAGAAATGCACGGGCAGGAAGCGACCGCCTGAATCTTTCCTGATTTCATGGCTTCGAAATTCCGTGATTATCCGGTGGCGTGACAAGACAGCGGTTGACGAGCGGCAGGCAGGCGGAGCGGGTCGCTCCGCGCGCGCTTCTTCGGTGACACGCACCACGAAACGCGCGCGGAGCGACGCGTTCCACCGGGCTTGCGCCGGATTTGTCACGCAACCGGATCAGCATGCGAAATTCAACATGGGACGCCACGGTCATTTCTGCGCAGCTTCTTCTCCGGCCCGAACCCGGCGAGGAACGATCTGAACTCCGGCAGATTTCCGCGCGCGGATTCGCGGCTGAGGTGCGCGTCCACCTTAACGGATCAGAGCGTGACACGGTCGGGCGGTGGGACGGGGGCCGATGGCCATGCTCGCCCCGTCGCAGGCAAGTCGAATATCTGGAAATATTCCGTGATCGGGGCCGGATTCCCGCTTACAAAGGCGGGTTACGCCATGCGATTTTTCCTCCTCAGTTTTGCCCTGATCGCCGCCGCGCTTCAGGCCGCTCCGCCGGCTGCTGCGCCTTCCATCATCGAGAACGGAAATTTTGACCATCCCACCGAGCCGCTGAAGGGCTGGATCTCCGATTACGAATGGTCCGGGAACACGCACTACCTCGCCAACAAGAAGCAAGTGTCCATCGTCACGGAAGGCGCGCGCAAGAATGTCGGGAAGATGGATTCGCCCGGCGATCAGGGCGTGAAGATCGAATGCCGCGCGTTTCCGTTTGAGCCGGGCTTTCGCTACATCTGCACGCTCGACGTGAAAGGCGGCGGCTATCGCGTGTATTTCAACGGCTACCGCTGGGCACCCGGCGTCCGCCCGCACGAAAATCCCGAGCTTGGCGAGTTGCGCGAGGCATACAAAAGCAAGGCTGCGACGGGCACGGCCGCAGACTGGAAGCAGGAACGAATCGAACTGCCGGGCGTGAAGCCGTCGCCGCAGGCCATCGAGACCCTCAAACAACTCAAGTATCTGACGGTGTACATATGGTTCGTGAAACCCGGCTTTGTGGATAATGTAACCGTCACCAAAGTCGCCGATCCGACGATGAAATTCTGAACCGATCCCCAGCCATGCCTCCACAATATCTCGCGAAGCTCCAGCAGATCGGAAAAAGCCTGAACCGCTGGGGGGCGGAATTGAAACTCACGCTGGGCCTCGCGGTGATCGGAGGCTGGGTGTGGGCGCTCGGACTTCTCGATCTCTGGCTGCGGATCGATCGTCCGGGGCGGCTGGTGACGTGGACGATTTTCCTCGCGCTGATCGGCGCGACGGCCTGGCTCGTGCGCGGGGCGCTGAAGCGGCGGTTCACGCCGGAAGGTGTCGCGGCGACGGTGGAGAAGGCGTTTCCGCAGCTCGACAATCATCTCATCAACTTCCTCCAGCTCGCGAAGAATCCCGAGGGCGATGCCTTCAAGCTCGCATACGTGAAGGCGGGCGGGCCGGATTTGCAGAGCCTCGATGTCACGCGGATGCGCGATGAAAAGGCGCATCGTCGGAACTGGATCGCGCTGTCCGTCACCGCCGTTTTGCTGATGCTGCCCCTGTTCATTTTCGGCCAGGCGTGGCCGGTGGCGCTGTGGCGCACGGTGAATCCATTCACGAACATCGAGCCGCCGAGCCTCACGAAAATCGTGAAGGTGCAGCCCGGCACGAGCACGGTGCTGCAGGGCGATGCGCTCGTGCTGAGCGCCACGGTGAAGGGATTTGAAGGGCACGAGGTGCGCGTGGAAGTGGAGCCGAGCGATGCGGCGAAGAGCGTGTATTCCATCGGCAAAATCCACGGCAGCTTGCAGCAGGAATTCAGTTATCGCTTGCCGAAGGTCACGACTGCGCTGCGCTATCGTTTCCGCGCGGGCGATGCGCCGGACTCGGCGTGGTTCACGATTGCGACGCGGCCGCCGCCGACTTTCACGGGCGTTTCGGTTGTCATCGCTCCGCCGACGTACATGCGGCTGCCGCAGCGCACGCTGAATGCGCGCGAAGGCAAGCTCGCGATTCCGGCGGGGTCGGTCGTGGGCATCATGGCGACCGCGAATACGCCGCTCGAATCGGTGAAGACGCGCAGCGTCGGCAATGAGCCTGCGCAGTTCACATCGGGCGGGCAGGCGATGGCGTGGAAGGGAGTCGCGACGCTCGTGGGCGGCACTTCGATGGTGCTGCGCGGCGAGGACAAATTTGGCAGCACGTTCGAGGAGGAAATCCAGTTTGCGCTCGAGCCGGACAAGGCGCCGGGCATTGAGATCGTGTCGCCGAACGGGCGCGCAATCCTGCCGCCGGGCGAGCGTCCGCAGATCGCATTTCATGTCGCGGATGACTTCGGCATTTCCGAAGTCGTCATCGAGGAAGTGCGGCCTGACGCGACGCGCGAGGACAAGGGCACCGAGGTGAAACGCTGGCAGGTTGGCGGTGCGCGGGAGTTCCAGCAGGCGTGGCGCAGTGAGACCACGCCGGCACGCGGGGGTGACATCGCGTATCGCATCATCGCGCGCGACAACAAGCCGAAGACGCCGAATGAGTCCTTTTCGGCCAACGTGATTTTCAACGCGCCGGTGCCGAGCGACCTCACGAAGCGGCGCGGCGATCTGGAGAAGGAAGCGCTGGCGAATTTGCAGAAGGTGCTCGATTTGCAGAAGCGCAACCTCGCGGATACCGCGCGGTTCAGGGACGCGATGAAAGCGACGAGCGAGGCGCAGTGGAAGCAGGCTGCGGAATCGCAGAAGGAAGTGCGCGTGCTGATGCACGACCTGCTCGCGAATCCCGTGAAGCCGCTCGGCAATCTCACGGCGGCAGCGCAGAAACTCTACGTGAACGAGATGGTGCTGGCGGTGGATTCGCTGCAATCCATCCCCGCCGCAGACGACGCGAAAAAAGGCCCGCTCGCCGCCGAGGCGATCACGCTGGAGACGAAGATTCTGAAACACCTCACCTTTGCGATTTCCGCCGCGGGCGATGCGAAAATCGAACGGCGTGTCGCGGGACTCAGCGCATTGCTCGAGGCGATGCTGCGCGATCAGGCCGGCGCGCTGAAGCAGACGCGCACATTCATCGAGAGCAAGGCGAAGATCGGCAAGCAGCTCGTGGATGCGCAGGATAAGGTCGGCGGCGACATGGCCGCATTCCTTGCCGCGTGCAAGGACGAGGCTGCGCAAGCGGCACAGACCGATGCGGCGCTGGCCGGGACGATCGATCGGATGATGGCTCGCGCCGCGGAACTCAAGATTCGCAACGACATGGTGGTGGCCGCCGAACGGCTCGATCAGAACCTGCCCGCCGAGGCCGTCACGCTGGAGGAACGTGTGATGACCGGACTGAAATCGCTGCAGGCGATGCTCGATCAAATCAAGCTCAAGGAGGAAGCCGAGAAGCGCGAGCTGCTGGTGGACGCCGTGAAGCAGGCCAAGGAGAAGCTCGCGAAACTGGAGGCACTGAGCCAGAAAATGAAGGAGGCGATGGAGACGGTGAAGGGGCAGAAAAACAAGGATGACAAGGCGATGGACGAGATGGAGGAGGCCTTCGCGGAGGTGCAGGCGAATATCAAAGAGGCGATGCTCGAAGTGCCGACTGACCTGCACATTTTCACCGAACTGAACGTGGCCAACGACTTGGTCGAGGATGTCTTCGCGGTCTTCCAGGAAATCGAGCAGAAGGCAGGCTCGGAAAAGGACGCGCCCGACAAGGTGAAGGAACTCGGCTTTGCGAAGGAGGACGAATTGCTCGCGCAAATGGGCGAGGCTTCAAAGCGAATTGACGCGATGGAAATGTGGCTTCAGGAAAAACCGGACGAGCTGAAGGTGACAACCGAAGCGCACGACAAGGCCGAAATGCCGGAATCCGGCATCGCGCTCGCCGAGTTGGCGGCGGCGGCGCAGGACTTGGTAGGCGACCTTCTCAAGGAAGAGGAGAAGATGGCCAAGGAGGCCGATGACAGCGCGACGAATCACGCGATGCCCGATTTCCCCGCCGGCTGGGACGTGATGGAAGGCGACATCGCATCATTTGGCGCGCAGGGAAAATCCGGCAACCAGACGCCCGATCACAAGGAGCAGGACGGCCGCTCGAACGTGGGCCGGCAAGGCATGTCCAATGGCGAGACCGCCGCAGGCTCCGGCACGATCGGCGAAGGCGACAAGAACATCGAGGCCCGCCGCACCGAGGATCCAATGCAGAGCGGCAAAGTGGATCTCGCCGGCAAGGCGGACACCAAAGCCACCGGCGGCGGCAAGCTCGGGACCGGCAAGGCCGACGCAATGGGCATGGGCGGCGGTGCCGAGCGCGTAGACTCGAAGGAAGCCGGTTCCGCCGAAGGCATGGCCGCGCTGATGGCAAGGCAGGCGGACGCGCTCTACGCAAAGGCGTCCATGAAGAACGTGCGCGTGGATTCACTGAAAGCCGCGGCGCATGAACTTAGGCAATCGTCCGATGCCATCGCGAAAGGCAACATCGAGCAGATGCGCGAATTCCGTAAGATGGCCATCTCATCCCTCAGCCGCGCTGCTACTAACCTGTCCGCCGGCCCGTCTGGCGCGATGGAAGCAAAGGGAACCACCGGAGCGCTCGACAACGTGATCGAGAGCGGCCCGGATCAGGCGCCGCCGAAATACCGGGACAAAGTCGCGGAGTATTACAAGGCGCTCAATGGCGCTCTCTAAGAGCCTCACCGCTCTGGTTTCAGGCGCATGCCTGATGGTCACGCTAGGTGTGACCGCCTGTGATTCCTCGCACAGGCAGCGCGAGGCTGAACGCATTCGCGAACTGAATGAAATCCCGCTCTCGCAGTTGCGCGTGATGCTGAAAGGCTATGCCGGCGAGTGGAGGGCGGACAGCGACAGGAACCTTCAGCAACCGGAGCCACCGGCGGAGAAAGCCGTGCCACCCGGCGCAAAACGGATCGCGCTTGTCCCGACAGCGCAGATTCATCTTGGCGACATGCCTGTGCGCGACGCAATCGCCGCGCGACGCAGCACACGTGAATTCACGGATGCAGCCCTCTCGCTCGAGGAACTAAGCTATCTGCTGTGGGCGACCCAAGGCATCACCGCAATCCAGCGGGATGAGGCAGGCGACATCGTGCAACGGTTTCGCGCCGCCCCGTCGGCCGGCGCGCGCTATCCGCTGGAGACATATCTCGCCATCAGCCGTGTGCAGGGCGTTGCGCCCGGCATCTATCGCTATCTTCCGAATGAGCATCAGCTCCTTCTCATCCGCGAGGATGCGCAGGTTTCCGACAAACTGATGGCTGCGTGCTATGGCACGCCTTCCGTCGGAGGCGCAGCCGTCGTCTTCATCTGGTCCGCCACGCCCTATCGCACCGAATGGAAATACACCTATCTGGCGCATCGCATGATCGCCATGGAAGCAGGGCACGTCTGCGAGAATCTCTATCTCGCGGCAGCGTCCTGCCGCACCGGGGTTTGCGCGGCCCTCTCCTATCATCAGCCCAAGTTGGATGAATTGCTGGGACTGGACGGCAATGAGGAGTTTGCGCTGTATCTTGCCTGCGTGGGCAAACCTAAGCCGGAGGAAAAGTGACGTGGAAATTCCTGGCTATCAACCTTTCTATATTCATTCGGTCGCGGCGCTGCGCACGGAGATCACACGGCTGGGCCTCGGGATTCCGCTGGACGACGATCTTACGCGACTTGCACAGCCTGTCAGCATCGGGCGGAAACTCATTCCAAATCGTTTTTGTGCGCAGCCGATCACTGGTGGCGACGCGCTGACCGATGGCGCACCCAGTGCGCTGACACGCCGGCGCTATCGCCGCTATGCCGAAGGTCGCTTTGGACTGATCTGGCTGGAATCGACGGCAATCGGCCAGTCAGAGAAGCCGGGGCAGCTTTGTCTGAAGGAAGGCACCGTCGCGGCATTCCGTGCGATGGTGACGGAAATTCGCGCGTCCGCTGTGGATAATCCGGTGATAGTCATTCAACTTGCATCTGCAAAGGCTGACCTGATTATCGAAGCGGCAAAGCTCGCAGATGAGGCTGGCTTTGATGGGGTGGATATCCAATGTCCCCGCGACTCGCTTCCCGAGACACTCGCGCGCGTGCAGAAGATTGCTCCCAGCCTCCTGCTAGCTGCGCGCTTCTGCGTCTATGAGGCGATGCGCGGCGGATTCGGTGTGTCTGCGGACGATTATCGCAAATTCGATCCGTCTGAACCGACCCGCTTCGCGCAACAGTTGCGCGCAAACGGACTCCAACTCTTGAATGTAACATCGGCGAGTCCGAGTCTGCGCGGATCGAAGCGGGGCGTGCACGGGCGATCCGACACGGAGGAGCCGGACGAACATCCACTCATGACACTCGACCGCCAGATGATCCTGGCGCGCACTTTGCGCGAAGCAGTGGCGGGCCTGCCGGTGGTGGGAAGCGGATTTAGCTGGCTGCGGCAATTCGCGCCACAAGTCGCAGCCGGAGCGCTCCGCGATGGGATGATGGACTTTGCCGGACTCGGTCGCGGCGCTCTCGCCTACCCTTCCGCACCTGCGGATATTTTCACGAAGAACCGGATGGAACCAGGCTCCACATGCATGGTCTGCTTCGCCTGTTCCCAAATGCGCGACGAAGGGGAAACCGTCGGCTGCGTGCTCCGCGATTCAGAGACGTATGGACCGATTTATCGCCAGATGCGGCGATTCGATGCCGATCAACTATTGACCGGAGCAACCCGCTGCCACATGTGCGAGGCCGCTCCTTGCGTGAGTGCTTCGCCGACACGGACGGATATCCCGGCTTTCATTCAGGCGTTTCGGAATGGCGATGCGAGTCGTGCCTATGAAATCATCCGCGCGCGCGATCCGCTTCCAGAACTAACATCAAGGCTTTCTCCGGCGTGGATCGAGAGCGAGGGAGCCTGCATTGAAACCATGCTGACGGGCACGCCCGTGCCGATCCTCGATCTGCAATACGCGATCGCGTGGCGTGCGCGCGAACGCGGCGAGACCGGCGTGCGTGTCCCACGCGACACGACTGGCAAATGTGTGGCCATCGTTGGTGGCGGTCCAGCGGGTATCGCAGCGGCGATCCGCCTGATTGAGTTTGGCCATACCGTCCATCTCTACGAGCAGACGGATCGTCTGGGCGGTGTGCCGGAGCGAGCGCTTTCCCGTCATCGTGCATTAGTGAGTCCTAAGGCGGAGCTTGAGGCGCTATTGCAACCCGCTCTTGCCGAAGCGCGGCTCGTGCTTCACTTCGGAAGCACATTAGGCAAGGACCTTCAACTGGCGGAACTGCGGGCGATGCATGACGCCGTCCTCATCGCGACCGGGCTCTGGCAGGAGCGCTCATTAGGCAAAGCACGGGGAGTCATCGGGGCGCTTGATTTTCTCGAAATGCCCGAACCTCAAGTGCCCGGACGGGTGGCCATTCTCGCCGGAGGGGACAGCGCGATGGAGGCGGCGCGAGCAGTGCAGAGGCGTGGTGCGAAGGAGATTTTTATAATCTTTGGCGGCCCCCGATCTGAGATGCACTGGCACATGCCAGAGAGCTGGTTCGCGACACCCGGCGTGCAGGCGATGATGAACTGGCACCCTTTCAGATACGAGATGGATCACGAAGACCGTTTAAGTGGAGTGCGGCTTCGCCATTCGGAGCTGCATACAGAAATATCGCTGCCGGTGAAATTGGTTATCGAGGCGATGGAATTGCAGGTGGCCGATGGCGTCCGTGCCGCCCTCGGTGGCGAGAGCGGACGCATTTACACTACAGGTGCCCTTGTGAATGGAGGCGCGTCCGTGGGCCATTGCGTGGCCGAGGGGCTAGCGACCGCCGAAACGATCCATAAGGACATTTCCTCATGAACTTGCAGTCCCGCCTGAAAATCGCGCACGATCGCTGTGTCGAACCCGCCGAGACCATCGCGCGGCTCGAAGGGCTAATCCGCCCGCAGCACGACTACTGGCTGCACGAGGAGACGCTTTCCGAGCATCTGCACTGGACGGCGATGTTCATCGAAGGCCTCGATTTTCGCTCGATGGGAAAAGGCGTCACGCTCGCGGGCAGCACTGCCGGGGCACTGGCGGAAGGTGCCGAATGGCTCACCGCGCGGGCGACCGGCGAACTGCCCGGCTACACCGGGGCACGCGAACACGAGGTGCCGGCCGCGCTGCCTATCGCAGCTCTTCTGGAGCACATTGCGACGGCGACGCCGCCGATCATCGAGCGCATCCGCGCGCTGGATGATAGCTATCACTGGGTGGATGGCTATTCGTTGACTCAGGAACGAACGCTGAAGGTGCCGCTGGAATATGTGCGGCTCATCGGCGGGCCGAATGGCAAGGCGACGGGCAATAACATCGAGGAAGCCATCATCCACGCGACGCACGAGATTTTCGAGCGGCGCGCGCATATTACCGTGCTCCGCAACCGCATGGTGGTTCCGACGATCGATCCCGCGACGGTCATGCACCCGATTGTCAGGCATCAGATGGAATTCCTGCGCGCCCGGGGGATCGAGGTGGTGCTGAAGGATGTTTCCTTCGGCGGCGTGCTGCCCTGCCTGGGCGCCTATTTTGTGGATCACAATATTCCCGAGGATTTCCAGTTCCGGCACTTTTTCAAAGTAGGCGCGTCATTCGATCGCGATGAGGCACTGCTCCGCATTTTCACCGAATACACGCAAGGGCGACGGCTGCATGAGTTCATTACCGCAGATTCCGACGATCGGGAGGGACAGCTTTCCCGCCTGCTGGATCATGATTTTCGGAGCCTGCGGGCACAGCCGGACGACTGCGACAATTTTCTCTCCTCGTTCATGTTTGGGTTTGTGCCGTACCGGAACGCCAGTTTTCTCCGTGAGGGTGAGGTGCTACCCATTGTAAACGGCTCGCATCATGCCGACTGCCTCGATGATATCGCGCACTCCCTAAAGATCTGCGAGATGCTTGGCAAAGACTATATTTTCGTGGATCTAACTGATCCGGAAATCGGTTTCCCGGTGGCGCAGGTAATCATTCCAGGCTACTCGGATGTGCTGCCCTTTCATCCCGCGGATAGCAACGGGCTGTTCCAGCGTTGGACCCGCACGGAAGTTCTCAATTCCTACCCGAAACAATAGGGGTGAAATCGAAGCTGGCGTGATCGCGCATTACGCAAGTGATCGCTGGCAGCAACACGGCTGACATTAGGATCACTTCAAACAGGCGTCTCCGCGGGCTCGATGCGAAATTCCTGATCCAGCAGCGCGTCCAATTCTCTCATGGCGCGAGAAAGCTGGTGTCGGGTTTGCACCACCGCTGCATCCGAGGACGGATCGAGCGGTTCAGCCATCGCCGTTTCGCAGCGTTTGGAGAGCGGCTGTTTCATATTGCTCCCACCCGAGCGCAGAAGCAGAGCATTCACCTCCGCGACGAGTGCTGTTGCTTCGGTGATTTTCTCCAGCGCTGCGGCCTCAATGATCGCACCTGTCGCGAGGCCCTGCAATTGCTGGCACTCGAAGGCCCGGCACCGCACCGGACGCGCCTCGTAGATCGAGCATCGGCACTCCCGGTATGCGGGGCACGGTTGGAGGATGCACTCCTGCCTTCGTTTGCGCTTCAGTTTCAGACCCAGCGCCGCGAGTGCCTTCGGCGAATCCGCCGACTGCAGGCGCACAATATGAAACATCACGCCGTTGCAACACATCCCGCACGCCGCACAGAGGCGGGAAGCGGCAGAGGAAATGTCAGGCGTGCTCATGCGATGAATCAGCCGTAGTGCGTGCGAGGCGTGGCTTCAAGTCCTCAGAGGTGCGGCCTTGTCCCACGAACCCGCAAAAGTCGCGTTGTTGGCTTCCAATTCGGCGTGTGAGATTGGGCCGGTCTCCTCTCACACCGACCCGCAAAACGTCAGCACTACCCGCGCCCAAACGGATGGCGGAAATATCCTCCACATGCAGGCGGATTCGCCACATGATTAACAGCACATGGCCATCCTCGGCAAACGCAACTCACTCCCAATCATCCGCCAGGCTCCGCCCGGATTCTATCTGGATGGCGGCACGCACGGCGAGATACTCCTGCCAGGCCGCTACCTTCCGGGAGGTGGGAAGCCGGGAGAAGAAGTGGGCGTGTTTGTGTATCGCGACTCCGAAGATCGGCTGGTCGCGACCACGGACACGCCGCTCGCGATGGTCGGTGAGTTTGCCCTGCTCCGTGTCGTCTCCCAATCTCCCAGCATCGGCGCATTTCTTGGTTGGGGACTCGAAAAGGATCTCCTGCTCCCGCGCCGCGAGTACGCCGGTGGGATCCGTCCGGGGGGACTCGCACTTGTCTATGTCATGCTGGATGAGCGCTCCGATCGGATCGTTGCCACCGCCCGGCTGAATCGCCACCTCGATCTTACGCCTCCGAACTATTCCGAGGGTCAGGCCGTGAAACTGATCGTCGAAAGCGAGACACCGCTAGGCTACAAGGCAATCATCAACGGCGCGCACACAGGACTCCTTTACCGCGCCGAATGTGCCGGACTACTGAGACTCGGCCAGTTGCTTGACGGCTTCATCCGCACAATTCGGGCCGATGGGAAAATCGATCTTGGCCTCAATCCGGCTGGCCACCGCCGCATCGTACCGCTTTCCGGGCAAATACTCGATGCAATCAAGGCCGCCGGCGGCCGCCTGCCGTATCACGATGGCAGTTCACCGGAGGAAATCCGAGCGGGATTAGGGATGAGTAAAAAGGCATTCAAGCAAGCAATCGGAGTGCTCTACCGTGAACGCCGGATACTCATCGATCCCGACGGCATCCGTCTCACATAGCATTCTCGACACTTCACCCTCCGATCGCGGATCGGTTGCTTCATGTTCGGAGCCTAATGATTCCATCTCTATCGTTGCAAAAAAAGAACCCGTCCCAGCTTTCGCTGAAACGGGCTCGTAACTCTGGCGACGTCCTACTTTCGCACAACCTATAGAAGTACTATCATCGGGGCTGCAGCGTTTAACTTCCGTGTTCGGAATGGGAACGGGTGGTGCCACTGCGCTGAGATCACCAGAAGGCCGGATTCACCGGAATGAATCCGGTCCTCTGGTGACTTTTAGCCGGGGGTTTCCGGCCTTGCTCACGTCATTGTCTTTCAAAAGAACACTCTGGTTCTCTGACATCTGCATACATGTTTACTTTGCAACTTCGCACTGAGTTTTTTCAGATTGCTTTGATCAATCTCCCCCACGAATGGGAGGGAGGAATAGATCAAGCCAAACGGGATATTAGTACCACTAAGCTGAGCATGTTACCATGCTTGCACCCGTGGCCTATCAACGTGGTGGTCTACCACGACCCTTCAGGGAGAATCAATCTTGGGAGAGGCTTGGCGCTTAGATGCTTTCAGCGCTTATCCTTTCCGAACATAGCTGCCCAGCACTGCCGTTGACACGACAACTGGAACACCAGTGGTTCGTCAAACCCGGTCCTCTCGTACTAAGGTTTGAACCCCTCAATTCTCCTGCGCCCACAGCGGATAAGGACCGAACTGTCTCGCGACGTTCTGAACCCAGCTCGCGTACCACTTTAACCGGCGAACAGCCGGACCCTTGGGACCTTCTCCAGCCCCAGGATGTGATGAGCCGACATCGAGGTGCCAAACCGGGCCGTCGATATGAGCTCTTGGGCCCGATCAGCCTGTTATCCCTAGCGTACCTTTTGTCCGTTGAGCGATGGCAATTCCACTTTCAACCACCGGATCACTTGGGCCTGCTTTCGCATCTG
>JBBRXP010000181.1:0-12178 GCA_038238555.1 Chthoniobacterales bacterium | reverse complement strand
GCCACCGCGCCGGCCGGCCGCCGGATGGGCCACGCGGGGGCGATCGTGAGCGGAGGCCAGGGCACCGCGCAGGGAAAGATCGACGCGCTCAAAGCGGCGGGCATCGCCGTCGCGGCCACGCCGGCGGTGATGGCGGAGACGCTGCTCAAACATTGGGGACGGTGAGGACGGATTTCTGATCCACGCGGCCAACGGCACTCCAAGGCCCATTGGACCTCGATCGGCGATAATCGCGGGGGGCACCGCTGTCGCCGGTGGCTCAGCGGCCTGACAATCGCCGTGCGTTGTCGAAACACAGCGCCTGCATCTGCGCTGGATTGAGCGCGGATTCCTGCAGCTTTAGCTTCGCCGACTCCAAGTAAAAGAAGGGCGCATAGGAGCCGAAGCACAGGTTCTGCGGCGGGAATTTTTCCAGGAGCGTCGCGATGCCAGCCACCTGTTCGAGCGTGGCGATTTCAAAGCGCACGCCGCGCGCCGCGAGCGAGAGCACGGGCAGGCCGCGCAGAGTGCGAAAGGAATTGAGCAATTGCAGCCGCATCTTCGGAAATTTTTCGAGCGCGGCGGACAGAGGCGCGGTATCCGTCGGCGGCACGTTTACGAGGGGGTGAATGGTGCGCTCGTCTTCCATGATCACGGAGATTTGCACGAGCAGGTTGCGCTCATCGGCCAGCGCCAGCACGCGCTCGAAGACGGGCGCGTCGAGCCGGTAACCGTGGTAGTTCGGGTGCAGACGAATGGCCGGCATCCGGTGATTTTCCACGCAGCGCCGCAAGTCCTCCTCCCAGCCGGGAAGCATCGGATTGATTGCGCCGACGGGCACGAGCAGCCCGTCGCCATTTCGCTGGCATTCCTGCGCGAGCCGCGCGTTGACACTCGAGATGTCCTTGTGCAGCAACGCGTCGAAGCTCCCAGCCCAAGCTTCCGCGACGCCATTGGCGCGCAGCCTGGCGACCAGCGCCGCAGTGCTATTGAGCACCTCATGACGAAACGGCCATTGACCGAGAAAGACATTGGTGTCGATGATCGCGCCAGCACTAGCTTCCGCGCCGGGAGCGCGCGAAGTCTGGAAAGCAATCTCGGCAGTCACCGTGGCTGCGGCCTGCAGAAATCCGCGGCGGGAAACGTGGCGCAGGCATTCTGCCTGCAGTCGTGGGTCGGTGGAATTCATACGGGGATGCCTTTCGCATTGAGGATCGGAAGCAGGAGCCGCTTGAGATTCTCGCTGAAGATGAGCCGCCGCGCGTCGTCAGAAATATCCGCCCCATAAACTTTCGCGAGCTGCGAAGCAAAGCTGCGCCCGCCGGCATCGCTGCCGTAAAGCACGCGCTCCGCGCCGAGTTCGCGCACGGCCATCTCGGTGTATCCCGCCACGGGATCGGAGCCCGCGAGATCGGCATACACATTCTTCAAATGGCGGATGGCGCGAATGCCCAGCTCCCAATCTCCGCCTGTATGCCCGCAAATCAGCGGCACGCTCGGATGCCGCGCCGCGAGCTCCGCGAATTCGTTCGGCGTGGACTCGCCAGGTTTTCCGCCCGTGATGTTGAACCACGTGTGCTGAAAGATGACCGCATTCAACTCCGCCGCGCGCCGGATGATCGGGTCGAGTTCCGGCGCGTTGCAATGCTCCGCGACCCACAGCTTCACGCCCACCATCGGACCGTTGGCCACACAGCGTTCCAGCTCGGCCAGCGATGCCTCCACGTGCTTCGGATTGAGATAAACGAAGCCGAAAGTGCGAAGTGGAAACTTGCCGATGGCCCGGAGCACCTGATCGTTTTCTTTGCGAAAAGTTTCCGGCGACGGATCGAGCGACCACGGGATGCCCATGTAAACGCACAGCCGCTCGATGCCCATCCGGTCCGCGATGGCGATGAGTTGCGCCATCCGCTCCTCGGGCGTGGTCCCGGTGACGCCGGTGAGGTGGCAGTGCAGATCCCAGATTTTCATCGATTGGTTGGGAGGAATTAGAGGGCGATCGCTGGCACTGGCAAGCCACTACGCCGCGAAGCCGTGCGAATGCCGGCGACTTTTTCCTTTTGCTTTTGACGCGCCGCGCGCCGCGCCCGCATCTTCGCGCGCTCTCAACATCCAAATCTCAACTCCCTCATGAACTACGACCTCATCGTCATCGGCGGCGGACCTGCGGGCTACGTCGGCGCCATCCGCGCGACGCAGCTCGGAAAGAAAGTGGCTTGCATCGAGAAGGAGCGCGCGGGCGGCACCTGCCTCAACTGGGGTTGCATCCCCACCAAATCGCTGCTGCGCAACGCGGAGCTCTACCACCTCATGGCGCATCGCGCGGCGGAGTTTGGATTCAGCTTTAAGGAGGTGGCCTTTGACTGGGGCAAGATCATCAAGCGTTCGCGCGACGTGTCGGACAAGAACGCCGCGGGCATCGAGTTTCTCTTTAAGAAAAACAAGATCGATTACGTGCGCGCAGAGGCGGCCATCGAGAAGAGCGGGACAGTGAAGGTGATATTTGCGGACGGAAAAGAGGAGACGCACACCGCGCCGAAAATCCTCGTCGCCACGGGCTGCGTGTCGCGGCCGCTGAAAGATTTTCCGTTCAATGGCAAGACCGTCATCGGCAGCAAGGAGGCGATGGCTCTGGGCAGGCAGCCGAAGTCGATGATCATCATCGGCGCCGGCGCGATCGGCGTGGAGTTCGCGTATTTCTACAACGCCTTTGGGACTAAGGTGACGCTGGTTGAGATGCTGCCGAATCTTCTGCCAGTGGAGGATGCCGAGGTTTCGCAAACGCTGGAGAAGTCGTTTCAGAAACAAGGCATCGCCTTTCTCACGAACACGAAGACGACGAAGACCGAGGCGACCGACAAAGGCGTGAAGATCACCGTCGCCGACGCAAAGGACGCGGAGAAAACGCTCGAGGCGGAGGTATGTCTCGTGGCCGTCGGCGTCGCGCCGCTGTTGCCCGGCGGCGCGAAGATCGCGCTCACGGATCGCGGCTACATTCAGACCAACGAGCGCTACGAGACGAGCATCGCTGGCGTCTTCGCGGCAGGCGACATCATCGGCCCACCGTGGCTCGCGCACGTGGCGAGCTGGGAGGCGATTCAAGCTGTGCACGGGATGTTCGTGGACGGATTCCAGCCGAAGAAAATCACGCTCTTCCCCGGCTGCACTTACTGCCAGCCACAGGTCGCCAGCATCGGCCTCACCGAACGCGCGGCCAGGGAAGCCGGCAGAAAATTCAAAGTCGGAAAGTTCCCGTTCCTGGCCAGCGGCAAAGCTCGCGCGATCGGCGAGAGCGAAGGCTTCGTGAAGCTGCTCATCGCCGAACCGCACGGCCAAATCCTCGGCGCCCACATTATCGGCGCCGAAGCCACCGAGATGATCGCCGAGCTGGGCTTGGCCATGCACATGGAAGCGACTTACGAAGAGATCGAAGCCACCATCCACGCCCACCCAACGCTGAGCGAAGCGGTGCATGAAGCGGTAGGCGTGGCTATGGGACACGCGATCCATATTTGAGTCTGCGCGGACGTTGCATCTCGACAGTCGCCGATGGCTTCGATCTTCAACACGGTGGTCTTCGCGGTGCACACTGATGGCGCGCAGGACGTAGAGAATCCACGGCGGCCATGCAGCTTTCTGGGACTTCGCGGAGGTGCTGAAAGCACAGCGTCTGGTGCGCGTTGATGTAGCGGCTGAGGAAAAGGATCGGCTGCTCGATCAGGCGCACTCCGAGCGCCCTCGCAAAGTGCATGAGACGCGCTAAGTGCCGCACCACTTTTGCCACATCCCGCGGAGGGCCTGCTCGAAATGGCGGGCGAATTTTGGCGCGTCCATCAGGGGCGACTTTGCCATGCGCGCGCGGAGAGTCGCCCGCAAGCCGGCCAAGTGCGTCAGATCGCACGCGAGGCCGGTCGCGATTGTTACGTAATGGTCCTCGGAAGCGGCGACTAACTCCGGCAAGCCCGCGTTGGATAACAGACTAAGTCCCGCCCGGGAGATGGCTGTGGTGCCGGGCAGTGTTACAACTGGCACACCCATCCACAAGGCGTGGCAGGTCGTAGTCATTCCGTTGCACGGGAAAGGATCGAGCGCGATGTCGATGCGCTGATAAGTCTTCAGATAGTCGGACAGGGAAATGAAGCTCACAAATTCCACTCGTTCCGCGTCCACACTCCGCGTGGCTAAATACTCACGGATTCGCTCGCGACTGCGACCTTCCGGGCACAGCATCAAAAGCCGGGAATCGGGAAGCGCGCGAAGTAACTCAGCCCAGCAGTGCATTACACGGTCGTTGACTTTGGAAAGCTTGTTAAGCGAGCCAAAAGTAACATACCCAGCGCGCTCCGCGGGAAGATCGCCGACCTCCGGAAAGTAACCGATCGGTTGGTAACAACACCAGGCATCAGGTAATCGGATGGGTAGTTCTGGAGTAAGTACACTAACCTCTGCGGGAGGTTCGATGAAAGCATCGGTGAGCCGGTACTCGATAACCTCCAAGCCGGTGCTGCCGGGATAAGCCAGCCAGGAGACTTGCACGGGAGCCGGCCGCAGCGCAAAGGCCGGCAGCCGGTTGCCAGCCGTGTGCATGGATAAGTCGATGAGAATATCGATCCCGTCGCTGCGCACTTGCCCGGCAAGGGCGGAATCGGAAAGCGCTGCGCTGTCGCGCCAGACTTCCGCGCACTTGCGAAGCTTCCCGGTAATGGCGTCGGGCCGGGAGACGCTGGCATAACAGCAAATGGAAAACTGTTCGCGATCGTGAGCTTCCAGCAGCGGAGTAAGAAAGAAAGCTACCGCGTGTTCGCGGAGGTCCGGCGAGACATAACCGATCCTTAGCCGCCGCGCCGGGCTGCGGTCATTAGTGTGCCGCCGGCTGCTGGCAGCAAGCGGCCGGCAGTAAAGGTCATTCCACCGGGTAACTTCTGTATGAATGGAGTTACTCGGGTAAGTGGGTTGAATGTGCAGGGAATAGATAAGGTTACTGAGATACGAAGCTTTCTCCGGTCGCAGATTCACTGCGCGCCGAAAAGACGCGATGGCGGAATCGATCAAGCCTAGGTCGCACAAGGCACTGCCGAGATTGTTATGTGCCGCGGCGTGGTGCGGACTTACCCGCAGCGCGCTCTCATAAGCTCCCACCGCCCGATCGTGCTGGCGCTGGGAGTCGAAGACGATTCCCAGCGTGTTGTGATAGTCGGCCACGTTCGGCTGGAGGGCGATCGCGCGGCGGAGTAACTCCACGGCCAGTTCGTTGCGGCTCATTTCATGAGCGATCGCGGCGAGGAGATGGAGAGCGTCGGGATGATCGTCGCGGATCATTAAAATCTGCCGGCACTTCGACTCGGCCGCAGCCAGACGGCGCGCTCGAAAATCATCGAGCGCTCCTCGATAAGCCTCCTGAAGCGTCACGGAAGGTGAGGTTCTATTTGAATGCATGATCTGCGGCCGGCGGCTCGCGGCGGAATAGAGGATTGAAAATTGAAAATTGAAAATTGAAAATTTCCGCCTCTTACCTAAGCGCCTGTGAGCCGCACCGCGCACTGGCAATTTGCCGACCTTCTCGACTTTGAAACGCTGCTCGCCGGCGATGCCGCGCAGACCGACGAGGCCCTCTGGACACGGGATCGCGCGATCGCAGCTGCGACGCCTTTGTCGCAGCCAGGACCAAAAACGCGCCGCGAGACTTTCCGCGCGTGGCTCAACGTCCGGCGGGAGCAGGAAGGCGCCGGCCTGCCGGGTGCGTCGGCGCGGGCGGGATGGGAAGCGCTGCTCGCGATCGCCGCGCTCGTGGGACTCGTGCTCGGCGCGAGCGTGTGCGCTGCGGTGCTGCGCTATCCGGGCAGCGAGCCGGTGAATGTGTCGGTGTTTCTCGGCGCGACGCTCGGGCCGCAGTTTGTGCTGCCGCTCGTATTCGCCGCGCTGTGCATTTTGCTGCGGGTGCGCGTGGGGGCGCGGGCGCTCGGGGCGCTTGTTTGCTGGATCGGCGGGCTGTTGAACCGGCTGCCAGGCGAGCGGCGGCAGCGCGTGCAAGTGGCGTGGGCGATCATCGAACGGCGCAAAGAAGTTTACGGCTCGCTCGCCGCGTGGCCTTTTGTGACCGCCACGCAAGTCTTCGCCGTAGCTTTCAATGCCGGCGTGCTCGCCTCGCTCCTCGCGCACGTGCCCACTCACGAGTTGCGCTTTGGATGGCAGACGACGATCGAGGTGAGCGCGGAAGATGTCGCGCGCGCGGTGCCGGTGTTTGCCGCGCCGTGGAATTGGGCGCCGCACGCGCATCCCACGGCGGGGCAAATCATCGCCACGCGATTCGCGCCGGGCCAGTCGCTGGCCACACTGCCGGGCACGGCGGCGCGCGCGTGGTGGCCCTTCCTCGCCTACTCCGTCGCTTGCTACGGCCTCGTGTTTCGTGCGGCGATTTTGGGCTTCGCGATGTGGCGGCTGCGCGCCGGGCTGCGCGGATTGCGCTTCGATCACGCGGAAGCCAACGCGCTCTGGCGGCGCCTCACCGGGCCGCTCGTCGTTGCGCCAGAGCCCGGTGCCGCGCCCGGTGCGCCGCCTTTTATTGCACCGCGCTCCCCTGCCCTGTCGCTGTCCGGCGGGACGTGCTTCCTGCTGGCTGCCGCGGAGTTTCCCGCCTCGGATGCCGATCTCGCGAGTGCTTTGGAAAAAGCGCTCGGCTTGCGCGTGAGCCGCACCTTTCGCGTGAAGATCGACAGCCGGCGCGAAGACGCCGCTGAGATCGCGGCCGTCGCCACGGAAGCCGCGCACTTGAGCGCGGTGGTCGTGGCCGTGCCGGCGGAGCGCGATCCGATCATGGCGATCGGCCTCTTCCTGCGCGACGTTTTGAAGGCTGCGGAAAAGGCGGAAGTGATCGTGTGGCTCGTGGGCGCGAGCGCGGAACGCAGAAAATTCTGGCGCGACTTCCTCGCCATCCAGCGCCTTCCCATCACCGTCGAAGTGGCTCCAGCACTATGATCGCAGGCGTTCCCTCGTTTGCCGTGGTCGGCGCCGTCAATCACGGCAAGTCCTCCGTGGTCTCGACGCTCGCGGAGGACGACCGCGTCCGCATCAGCGCCATGCCCGGCGAGACCATCGAGTGCGCGCGCTTTTCGCTGCGCGATCTCTTCGTCTTCTACGACACGCCCGGTTTTCAAAACGCCTTTGAAGCGCTCGCCGAGCTCCGGCCCGCGGCGCAGGCGCGCGAACCGCTCGCGGCCTTCCGCGCCTTTGCAGCAAAGCATCGCGGGGCGCCGGAATTCGACGCCGAGTGCCGGCTCTTCGCACCGATCCTCGAAGGCGCGGGCGTCATCTACGTGGTCGATGGCTCGCGGCCGTGGGCCGAGCTGCACGGCGCGGAGATGGAAATCCTGCGGCTCACCGGACAGCCACGGCTGGCGATCATCAATCGCACGAGCGCCCGCGATCACGTGGCCGAGTGGAAGAGCCGGCTCGGCCTGCACTTCAATGCGGTGCGCGAATTCAACGCGCACGCCGCGTCCTTTGCCGACCGCATCGAACTGCTCGAGACCCTCGCCGGCATCGAGCAAAGCTGGAAACCGAAGCTCTCCGCTGCCGTGCGCCTGCTCGCCGAGGAATGGCAGACGCGGCTCGACGAGTGCGCCGAGATCGCCGTCGCGCTGCTCTGCGATTGCCTGCGCCATCGCGAGAGCGAGCCGCCGGTTTCCGAGCGGCCCGAAGCGCGCGCGCAACAGGCCGAGGCGTTGCGCGCAAAATTTCAGCGCGCGCTCGCACGCATGGAAGCGCGGGCGCACACGGACATCATCCGGCTCTTCGGCCATCATCTCGTGCGCGCCGGTGCGCCCGAGATCGTGGCGGTAAAGGCCGATCTCTTCAGCGAAGAAACGTGGCGTCTCGGCGGCCTCGGCAAAGGCCAACTAATGGCCGCCGGCGCAGTGCTCGGCGGCGCGACGGGCGCAAGCCTCGATGTGCTCACCGTCGGCCACACGCTTCTGGCCGGCACGCTCATCGGCGGAGCTGTGGGCGCGGGCGCCGCGTGGGTCGCGGGAAAAAAACGGCCGGAAGTAAAAGTGCGCGTGCCGGGCCTCGGCGCGCGGCTCCACGTCGGCGGCGTCGAGTTGAGCGCCGGCCCGCTCATGGCCGTGAACTTTCCGTGGATCCTGCTCGACCGCGCCATCGGCACGCTCGCCTACGTGGCCAATCGCGCGCACGCCCGCCGCGACGCCGTGGCCCTCGATGCCTCGCGCTTGCAAGCCGTGCTCGAAGAGCAGCGCCTCGAGTGCGCGCGCTGGCCCGACGACGTGCGGCGCGCGTGCGAAAAGCTTTTCCTCGAAATCCGCCGCGGGCGTTTGCAGCCCGCGCAACGCGCCGAACTCAAGCGCCTCGTGCGCGCCCAACTCGCGCAACTCTGCGAGCGGCGCATCGAATTCGAGAAGTAATCTCTTGAGAGTTGCCACCGCCGTGCGCGGGCGCTAAGCACGGCCCACTATGTCCGCTCTCATCTCGCTGGCTGTCTCTCCGATCGTCCTCGGCGTTGTCGCGATCGTCGTCATCGTCATCTCGCTCGTCCTCTTTAATTTCATCGGCATCTTCGTCCGCGCTTGGATCGCCGGCGCTTACGTGGGACTCGGCAACATGATCGCCATGCGGCTGCGCGGCGTGCCCGTGGCGCTCATCGTCGATAGCCGCATCACCGCGGTGAAGGCCGGCATCGAACTTGCCACCGACCCGCTCGAGGCGCACTACCTCGCCCGCGGCAATGTGAATGAAGTCGTGCTCGCCCTCATCGCCGCGGACAAGGCGGGCATCGCTCTGGACTTCGATCGCGCCTGCGCCATCGACCTCGCCACAAAGGGCACCGGCAAGACCGTGCTCGAAGCGGTGCGCACGAGCATCAACCCGAAAGTCATCGACTGTCCGAATCCGGCCACCGGCAAGGTAACCATCGACGGCGTGGCCAAGGATGGCATCGGAGTGAAGGCGCGCGCGCGAGTGACTGTGCGCTCGAACCTCGACCGCTTCGTTGGCGGCGCGACCGAGGAGACGATCATTGCCCGCGTCGGCGAAGGCATCGTGAGCGCCATCGGCAGCGCGGACAGCTACAAGCTCGTGCTCGAAAATCCGGACCGCATTTCCAAAGCCGTGCTCGCCAAGGGCCTCGACAGCGGGACGGCGTTTGAAATTCTCTCCATTGACATCGCCGACGTGGACATCGGAGAAAACATCGGCGCGAAACTGCAGGCCGAGCAAGCCGACGCCGACAAGCGCGTGGCGCAGGCAAAGGCCGAAGTGCGGCGCGCCGCCGCCGTGGCCGTGGAGCAGGAGATGCGGGCTCGCACGCAAGAGATGCGGGCGAAAGTCGTGGAAGCCGAGGCGCAGGTTCCGCTCGCGATGGCCGAGGCGTTCCGCTCCGGAAATCTCGGCATCATGGATTACATGCGGATGAAAAACATCGAAGCCGACACGCAGATGCGCGGCTCGATTGCCGGCACGGATCGGCCGCAGGAAAATACAAAATGAAAGTGCTGGCGGCGCACGATCTCCAGCCGGTCGTCGTCCTCATCATGCTCGCCTTTGGGCTGGTGAACTGGCTCGTGGGCAAGCTCAAGACCGGCGGCCCACCCGCCGCTCCTCCGCCGCCCGCGACGCCCCGGACGCCGGTGCCGCGCCTCTCCGGCAACGAAGAGGAGGATCGCATGCGCCGCTTTCTCGAAGCGCTCGGAGTCCCCGCCGAAACGCCAAAGCCGCTGCCGCCGCGCACCCCGCGACCAGTCCGGCGGATGCCCGCGAAACCCCCGCCCAGGCCGCTTCGCGAGTCATCGATGGAAGTGGAAAAGATCACTCTCCCGGACCTTGTGGTGCCTGCGGTCTCGGACTTCGCGACGGTGAGCTCCACGGTTTCCGCGGGGCCCGCGGATTTCCTCGTGACTCTGCCAGCGGCGGATGAGCCGGGAAAATATGACGCCGGGCGCGGGCCGTTCTCGGCGAGCGTGCTGGCCGCGCTGCGCACGCCGCGCGAAGTGCGCGCCGCCTTTGTGCTGCGCGAAATCCTCGGCCTGCCGCGAAGCTTGCAACCGTGGCTCGGCCCGCGATAGTCGCGCTCCCATGATCGTTACCACAGCCGCGCTCTACAAAGTCGCTTACGGGGAGTTCGCGATCGGCGCTTACAACATCAACAACGCGGAACAAACCATGGGACTCTTCCGCGGCTGCATCGACTCGCAGGCGCCCTTCATCATCCAAATCTCAAAAGGCGCGCGGAAGTACACCGACAAGCGCCTTCTCGAAGCCATCATCCGCACGGCCGCCGAAATTTTTCCTGACGCGATCTTCGCAGTGCATCTCGATCACGGCGACGAAGAGACGTGCTACGACTGCATCGCCTCGGGCTTTTACTCGAGCGTGATGATCGACGCATCGCACGAATCGTTCGACAAAAACGTCGAGATCACCCGGCGCGTAGTGGACCGCGCGCATGCCCGCGGAATCAGCGTGGAAGCCGAACTCGGGATGCTCGGCGGAGTGGAGGAAGACATCGCCGTCGATGAAGGCCACGCCTGCCTCACCAATCCCGACGAGGCCGTTGAGTTTGTCTCGAAGACCGGCTGCGACTCGCTTGCGGCGGCCATCGGCACGAGCCACGGCGCATACAAATTCAAGGGCCACCAGTCGCTGCACTTCGAGGTCATCGAGGCGCTTCAGAAAAAAATTCCCGGCACGCCCATCGTCATGCACGGCAGCTCCTCGGTGCCGAAAGAAGAAGTGGCGCGCATCAACGCCGCCGGCGGCCAGCTCGACCCGAGCGCGTGTGGCGTGGACGAAAATGAATACCTGCCCGCCGCAAAACTCGGCGTCACGAAGGTGAACATCGACACCGACGGACGGCTCGTGTGGACGCGGGTGCACCGGGAGTTTTTCCGCGACAAACCCGGGGAGTTCGACTTCCGGCCGCCTGGCATCACGTTCCAAAACGAGTACGCGAAATTCATCGCCGCAAAAAATGTGAAGCTCGGCTCGGCCGGCCAGCTCGCGACGGTCCGCGCGGCGGTAAAGAAGTAGCCGGTGCGGTTGTCGGCCGCCAAGGCATGGAGTTTTTCGCGCCGGCCAAGATCAATCTTTCGCTGCGCATCAAAGGCCGGCGCGACGACCGCTTCCACGAGATCGAGAGCCTCATGGTGCCGATCTCGCTCGCCGACACGCTCGACATTTCACTGCGCGAGACGCCGGGCATCGAGCTTGCGTGCGACGATCCCGCGCTGCCCATCGATGACGGCAACCTCGTCATGCGCGCCGCGAAACTCTTCTGCTCCCACGTGGATCGCGAGCCGCGAATGCGCATCGCGCTTCAAAAAAAAATCCCGCACGGCGCCGGGCTCGGCGGGGGCAGCAGTGACGCGGCCACCGCGCTTCTCGCGCTCGACAGACTCTGCGCAACGAAACTCCCGATCGCCGCGCTCACGGAGCTCGCCGCGCAACTCGGCTCGGATGTGCCCTTCTTCCTCCATCGCGGCGCCGCCGTCGTGCGCGGTCGCGGCGAGAAGGTGACGCCGTGCGAATTTCTCCACGCGCTTCCGCTCCTGCTCATCAAGCCGCCCTTCGCAGTCGCGACGCCGTGGGCGTATCAGCGCTGGCGCGATTCCCGCGAAGTGCCCGGCGTTTCCTACGCGCCGCAACCCTTCGCGTGGGGCGCGCTCGTCAACGACCTCGAGCGCCCCGTCTTCGAAAAATATCTCTTCCTCGCCCAGCTCAAAACGTGGCTGCTCGCGCAACCTGAAGTCGCCGGCACGCTCCTCTCCGGCTCCGGCGCGACGGTCTTGGCCGTGCTCAAAGAACAGGATGCCGCGCCGCGGCTCAGCACCAGGATCGCAGCAGTATTTGGCGACGGTGTGTGGATGCGCGCTTGCGAGACGTCGTAGCGGCGGCGTCCCCGCCGGCGGTAGTTCGAGCGGCGTCATCGCCGCTCGCGGCGAGGATGCCGCAACTACACCCCGGCACGCTCGAGAAGGGAGGCCAGCACTTTGGTCGCCTCGAAGTGTTCCGCGGCGATCTCGTAGGCGGCACGCGAGTGGGCGGCGTAGTCGGCGTTGATGGCGCGGACGGCTTCGGCGATTTCCTCGGGCGTGGTGAAGGCGAAGAGGCCGCGTCCGCCGCCGTAGTGGCGCGTAAAACCTGTCTCCTGCGTGATCGCGGGGCGGCCGGCGGCGAGGTAGCACGCGGTGCG
>JBBRXP010000180.1:0-12230 GCA_038238555.1 Chthoniobacterales bacterium | reverse complement strand
GGATTCGCCATCGCCATCGGCGTGGTCGTGGACGACGCCATCATCGACGTGGAAAACATCCTGCGCCGGCTGCGCGAAAACCGAGCATGTGCCACAGGCGTCCCGCCTGTGCTTGCCGCACAGGCTGGAAGCCTGTGTCACGCGCCGCGTTCCGTGTTCGACGTGACTCTCGACGCCTCGCTCGAAGTCCGCAGCGCCATCGTCTATGCCACGTTCATCGTGGCGCTGGTTTTTCTGCCCGTGTTTCTGATGACCGGCGTGGCCGGAAAACTTTTCACGCCGCTCGCCACCGCGTTCGTCCTCGCGATGCTGGCCTCGCTGGTCGTGGCCCTCACGGTCACTCCCGCGATGTGTCTGCTGCTGCTGGGCCGCACCGCGCCACACACCGAGCCGCGCTACCTCGGCTGGATAAAAGCGCGGCATCGCGCGTGGCTGGAAGCGTTCATGCGCCGCCCGCGCACCCTCATCGGCGCCGCGCTGGCATTGACTTTGGCGGCGGTCGCGACGCTGCCGTTTTTCGGCGGCGAGTTTTTGCCGGAGTTCCGCGAAGGCCACTTCATCGTTCACATGGCCGCGCTGCCCGGCACGTCGCTGGCGGAGTCCGTCCGGCTCGGCAAGCAAGTCACCGCCGAGCTGCTCAAGAACCCGCACATCAAATTCGTCACGCAGCAGGCCGGCCGCGCGGAGAATAGCGAAGACACTTGGGGCGCGCACTACAGCGAAATGGGTGTCGAGCTTGCACCGCTCTCTGGCGAGGCAGCCGAGTTTGTGATGGCGGAGATTCGCGAGACGCTGGTGAAGTTTCCCGGACTCTCCTTCAAGGTGATGCCCTTCCTCGCGGAGCGCATCGAGGAGACGATTTCCGGCGCGACGGCGCAGGTCGTCGTCAATGTCTTCGGCGACGACCTCGACTTGATCGACCGCAAGGTCGAGGAAGTGCGGCGAGTCCTCGCGGCAGTGCGCGGCGCGACCGATGTGCAGATGGAAACCGAACCCGGCACGCCGGAGATCACGGTGCGTCTGCGCCCGGAACGATTGCTCGCATTCGGATTCCAGCCGGCGGAAGTCCTCGAAGCCATCGAGACCGCCTACCAGGGCGCGGTCGTCGCGCAGTCGTATCAAGGCAATCGCGTCGTGGACGTGAACGTGATCCTCGCCGAGCGCGACCGCCGCGAGCCGGAGCGCATCGGCGAGTTGCTTCTGCGCAACAGCGGAGGCACGCGCGTGCGGCTGCGCGAACTGGCGGACATCGAGGCCGGCAATGGCCGCAGCCTCGTCGTCCACGAAGGCGCGCAACGCCGCCAGCAAGTCACCTGCAACGTGACGGGCCGCGATCTTACGTCGTTCGTCGCGGATGCCAGGCGCGCCGTCGCGGAGAAAGTCCAATTCCCGTCCGGCGTGTATTCCGTCTTCCGCGGTTCGGCGGAACAGCAGGCCACGGCGCAGCGCGAAATTCTGATTCATTCCGCCATCGCTGGCGTGGGCATCGTCACGCTCCTCGCGATGGTTTTTCGTGCCGGGCAAAATCTGCTCCTCGTGCTGGCGAATCTTCCCTTCGCACTCATCGGCGGCGTGCTCGCGATCTTCGCCCTCGGCGGCATGTTGAGCATCGGCACGCTCGTCGGCCTCGTGACGCTCTTCGGCATCAGCACGCGCAACTCCATCATGCTCATCTCGCACTACGAGCATCTCGTCGCCGCCGAAGGCTGCGCGTGGAATCTCGACACCGCCCTGCGCGGCGCAAGCGAGCGCCTCGTGCCGATCCTCATGACCGCGCTCGTCACCGCGTTGGGTTTGTTGCCACTGGCCCTCGGCTTCGGCAAACCGGGCCACGAAATCGAATCGCCGATGGCCATCGTGATCCTCGGCGGCCTGCTCACCTCCACCGCGCTGAACCTGCTGGTGCTTCCGGCGCTGGCGCTGCGCTACGGAAGGTTTGAAAACTTCGTCTCCATCTCATGAAAAAAAACATCACCCAGTTTGTCGCCGCGCTGCTGCTCGCCGCGCCAGTCCTGCGCGCGGAGGAGGAAAAGAAAGTCGAAACCGAAGTCGCCGTGCAAGTGGCGAAGATCACGCGTGCCACGCTGCGGCGCGCGGTCACGGCTTACGGCGTTGTCGAGCCGGAGCCGCTCGCTTCGGCCCGGCTCGCGCCGGCGCAACCCGGCATCGTCGCGGAGGTCAACGCAGTCGAAGGACAGCACGTCGAGAAAGGCGCGGTGATCTTCCGACTCGACAGCCGCGCGGTGGACGCCGCCGTGGCAAAGGCGGAGATGGCCATCGAGTTTGCGCAGAAAAATGCCGACCGGCAGAAGAAGCTCATCGCCGCCGAGGGCACGTCGGAAAAGCTCGTGCTCGAAGCCCAGCAGGCGCTCGCTTCCGCAAAGACGGAACTCGCCACGGCCAAAGTCCAGCAATCGCTGCTGACCGGCGAAGCGCCGATCGCCGGCACGATCGTGAGCCTGACCGCGCGCCCCGGCGAGCCCGCCGACGCGACGACCCCACTCGCGCAAATCTTGGACCTCGACCGCCTCACCGCCACGGTCCACGTGCCGCGGGCGGACGCCGCCGATTTGCGTGTCGAGCAAAAAGCCGAACTGCTCGCAGGCGGCGACGCGGCGCCCATCGAAAGCGTCGTCACCTTCGTAAGCCCGCAAGTGGATGCGGCCACCGACACCGTGCTCGTGCGCCTTGCCGTGTCCAAGGGCGCGGGACTGCGCCCCGGTCAATTCGTGAGCGCGCGGATTTTCAGCGAGGAGCGCAAAGACCGCCTCGCGGTGCCCGCGGCGAGTGTGGTGAAAGACGGAGAAGGCGGCGCGGTCATCGCCATCGTCGAAGACGGCAAAGCGACGCAAAAGCCCGTGAAGACCGGACTGCGCGAAGGCAGCCTGGTCGAGGTGGAAGGCGAGGGACTGAGCGAAGGCCAGACGGTCGTAACGGTCGGCGCTTACGGGCTGCCGAAGGAAACCAAAGTGCGCGTGCTCAACGCGGAAACGAAGTGAACCATGCGCCTGCTCGTCACCTCGATCCTCCTCGCCGTCGTGCTTTGCCTCCCGTTTCTCATTTGGGGCGGCCAATTCATGCAGTGGTTCACGGGGGACGCGGCGATCCAGTGGATTCGTGGCTGGGGCGCGTGGGGCTGGCTCGCGGTCATCGGGCTGCTCGTGTCGGATTTGTTTCTCCCCATCCCCGCGACGCCGGTGATGTCGGCGGCAGGCTACCTCTACGGCACCCTCGTCGGCGGACTGGTGAGCGCGGCAGGCTCGTTCGCGGCAGGCATGGCGGGCTACGGCTTGTGCCGCGCGTTCGGGCGCAATCTCGCGGTGCGTCTTGTCGGCGAAAAAGAGATGGCGCAACATCACACGCTCTTCCAGCGCGGCGGCCCGTGGCTGGTCGCCGCCTCACGCTGGCTGCCACTGCTGCCGGAAGTCATCTCCTGCCTCGCCGGACTCACCCGAATGCCGCTGCGTGTTTTCGCCGTCTCCCTCGCGTGCGGCTGCGTGCCGATGGGCTTCGTCTATGCCGCGATTGGCGCGGCGGGGCAGGACAATCCCAAGCTCGCGCTCACCCTCAGCGTGCTCGTCCCGCCGGTGCTCTGGCTCGCGGTGCGCCCGTTTTTACGCAAGACAAATGGAGGCCAATCGTGAGCGCGCCCCGCTGGCTCAACCGCACCGTGCTCGGCATCGGCCTGGCGAGTTTGTTCAGCGACTGGTCGCACGAGATCGCGACCACGCTGATGCCTGCCTTCCTCGCGAGCATGGGAGTCGCCGCGGCGTGGCTGGGGCTGATCGAAGGTGTGTCCGATGGACTGTCGAGTTTTGCGAAGATGGGCAGCGGCTATTTCACCGACCGGCTCCAACGGCGAAAGCCGGTGGCCGTGGTCGGCTACGTCATCACCGCGCTCGGCACGGCGGCATTTGGATTGGCGACGAATGCGTGGCACGTCCTGCTTGCCCGCGCCACCGCCTGGCTCGGGCGCGGGGTGAGGACGCCCATCCGCAAGGCGCTGCTCGCCGGCTCCGTGCCGCGCGAAGCTTACGGCCGCGCCTTTGGCTTCGAGCGCATGATGGACACGCTCGGCGCGGTCATCGGCCCCGCCACGGCGCTCGCGCTGCTGGCCGCGGTGAATCAGCACTACCCCACGCTCTTTGCGCTCACCCTCATTCCCGGCTTCCTCGCGGCGGGCATGATCGCCTTTGTCGTAAAGGAGAAGGCGCGCGCGCCGGTGCCGCACATTTCGTTTGGCGAAAGCTTGCGTGCGCTGCCGCCGCGTTTCCGGCGCTTCCTCGTCGCGGTGGGTCTCTTCGGCGCGGGCGATTTCGCGCACACGATGCTCATCCTGCTCGCCACGCAAAAGCTCACTCCCACGCTCGGCGCCACGCGGGCCGCGAGCATCGCGGTGGGTCTCTACGTTTTGCACAACGTGCTCTACGCCGCCTTCGCCTTCATCGCCGGCTGGCTGGCGGATCGTTTTGAAAAGCGCAGGCTGCTCGCCTCCGCCTACGCGCTCGCCGCCGCGATGGCCCTGCTCCTCGTCGTGCTGCCGATGAATGTTTGGACGCTCGCCGCGATCTTTGTCTGCGGCGGCATCTACGTCGCGGCTGAGGAGGCGCTCGAAGATTCCTTCTGCGCGGAACTCGTGGGCGAGGCGCATCACGGCATGGCCTTTGGCACGCTCGCCACGGTCAATGGCCTGGGCGACTTCCTCAGCAGCGCGATCGTCGGCGTGCTGTGGACAGCTTTCGGCACCGGCATCGCCTTTGGCTACAGCGCCGTGCTCTTCGCACTCGGAGCGTTCTTCGTCTGGCGGCTGCCGCGATTGTCCGCTTCTGAATCCACTTTCTCCTCATGACCCGCTCCTCCTCGCTTGGTCGCTGGGCCATTCACCACTCGAAGGCGATCGTCTTCATTACCATCATCCTCTGCTTCGCGGGCACCTTCGCGGCGTTGAAGATGCCGTCGTCCGTTTTCCCGCAGACGAATTTTCCGCGCTGCGTCATCCTCGTGGACAATGGCGTGATGCCCGGCGACGAGATGATGGCGACCATCACGCGGCCTATCGAGGAGGCGATGAAGGACATCCCCGGCGCGGTCACGATCCGCTCCGCGACCGGGCGCGGCTCGGCGGAGATCAATGTCTTCTTCACCTGGGACGTGGACATGATTCAGAGCGAACTCTACGTGCTCGGGCGGCTCGCGCAGATTCGCGGCACGCTGCCCGCGACGGCCACGAGCACGGTCTGGCGGCTCACGTTTTCGGCGTTCCCGATCATCGGCGTGAGCCTCACCAGCGCGACGCGCGACATCACCGCGCTGTGGGAAGAGGCGCGCTACAATTTGAAGCCGCGCTTTCTGCGCATCCCCGGCGTGGCCCGTGTGGACTTGGTTGGCGGGCGCACGCCGGAATATCACGTCATCGCGGACCCGCTGCGTTTGCAGGCCGCGGGACTGTCGCTCGCCCAAGTCACCGACGCGCTGGTGAAGAACAACCTCATCTCCCCCGCCGGACTGCGGGAGGAAGATTACACGCTCTATCTCACCGTCGTGGACGGACGCCTGCGCACCCCGGAGGACATCGAAAATCTCACCGTCGGCGTGGTCGGCGGGCGGCCCGTGTCGGTGAAAGATTTCGCGCGCGTCGAGCGCGGGCCGGAGCCGGTCTTCAACGTCGTCACCGCCGACGGGGTGAACTCCGTGCTCATCAACGTGCGCAGCCAGCCCGACGGCAGCACGCTCAACATCGCGCGCGATCTCCAAGCCGAGCTGGCGAAGCTCCACAGAGAGCTGCCGCCCGACATGAAGCTCGCGTTCTTCTACGACCAGTCGCAGCTCGTGCGCGCGTCGGTCGGCAGCGTGTGGGAGGCGATCGGTTTCGGGCTCATCCTGTCGGTGGTCATCATTTATTTGTTTCTGAAAAATTGGGGCACCACGCTCGTCGCCGTCGTCGTTATTCCAGTCACCGTGCTCGTCACGCTCGTCGCGATGAAGCTCGCGGGCTTGAGCTTCAACTTGATGACGCTCGGCGGCATCGCCGCGGCCATCGGCCTCGTCATCGATGATGCCATCGTGGTCGTCGAAGCCATCTACGCAAAGATCGCGCTGGGCCGCGCGCGGCTCGATGCCATCGCCGAAGCGGTCGGTGAAATCTTCGCGCCGCTCGTCGCCTCGACACTCACACCGGTGGTCGTCTTTCTGCCGCTCGCATTTCTCGTCGGGCTGGCCGGCGTCTTTTTCCGCGCGCTGGCGATGACGATGGTCGTCTCGTTGCTCACCTCGCTCGTGCTCGCCATCACGCTCACGCCCTCGCTCGCGGCGTGGCTCATCCGCGACCGCTCGCATCTCGAACACGGTCACATGCCGAAGAGCGAGGAAGGCGGCCCGGTGCTGCGGCTACTCATCCGCGTGTACGAATTTGCCGTGCGCCGCGCGCTGCGCTTCGCGTGGCTCACGCTGCTCGTCTGCCTCGGCCTGCTCGCCGTCGGCGTGTTTTTCTACACGCGCCTCGAGAGCGATTTTCTTCCCGAGCTGGACGAGGGCGGATTTGTAATCGACTACGTGGCGCCGTGGGGGACGAGCCTCGCGGAGACGAGCCGCCAACTCGCGCAGGCCGAGGAAATCATCCGCGCCACGCCCGAGGTCGAAAGCTACTCCCGGCGCACCGGCGCCCGGCTCGCGCTGGCCATCGCGGAGCCAAACACCGGCGACTTCCTGGTGAAGCTGCGCCGCGACCGCAAGCGCGACACCGAGGAGGTGAAGAGCGAATTCAGACACCGGTTCAACGCTGCCGTGCCCGGGATCGAGTGGGAGTTTCCCGGCATCCTTAGCGACCTCGTGGGCGACCTCACTTGGTCGCCGAAACCCATCGAGGTGAAGCTGTTTTCCACCGACATCGAGTTCTTAAAAAAGAAGGCGCCGGAGATCGAGGCCACGCTCAAGAAAATCAAAGGCGTCGTGGATACCTTCGATGGCCTGACCATGACCGGCCCCTCGCTGAGCCTGCGCGTGCGCTACGCCGACGCCCAGCGCTTCGGCCTCAATGCCGACGACATCGCCGCCGCCGTGAACATCGCGCTGCTCGGCCGCACCGCATCGAGCGTGCTCGAAGGCGACCGCGTGGTGGCGATCCGCGTGCTCGTGGATCGCGCGCAACTCGGCGACACCGACGCCTTGCGCAATCTCCCGCTGCGCACCTCCACCGGCGCGCTCGTGCAACTCAGCCAAGTCGCCGACTTCACCGAGGAACCCGGCCAGCTCGAACTCCGCCGCGAAGACCTCCGGCAAAACGTAGCCGTGACCGCGCGGCTCGAGGGCCGGGATCTCGGCAGCGCGATGACGGAGATCCGCGAAAAGCTCGCGCAGGACAAATCGCTCCCGCCCGGCGCCATCGAGTTCGGCGGCCTCTTCCAGCAGCAGCAGGAATCCTTTCGCAATCTCCTTCTCGTGCTCGCCACCGCCATCCTGCTCGTCTTCACCGTGCTGCTCATCGAGTTCCGCTCGTATTGCGAACCCCTCGCCATCGTCTTCGGCAGCGTGCTCTCGCTGCTCGGCACCGTGCTCGCACTCTGGATCACCGGCACCACGCTCAACATCGTGAGCTTCCTCGGAGCGATCATCGGCGTCGGCATCGTGGCCAAAAACGGAATCCTCATGCTCGACAGCGTGCACCATCTGCGCGGCGAGGGCGTGAGCCTCAACGAAGCCCTCGTCCGCGCCGGCCATCGACGCCTTCGCCCCGTGCTCATGACCTCGCTCGCCGCCGGCCTCGGCATGTTGCCGCTCGCTTACGGCATCGGCAGCGGCGCGGATATGCTCAAGCCGCTGGCCATCGGCGTCATCGGCGCGCTGTGTTTCTCGATGCTCTTCTCCCTCATCGCGACGCCGGTCCTGTATCGGGTACTGAGCCGCGAATCATTCGCCGCTCGCGGTTGAAATCCAGAGCGGCATCTCTGCCGAAGCGCGTTCGGATTCCCGCCGCGGCGATCTTCCATCCCACCGCCAGGGTGCGCTGCCAGGAGACGTGCGAGATCTTCTGCTCGCCGGCCACGCGGTCGCGCTCGCGCACGGGAATCTCCACGATCGCGGCTCCGAGCCGCACGGCGCGAATCTGCGCCTCGATGGTCCAGCCGTAAGTCCACTCGCGCAGTCCCAGCGCGTGAAAGAGCGCGCGGTCGATGAGCCGCAGCGGCCCGAGGTCGGCAAAGAAACGCCCGGTGAGCACCCCGCATAGCGCGCCGAATACGCGGTTGGCGGCGACGAAGTGCAGATTGAGCGCGGTGAAATTGGCGGGCGTGCGCGTCCGGCAGCCGAGCACCATCGCGGCCCCGCGTTCATATTCCGAGATGAGCGCGGGGATGTCGCGGGGATCGTTGGCGCCGTCGGCAGCGTAGAAGATGTAGGCGTCGAAAGGCGGACGCTCGCGCTCCAGCAAGTCGATCGCCGCGCGGCAGCCGTGGCCGTATCCGCGCTCCCCAGTCTCCGCCACCAGCGCCCCGCACTCGCGCGCAATGTCGGCAGTGCGATCACGCGCGCCGTTCACACCCACGGCGATTTCAAATCGCTCGCCGGGCAGCGTGGCTCGCAACTCGGCGAGCACGCGCGCGATGCACGGTGCTTCATCGCATGCGGGGAGGATGACGGCATATCGGCGGCGCGAGTCGGGCACGGCTTCCTGTCGCACGGTTCGAGCGGACTTTGAACATCGAACTCGACCGCGTGCCGCGGTTCCGTCGTTTCTTTTTGCCTCGATAAAAAATTCTGGTGGCTGATTGATTCCAGTCCCCTCGCCGAAAATCCGAAATCCGAAATCCGAAACAAATTCAAAACATTGGAAATTCCGAAAAACCGACGAGCCCGCAGATCGCACAAGTCCGTTTCCCATTTTCAATCATTTCGGATTTGTTTCGGATTTCGGATTTCGGATTTCGGATTTTCCAAGGAACCACTTGAGTCATTCAGCCACCCTGAAAAAACATGAGCACTCGCAACGGCATCCTCGCTGGCGGAAACTGGATCGTTGACGCCGTGAAGATCATCGACCACTGGCCGCAGCAGGACACGCTGGCCAATATCCTCTCGACGGCAAAAGGCACCGGCGGCTCGCCTTTCAATTTGCTCATCGACCTCGCGGTGATGGGCGCGACTTTTCCTCTCGAAGCGGCGGGACTCGTGGGCGCGGATGACAACGGGCGCTGGATCCTGGAGCTGTGTGCGCGGCACCGCATCGTCACGCGCGCGCTTCGGCACACGGAGGCGGCGCCGACCAGTTACACCGACGTGATGACCGAGCAAAGAAATGGGCGGCGCACCTTCTTCCACGCGCGCGGGGCCAATGCGCTGCTCGACGCGACGCACTTCGATTTCGCCCACACCACCGCTCGCATCTTTCATCTCGGCTACCTGCTGCTCATGGATCGCATGGACAGTGCGAGCGCCACTCACGGCACCGTGGCCGCCGAGGTGCTCGCCCGCGCGCAGGAGGCCGGCATGAAGACTTCGATCGACCTTGTGAGCGAGGACAGCGATCGCTTTCCCAAAGTGGTGCTGCCGGCGCTGCGGCACGTGGATGTGTGCATCATGAATGAATTCGAGGCCGGGCGCGTGACGGGCCGGCAAGTGCGCTCGGGCGACGCACTCGATCGCGCGGGCTTGCGCGCCGCGATGGAGCAGTTGCTCGCAGCCGGAGTACGCGAGCGCGTGGTCATCCACTTTCCGGAAGGCGGTTGCGCGCTCGGTCGCGATGGCGCGTGGCACGAGCACGGCAGCGTGAAATTGCCCGCCGATTACATCAGGGGCGCGGCCGGCGCCGGCGATGCCTTCACCGCGGGCGTGGTGCTCGGCTGGCACGATGGCCGGCCGGTCGAGGAAGCGCTGCGCTATGGCGTGTGCGCCGCCGCCGCGAACTTGAGCGAGGAGACGTGCACCGGCGGCATGCGCTCGCTCGAGGAGTGTCTCGCGCTCGGAGAGCAATACGGCTTCCGCGATTGAGGCGCGCAGGGGAGGACGGACAGAGGAATGGGGACAATGGAATTCTTTTTAAGGACTCAAAACACAAACTCCCTTGTCCCTAACTTCCTCCCTCCTTTGTTCTCTCTGCATCTCTGCGTGGGCTTAAGTCTGGAGTGAACTCCGCGGCGCGCTCGGGGAAAAAATCCGAGAACGTCGCCGCGCGCAAGTAGAGCACCGCGCGCACGTCCGACTGCCCGCGGAGGCTCAGCGTCTCCCGAAAATACGGCGCGTGAAGTCGTGGCTCGATCTGGTCGGCGAGCGATTCATCGACGAGCAAAAAATCCGCGTCGGCCTCTTCCGGCAACTCATCGAGGGTCGGGAAATCCACGTGCGTGAAATCCCCGAGCAGCCAGGGCAAAGGATGCATTTCCGACAAGAGAATGTGCCCGGTGAGGTGCCGGTTGCGCGGATCGCGCGCCGCCAATGCGCGCAGCGGGCGCAACAGCTTCCCGATGTCTGGCAACGTCTGCACATAGACGTAGGGCTCGGTCTCGTCGGTGAAGCGGCGGAAATTGAGATCGCACGACACCGCGCTCGAAGCAGCGAGCGCCACGACCGCGACCGCGCCTGCCACCCAGCGATCCACATTCCGCGCGAGCCACATCACGGCGACGCCGAAGAGCAGGTGCAGCGGCCACATCATGGAGAGCACGCACCACGGAGTCTTGTAAGCGATGGCCGAATACGCGACGAGCGCGACGAGCGCCATCACGCCGAGGAAGCGCGCCACGCGATGACGTCTCTGCATCGCCAGCCACGGCGCGGCGGCGAGTCCCACGCATGCCGGCCACTCGTAGCGCGCGAGCAGTTGCAGCCAATACCACCAGTCCTTCTCGTGTCCGCTCTGCGCGTTCACGCCCGTCTCAAACCACGGCGCGAATGTCTGCCAGAGCCCCGGCAGCGAGACCCAGTGGAGGAAGCCCCCGGAGTAAAAGAACACGATCGCGCCGAGGCACACCGCCGCCACCGGCGCTGCATCGCGGGCTTCGCAACGCGGCCATTTCCAGGCACTCGCCGTGAACAGACAAGGCAGCGCGACGGCCAGCGCTGCAAAGTGAATGACGTAAGTCTCCTTGGTGAGCACCGCGCCCGTGAGCCCCAGCGCCGCTCCCCACAAGTGCCGCCCCACGATTCCCCACGCGGCCACCATGAGCGCGAGCACCATCTCGGATTCATGGATCGCCGTGCGTCCGTAAAAGATGAACCCCGGCGACACCGCCATCGCCATCGCCGCAAGCTGGCAAGCCCGCGCGCCGAGAAGTCTGCGAAAGGCGAGCAGCATCGCCACGCACGCCGTGCTCACCAGCACCCCCGGCATCCGCAGCGCCCACAAGCTCCGACCAAAAAGCGTCTGCGACACAAAGAGCAGGTAGAAGTGCAACGGCCCGTGAAAATTCGTCGGATCGTAAGCGAAGTAACCCTGCCGCGCCACCGCATCCACAAACGCGCCGTTGACCCCTTCATCGAAATGCGCCGGCTTCCAATCTAGGCACGCCACGCGCAGAGCAAAGGCGAGCGCGACGATGGCGGCGGAAATCCAGCGGTCGCCCGTGTTCATCGGCCCCGGCAACGGAGGAGGGGTCCACGAAAAACACGAAATGCACGAAACGAGGCGATGGATTCATCCGCTCGATGAGACCCGCAACGATCGCCATCCATTCTTTTCGTGTCCTTTCGTGCTTTTCGTGGACTACTCCAGGCCCAGCTTGCGAAACGTCTCATCCGCGTGGCGAAAGTGATGATCCAGCGAGCAGAAACCCGCGATTTCTTCGGGCGAAATCTTTGAGATGACCTCCGGCTCGGCGGCGAGATTTTCCTGCAACGACTCCGCGCCCTGCCACGTTTTCATGGCCGCGCGTTGCACGGCTTCATACGCTGCTTTGCGCTCGAGACCGCGCTCGGTGAGCGCGAGCAGGATGGTCTGCGAGTGATAGAGGCCGCGGGTGATGCGCAGGTTGCGCTCCATGTTCTCGGGATAGACCAGCAGGCGATCCACAAGCTGCCGCAGCGTCACGAGCATGTAGTCTAGCAGGATGCAGGAGTCGGGAAAAATCACGCGCTCGACCGACGAGTGGCTGATGTCGCGTTCGTGCCAGAGCGCGACGTTTTCCAGCGCGGCCACGGCATTTCCACGGATCACTTGCGCCAGGCCGCTGAGGCGTTCGCCCGTGATTGGGTTGCGTTTGTGCGGCATGGCCGAACTGCCCTTCTGGCCTTCGGCAAAAAAT
>JBBRXP010000179.1:0-12278 GCA_038238555.1 Chthoniobacterales bacterium | reverse complement strand
CGCATGATCCTGCCACGGCAAGCGCGCCGGTTTTTTGGATCTGCTTCGCCGACATCCGCCCGGTGAAGACCGTGCCGGGGGCGGACAAGCTGGTGCATGTCTTCGACACGGAGACGCTCGCCGAGCGGCAGACCTTCCGCGCGCACGACGGGCCGATCACCGCGCTGGCCTGGCATCCGGCGCGCGCCATTCTGGCGACGGCTTCGGCGGACCTCACGATCAAGCTTTGGAACCTCGACAACGGGCGGCGGCTGGAGACCTTGCGCGGGCCGACCGCCGCGCCGCGCGTGCGGCGCATGGGCAGCAGATTCAGGATTCAGAGCCGCATGACTTGGAAATCACCGTCCGCCTTTCCGCGCGCACCGCGCAGGTCACGGCGACACTCCGGGGTCGCGCCTCGCGGACTTGCCAATTCACGCTGTTGGCTCCGAACCTCCGAGATGAAAGAACCCCTCGCTCGCGCCGTGACTCCGCCGTGAAGTGAAGCGGTTCGACGCGCGGCAAGCGGCTGGGAAGAAGTGAGCACGGATCGTCTTGTCACCTGCAAGATTGACAGGTTGGTAGGAATTCCTACTCTGCCGGTATGAATGCCATCGTCTCCGAAAAGGGGCAGGTCACGATCCCCAAGGAAGTCCGCGACAAGCTCGGGATCACGCCGGGAACGGTGCTCGATTTTCAGGCCGTGAAAGGGAAGATCGTCGCAGTCAAGGCGGTGGCCGACGACGAAAGCGCGCTGCGCCAGTGGGTGGGGTGCGTGAAGCTCAAGCACGCCAGAAGCGTGGATGATTACCTGGGCAAAGTGCGCGATGGTCACCGCCCTCGATAGTTCGGTCGTGCTCGATGTGGTGACGGGCGCCGCGCCCTTTGCCGAGCCGAGCTTCGTGGCGCTGCTGCGGGCGCGGCGCCAGGGGTCGCTGATCGTCGGCGAAGCCGTGGTGGCCGAGATTTTCCCGCAACTCACTGCCGCTCCGTTCGAGGCCTTTCTCGCGGCGTGGCAAATCCGTTTCGTCCCGTGTTCCCTCGAAAGCGCGAAAGTCGCCGGGGCCATGCACGCCGCCTACCTCCAGCGGGGCGGGCGCCGGGATCGGGTGGTGGCGGACTTCCTCATCGGCGCCCATGCCTTGAAGCACGCCGACCGGCTGCTCGCGCGGGACCGCGGTTATTTCCGCGATTATTTCCGCGGCCTGACTTTGCTGGAACCTTGATGCCGGCTTGGTTTCCGCCGCATCCCGTGTTACCTCCAGATCTCCATGCGCCAGATCCGCCCCACCATCGATGAACTCAAGAAGCGCTACTCGCGCGCCATGGCGCAGCGCAAGATGACGGAGCGCCGCCACGCCGCGCACCCCAGCCTGGCGACGGCGCGGAAGATTCCCGACAACTCCGAGCCGTGGCTGCCGCACCCGCCGCGCACGGTGGCGGAATGCATGTGGATTTCCGATCAAGTCGCGAAGGCCGTGGAAAAATGGGGACCGAAATCTCTTCCGACGTCTTCGTAGCGCAACTCGCGCAGCAGCGCCGCGTGCTGCTGCTCGGCGGAGTGGCGGTCATCGCCCACGGGCTGAGCCGCAAGACGAAGGACGTGGACATCTGGCTCGAGCCGATGGATGCGCCGGCTTCGTGGGCGGCCGCGCTTTCCGCCGCGGTGGTCGTTTTTGCGACCGCGAGCTTTTGGTCCCTGGCCCGACGCCGGGTCTTGACCGCTGCGGAACTGGCCGCCGACGCGGTCGAATTTGGCGTCGTGCGCATTTCCGGCTTTGATCGCGACATCGATGTCTTTCGGAGGCCGAACGAATTGGAGGAGGAAGAGTTTGAGACGGTCTGGTCGACAGCGAAGCCGATGGAAGACGGAACCCGGCTGCCCAGCGAAATGCACCTCTGTGTGACCAAGGCCAACACGGGCCGCGAGCACGACTGGCAGGATCAGCTCTTCCTCGAAGGCCGCGTGAAGAAACGCTACCGCGAGCGGCTGCCGGTGTGCGATGCGGCGGAGGCGCGGGCGTTGCTGGAGCGCTTTCTCGATCCGGAGGTGCTCGGCTCCGCGCTCGATAATCCGGACGCCGCCGTGCGCGACATGGCGCTCACGCACTTGCGTGAGTTTGAGGCCGAGGGCGACCCGTATTCGCGCGACATCCTCGCCGCATGGCGGGCAAAGAACCCAGTGGGCTGATCGGTCGGCGCGCGCAATCAGGGCCGATTGATGGTGTAACAGATCACCCGCGGCCGCGTGCCGTCACTGCCGGATTGATTCTGGCAGATGAAAAGACGGCCATCGCTGACGACGGGCGGCGTCCACGTCTCGGGCGCGTGGAAAAGTTTCGCCCGCGCTTTCACCGCTGCGCCGCGCGGCGAAAGATCGAGCCAGGCGAGGTCGCCATTTTCGCCGAGGCACAGGAAGGCGCCATCCACGCGGAGCAGCGAGGCGCGCTGGAATTTTCCGCCGAGATCGTCGCGCCACATTTCCTTTCCCGTCGCGATCTCGTAGCACGCGAGTTCCGCATTCTGCGAATGCTGCCCGGCGCTGCCGTAAAGATGGCCTGCGTGCGCCACGGCAGTGCAGATGTAGGTGTCGAGCTTCGGCGCGGTCCACGCGGGCTTCGCCGAAAAATCCGGCGCGATCTCCACGCACAATCCGCCCTCAGTGTAAGCCTCGGCGATGAAGACGCGATCGCCCGCCACCACCGGCGACGAAATGCTGGCGCTCGCAAATTCCCTCGCGCGATGCGGCGTGGCGCTGAGCACGGCGCCCGCCTTCGCATCGATGACGAGCAGGCCGCCTGTGGGCGGTTCGCTCATGCCGCCTTGGAAAGCGAGCACGCACTCGCGCCCATGAATCGTCGCCGCGATCGGCGACGAGTAGCTCGATCCCCACGCGTGCTTCGCAGCCCACAGTTCCTTGCCGGTCGCGGCGTCGAGCGAGATCACCGATTTCCCGTCCTCCGTGCCGAGCGACACGGTCACGCGCTCGCCGAGCACGAGGGGCGTGCCGCCTTGTCCGAAAAAAGTCGGCAGCAATTTGTAGTCGCGCGCGAGTTCGCGTTTCCACACGACCTCGCCTGTGGCGAGATCGAGGCAGTGCAGGATGCTGGAAATCCCGAGCGTGAAGACGCGCCCGCCGGCAATCGTAGGGTTGCTGCACGGCCCGGAGCCGCCGCCATACTTCGGTGTGAATGGCGCATCGTAGCTCACGCGCCATTGACGCTTGCCCGTCGCCGCATCGAGCGCCTCGACGATTTCCTTCGCGCCTTCCGAATAAAAGATTGCGACCCGCCCGCCACTCACCGCCGGCGCCGAATGCCCCACGCCCTTCGCGTGCTCCCATAATTTGCGCGGCCCATCCTTCGGCCACTCGTGCAACAAACCCGTTTCACTCGAAGTGCCATTGTAGCCAGGCCCGAGGAAATGCGGCCACTCGGCGGCATCAACGTGAAGGGCTCCGAACAGGAAGATGGCACCAGCGATTCGAGTCGTCTTCATGCAAAGTTAATGTTGCCTGCGATGCCAGCGTCGCCGGCTGCCGCGAGCAATGCCCGGAGCTTGCGGATTTTTGCATCGGGTGAGCCGCGCCGTTTCAAAATGATCAGCCCGGCAAACTCCTGCCCGCGCGAGATCGCCAGGTTTGCGATCACGAGAAAATCCGATGTGGCCGTCGCCATCTTCCGCGATCTCCTGCTGGCTTTGGAGAGGGCAAGGTGCTCGAAGTTAAGCCGCCGCGCGGCCATGGGGCAGATCGCCCGGCAGTTCCGCAAACCGACTGATCGCGGTGTGAAGGTCGGTGAAGTCGAGATCGAATAAGTCGCCGATGAGCGAGTCGGTGAGGCGGCCGCGTTGCTCGGGGCAAGCCTTGATCATCTTGCCGAAGGAAAAATTCTCGTCGTAAAACGCATAGACGAGCTTGCGCATATTCTCGAGGCCTCGGCAGAGCGTCTCGCCGTAATCCGCGAAACGCGCGGCGCTCACATCGCCGGCGGCGAGCGCGGCGTCCACGGCATCGGCGGCAAGCTCGCCGGTCTTGAGCGCAAGAAAAACGCCGCTCGAAAAGACCGGATCGAGAAAGGCAAAGGCGTCGCCCGCGAGCACGAGCCCATCGGCGGCGCAGTATTTCGAGCGGTAAGAAAATTCGCTCGTCACCCAGTAGTCGCCGAATTGATCGCCGACGCTGAGGTGGTCCGCGATCCACGCATTGCGACCGATCTCGCGCGCCATGATCGCCGCGGGGTCTTTCGATTCGGAGAAGAGGTAATCTTTCTCCGCGACGATGCCGACGCTCACGATGTCGCCCTTGAGCGGGATGTACCAAAACCATCCGCGGCCCTCGACATAGGCCACGGTGGTGTTGCCTTCGTCGATGCCGGGGTCGCGTTTCGCGCCGTGGAAGTAGGTCCAGATGGCGAGCTTGTTGAGCTGCGGATCCTTTACCCGCCAGCCTTCGCGGGCGGTGGCCACCTGCTCGCGGCCCGAGCAGTCGATGGTGATGGGCGCGAAGACCTCGAACGGCTTTCCATCCGAGGCCCTGGCCTCGACACCGATGACGGTGCCGCTGTCGTCCTTGAGTAACCGAGTAACAGGCGTCTGCTCGCGCACCTCGGCTCCTTTGATCCGCGCATTGTTGAGTAACATCGCATCGAAGTCCGCGCGCTCGACCTGCCACGTGGCCGCACTCGGGTGGTCGTAATGCTGGAAGAAATAAAAGGGCTGCGACTGCCGTCCGTCCTGCGTGATGAATTGCACGCTGTGCTTCTTCACGTAAGCGATGCGCTCCATCTCATCGAGCACGCCGAGCCGGTGGAGCGTGAACCAGCAAAAGGGCATGAGCGATTCGCCGATGTGGTAGCGCGGAAATTTCTCCTTCTCCAGCACCAGCACGCGCCGGCCTTTCTGCGCGAGCAACGCAGAGCAAGTGGAGCCGGCGGGCCCGCCACCGATAACGATCGCGTCGTAACTCATGGCCGCAGCACCTCCACGATGCGCGCCAGTACCTGGTCGCGCTCGCCGAGCAGCACGTTGCAGCGGCCGTAGAGGGTGCGCGCGCCTTCGAGTTCAAAGTGCGCGGCCATCGCCGCGTCCGGCGCGAGCTTCAGGAAAGCTCGCGGTTCACTGCGGTAGCGGACGGCGTGGCGGTTGAGCAGCCCGCCGAGCGGGTGGCGGCCTTCGAGGATGAGCGATCGCAGCGACTCGGCAAATTGCGCGAGGTCAATCTCGATCGCGCCGTACTCCACCGGCAGTCCACTGTCCTGCGCGCACAGCAGCACCTCGCGCCGGTAAGCATCGCCCCCGTGTTCGCGGTGCAGCACGCGAAGTTTCATTGGCGATCGGTGATGCTTCTCGAGCCGTGAAGTCATGTCGCCCTCGTGCACGAGCAACGTGCGATAGGGTTCCGGCATCGCGATGTCGTCGATGATTTCATACGGCGGCAGAATCTTTCCCGCCCCCTGGAAAAAGTGCGAAAGCGGATAGAGTAAATCCGAGGAAAGTCCAGCGGTCGTCATGTGTAACGCGCGTTGCGATGCTGCGGGAGAAAGAAGGCGTGAAGGATTACATCGATCTTGAGCAGCGCGCTGCGTTCGAGCACGAGCCAGTCGCCTTGCTCGGTGAGTAAGTCGCGATGCTTGAGTTCCGCGATGGGTTCGTGAAAGCGCTGTGAAATAGTAACTCCGAACTTATCCCGAAAGTAACTCTGACTTACCCGGCCTAACTTAAGTTGCAGGATAAGTTCCCGGATCATCCGCTCTTCCTGGGTAGTTACCAGCGCGCGGCCGATGGGTAACTCGCCGCGCTCGACAGCGGCGGTGTAACTCTCGAAGTCGGGCAGGTTTTGAAAATGCACGCCGGCTACATGACTGAAGCTGGCGACGCCGAGGCCGAGTAAGTCCGCACCTTTCCAAAGTAAGTCGCGGTAAAGGAACCTGGTCTTGCTCGGATCGCGCACGGCGGTCGTCGCGCTCGTGACGGAGTAACCTGCGTTTTCCAAGGCACGGAAAGCTTCATCGACCCACGCGCGCTTAGTATGCCAGTCGGCCACGGGTGCGACGAGTTTCCCCTGCTCGTGCATCTCTTTATAGATGGTCGTGTTATACGGGATCTCCATCTGATAGATCGTTACCGAGTCGGGTTGCAGCTCGATGGTTTTGGCGATGTTGCGCTGCCAGTTTTCGTCGCTCTCTTCGACCATGCCGGCGATGAGGTCGATGTTGATCTGCGGGAAGCCGATCTTCCGCGCGAAGTTATAAGCGCGGTATATCTCTTCCTCACGATGCGCGCGGCCATTTATTTCGAGGATGTGTTTGTCGAAGTTCTCGACTCCGAGCGAGAGGCGCGTGACGCCGATGTCGCGGATGGCGCTGAGCTTGGCCTCGGTGAGCGTGCCGGGCTCGGCTTCGAAGGCGACTTCCTCTGCTTCATCCCACGGCAGCATGGCCTTCATGCGATCGGTGAGCGCAGTGAGTTGCGCCACGCTCAAGTAACTAGGAGTGCCGCCGCCGAAATAGACGAACTTCGGTTTGCGCCCGGCGATGCGCGGCGTGGCGGCATACATCTCCAGTTCGCGCATCCCATCGTTGAGGTAGCCCTTGATGTCGTCGGCGTTCTTATCGGTATAGACGCGGAAGTAACAGAAGTGGCAACGCTTTCGGCAAAACGGAATATGAAAATAAACCCCGAGCGGCACCGTGGCCGGCGCCGGCGACGCGAGAGCGCGCCGCACTTCATCGGCCTTCTCCTTTTCCCAAAAAGAGAACGGCGGATAGTTGGCGACGAAGTAATTGCCGGCGGTGGTCTCGTCGCCATCGGCAAGCAAGCGGTCGAAGGTCTCGGTGTTCATAAGATGGGCGGCGGAGAGAGTCGCGGCGAAGGGAAGCAGGCGCAACGAAATAGTGTGTGTGCGTATTATCTTCCGGCTCGCGCTTCTCTTTGGCTTGCCGCATTGGCGAGAGCCCGCGGGCAGTTTGCAAACGCTCCGGCACGCCGATAACATCCCGCCATGCCCGCAATCGCTCCGCCCCGCCCGAAACCGGCGCCGGCTCAAGTACCGCATCGTTTCACCGTCGATGAGTTTCATCTTATGGGTGAAGTCGGTCTGTTCGATGACGACAAACGCTACGAACTGCTGGAAGGAGAAATCATCGAAATGCTGCCCCCTGGAAACTATCACTCGTCACATGTGGACAAAGCCCACGAAGAAGTCGTCGAGCGGCTCCGCAGGAAGTATCATCTCCGCAATCAAGGCAACGTGCAGGTGTCGGACATTTCTGAACCGCTGCCCGATCTGGCGATCCTCCGGCGTAGCCCCGATGGATACTTGACCTCGGCGCCGAAGGCAAAGGACGTCCTCCTCCTGATCGAAGTCTCCGATTCGAGCCTCAGCCATGACCGCGACCGCAAAGCGAACATTTACGCCCGGGCGGGCGTGCCGGAGTATTGGATCGTCGATGTGCGCGGCCGGCAGGTGCTCGTCTTCCGCAAGCCGCGCCGCACGGGCTACGGCGAGATGAAGCCGCACAAACCGAGCGATAAATTGCGCGCACTCAAAGTCCCGGAGTTGGCGCTGACGGTGGACGATCTGCTGGTGCGGCCGCGGTAACGACGGGGCCGGGCTTATCCCGCGCGTTACAGATTCAGAAACAAGTGGGTTTCGGGCTGCGTCCCAGGAGGGCGCTTGAAACGAAAACGCCTTGGCTTTCACCAAGGCGTTTTTGAAGTCTGAACTGCCCGCGCAGTTCAATACCGGCGTTTGCCGCCACCACCACCGCCGCCGTAATCGCGACGTCCACCGCCACCGCCACCACCGCCGCCTCCGCCACCAAAGGAGCGTCCGCCGCCGCCGCCGCCCGGGCGGTCTTCGCGCGGGCGCGCTTCATTGACAGTGAGCGGCCGGCCGTGAAGGGCCTTGCCGTGGAAGAGGCTGATGGCCTTCTGCGCTTCGGCGTCGCTGGACATGGTGACGAAGGCGAAGCCGCGAGACTTGCCCGTGAATTTATCCTGCATCAGCGCGGTTTCTGTGACGGAGCCGGCCTCGGCGAAGAGGTCCTGGAGATCCATTTCGGTGGCGTCGAAGGAAAGATTCCCGACGTAGAGTTTGTTACCCATATTGCTTGGTTGTTTTTGTTTCGCCAATCCCGAGCTTCAGCGGCTGTTTCCGACTATCGGATTTCAAACTGCCACTGGAACTTCGCGATCCGTGGATCGCGGGACGAACACAACTAGCAATCTACCAATGCCTGAACTGACTCTGAATTTGCGCCGCCACTAAACCATGCTGGAAGTGTGCCTGCAACGAAGAAGTTGAAGGTTGAGAGGTTTCCATTTTTTCGCCTGTTGGGCGCCGCAAAGTCGATGGCCTGAGCCTCCGGATCTGCTGGTGGTCCCCGCGCTCCAAGGGCGACGCCGCTTCACCGCCGGATCCCGCTTGCTGTTTGCCCACGCGCCGTGCGACACCTCGGATGCGCTGGATTTCTCCACCGGATATATGAGCCACACTATCTGCACCTTTAATGCGAACAACCTCTTCCTGCGTTACCGCTTCGGCGACACGTTTCCCGGCGATCTTTCCGGCAAGAGCCGCGCGGCGGAAGCCACCGAGACGGCCTTCGGCTATCTGCCGCTGAACCAGCCCGCGAGCTTCGAGATTTTCGCGCCTGAGATGCGCGAGCTTGCGGCCAAAGCACTCCGGCGCGGTGGCACGAAGCTCCCCGACATCGTCTGCCTGCAGGAGATCGAAAGCTTGCTCGCGCTGCGCGCTTTCAATGAGCGCTGCCTCGGCGGCGCTTATGAACATGCGCTGCTGGTCGATTCGCGCGACCTCCGGCAGATCGACGTGGGCATCCTCTCCAAGCTTCCGATCCTGGATGTGCGCACGCACATGGACACGCCCGATCCCGGCGCGGATAAGAAGGACGCGTTTCTTTTTTCGCGCGATTGCCTGGAAGTCGCGGTCGCGCTCAACAAGAGCGGCTCGCGGCGGCTCACGCTTTTCATCAATCACCTCAAGAGCAAGCTCGCGCGCAGCGCCGCCGAGCGGAAGCGCGCGGACGAAAAGCGCACGCGACAGGCGGCCGGCGTGGTGGAGATCGTGCGTGCGCGCTTTCCGGGCGCGGAGTTTGGCCGGGCGCTTTTTGCGGTGGTGGGCGACTTCAATGACCAGCCCGACTCGGCGCCCGTGCGCGGCCTCGCACGCGCGGCCGGGCTGGTGAGTGCGCTCGATCGGCTGCCGCGGCCGGAAGATCGCTGGACGCACTACTTCAGCTCCGGCGCGAGCGTTTCGCAGCTCGATCACCTTCTGCTCTCTCCCGCGCTCGACGCCGCGACGAAGTCGAGCGCGCCCGAGATCGAACGCCGCGGAGTGGGCTTTGCCACGGTGCTCGCCGACGGCAAACCCGGGCCGCGCAAAGTTCACTTTGAGGAAAAGGATGGCGCGCCTTCGTCCCTCGAAATCGACTTCCGCTTTCCGCGTTTCCCCGGCGTGAACTCGGAGCTCGACGCTTCGGATCATTGCCCGGTGTTCTTCGACGTGCCGTGACTGCGGGGCTCGCGTGCTCAGCGCGATTTCGGATCACTCCTTGCGACACCAAGGCTTCCGGCTAGCATCCGGGCCATGCTCATCGACGAAATCCGAAACCGCCTCGACGCTCAACCATTCCGCGCCTTCACGGTGCATGTGTCGGATGGCACGCCGGTAAATATTCACCACCACGACTACGCGTGGCTGCTGCCGAGCGGAGGCGAACTCCACGTCGAAGACAGCGACGGCAGAGTTCACTTAATCGATACGGCGCAGATTGCTCAGCTCCGCTACGCGGCGCCACACGAGTCGGCAGCGCCGTAGCGCATCTCCGGCTGATGCCACGCCCCGACGGCCGCGCTGCCGATCAATTGCGCCCTGTTTCTTTCACTCCCGGCTTCGCTCCGCACTCCACGGGTTCGGTGCTCATCGCCAGCGGCAATACGCGCGTGATTTGCAGCGCCATGATCGAGGAATCCATCCCGCCGTGGATGAAGGCGCAGCGCGTCGCCGGCGGCTGGCTCACCGCGGAGTATTCCATGTTGCCTTACTCGACCCAGCAGCGAAAGCCGCGCGACGCCGCCCGCGGCCGGGTCGATGGCCGCGGAGTGGAAATCCAGCGCCTCATCGGCCGCTCGCTGCGTGCCGTGGTGGATCTCGACGCGCTGGGGCCGCGCACGCTGTGCATCGACTGCGACGTGCTCCAGGCCGATGGCGGCACGCGCACAGCGTCCATCACCGGAGCGTGCGTGGCCGCGGCGCTCGCCTGCCGGCGCCTCCTCGCGCTGGGGCTCATCAACACATCGCCCATCAAAAAGCTCGTGGCCGCCGTGAGCGTGGGCGTCGTCGGCGGTGAGCCGCGGCTCGATCTCGATTATCTCGAGGACAAGGACGCCACGGTGGACATGAATCTCGTGATGACCGCCGACGGCCAGTTTGTGGAAATCCAAGGCGCCGGCGAAGAGAGCACCTTCAGCGAAGAGCAATTGGCCGCGATGCTCGTGCTCGGGAAAAAAGGAATCGCCGAGCTGCTCAGCGCGCAGCAGGCAATGCTGGCGGCGGTATTTTGAGAAACCTCCTCCAATACCATCTTGCGAAAATAAGATGGCTACGAAGGGCGCGAAGAACGCGAAGGTTTCCGGATTGCGCTCTGCTTTGCGCCCTTTGCGATCGTCGTAGTCACAATCCTTTGTCGGGTGATTTGTGAGAGATGGTGTACGAGTTCAGCGATGAGGTGTCGATCGTCTATCGCACCCGCGACGCCCGCATGAAAGAGCGCGGCGAAGCCTTGGCTCCCGCGCCTGCGCCGGCCCACCGGCAATTCACAGCCACGCGATGGTTAACCGGTCCCTTTATGACCTTCCCTAAATGCCCTCTTTATGCGCCCGCTTCTTCAGTGGGTCACCCGCACGCGCAGGAAGCGCCGTGGGACGTCGGCCACGTTCACCGTGTCGCGCACTTCCACGGTCTTCACGCCGGGCGAGGCGCCGTCGCCGGCCACGTAGCCGGGGCCGGTGAAGGGCGCGCCCAGCGTGCTCGTCGCCACGCTCGTCCAAGGGCCGGCGGGCTGTCGGCGGCCTGCACCTCGACGGTCACATCGTTGCGCGCCGGGTCGCGGGACAGGAACATGCGCAGCCGCTCGCCCTCGGCGTAGTTGAAGCGGCTCACGCCCGGCGGTGGCGACGACACGCCGGGCGGCAGCACGAGGGCGTATTCGGCCAGCGTCTGCAAGGCATCGTGATCCGGGTCGCCGAGGTCGGGGGCGTTGGCGTCGCCGAGGTTGGCGAGCTTCCACGACTGGATCGGGGTCAGAGCCATGCCAGTGCCGGTGAGGCCGATGATGAAGGCGCCCTCGTCGCTGTCATCATTCTGGATGCGCAGCGCGGCCCCGCGGCTGCCGGAGGCGCCGGGGGTAAAGGTGACTCTGAAGGTCGTGCTGCCGCCGGCGGGCACGCTGGTGAGCATCCCAAAGGTGTTCACTGGGAAGTCGCCTGCATTTCCCCCGAACAAAACCCCAACGCTGAGGATGTTCAGCGTGCCGGTGCCAGTGTTCTTGATGAGGAAGGTCTTCGCCGCGCTGCTGCTGCCGACGGTCACCGTGCCAAAGGCGATGCTGGCCGTGCCGCTGGCCAGGTCCGTCCCGGCGGGCTGCTCAACGGCGATCTCGGGGGCGGCCCCACCGATATTCGCCTGGGCAATGAAGGGCGACACGGTCGTGCCGGCAAAACTGAAGTCTCCGCCGACGAAGAGATGGCCGGAGGCGTTGGCGGCCAGCGCACGGACGTCGGCGTCCATCCCCGAGCCGAGTGCCGACCAGTCACTGCCGTTCCATTTCGCGATGTAGTTGGCCGACACCCCGCCCGCTGTGGTGAAGTATCCCCCGGCATAAAGGTCGCTGCCGCTCACCGCCATCGCATAGACGACACCGCTTATCCCGGAGCCGAGTGCCGACCAGGCGCTGCCATTCCATTTCGCGACGTAATTGGCCGACACTCCGCCCGCCGTGGTGAAAAATCCCACGGCGTAGAGGTCGCTGCCGATCACCGTCAGCGCAAGGACGCCGTTGTTCATCCCCGATCCGAGTGCCGACCAGGCGCTGCCGTTCCATTTGGCGATGTAGTTGGCCGACACTCCGCCCGCCGTGATGAAGTATCCCCCAGCGTAGAGGTCGCTGCCGCTCACCCCCAGCGCATAGACGTAGTCGTTCATCCCCGATCCGAGTGCCGACCAGGCGCTGCCGTTCCATTTGGCGATGTAGTTGGCCGACACTCCGCCCGCCGTG
>JBBRXP010000178.1:0-12445 GCA_038238555.1 Chthoniobacterales bacterium | reverse complement strand
CGCACCGCCTCGTGCACGAGCGACCAGTCGATATTCTCCTGCTGCCGCCACCAGCCCACGCCGGTCGGGAGTACGAAAAGATTTTTCCCGTCGCGAAATTTTTTGTCCGACTGCATCGCGCGCACGATCCGGTCGAACAATTTCGGGGCGTCCGGAAAATGTTGCGGCAATCCGGCGCGCGCGATGAGCGAGCGGAGGCGGGTGTGAAAATCTTCGTCACACACTCCGAGCGAGCGCGCGAGCCGCGCGGCGGCGAGCATGCCGATGGCGACGGCCTCGCCGTGCGTGAGCGCGTAGTCGGCGCTGAGCTCGAGGGCGTGGCCGATGGTGTGACCGAAGTTGAGCACATTGCGGATGCCCTTTTTGTCGAACTCATCCTGCTCGACAACGCGTGCTTTCAGAGCGACGCACTGCGCGACGATGTCGGCGACCACCCCGGAATCCAGTGCCAGCAAGCTTTCCAAGGCGCCGCCTTCGAGTTGCTCGAAGAGCGCGCGCGAACACACGGCTCCGTATTTGATCACCTCACTCGCTCCGCTGCGGAGCTCGCGCGCGTCGAGCGTGCGCAGCGTGTCGAGATCGCACACCACGAGTCGCGGCTGATTGAAGATGCCCATGATGTTCTTCACGCCGCCGAAATTCACCGCGACCTTTCCGCCTAAGCTCGAGTCCACCGCGGCCAGCAGAGTCGTCGGCACCTGCACAAATGGCACTCCGCGACGAAACACGCCGGCGGCAAATCCGCCGAGATCGCCGACCACTCCGCCGCCGAGCAACAGCACGAGCGGGACGGCGCCGGTGTCGGGAAAATGTTCCAGCAGCGCCGCGCACGCGCCGGAAAACTCGTCCCAATTTTTTCCCTCCTCGCTCGCCGGAATCTCGTGCCGAACCACGCGTCGAAACCCCGCTCCGGCGAGCGAGGCGCGCACCCGCTCGAAGTAGAGTCCGCCGACCTGCGGATTGGTGAGGACAAAGGCGTTCCTTTGCTGGAGCCCTTCCGCGGCCAGCGTGGCTCCCAGCGCATCCAGAAGCGCGGCGCCGATGAGGATCGGATAACTGCGCGAGCCGAGATCGACGTCGATGCGGTTCATCCGGAGAGCGCGCCCGGGACGCGCGCGCTCCCCGGAGCTCGCATGCGTTTCGTTTTCAAATTCACGGAGATTTTTCCCGGAGCGCGAAGGCCACCCACGCATCACCCGTCGGCCCGCCAAGTTTTCCGCCGCCGGTCACCGGTAGAACGATGAATTGCCGCCCATCGACTTCGTAGCACGCCGGCGGCGCGGTGCCGTGCAACGGGAGATCGCGGCTCCACAATTCAGCGCCGGTGTCCGCATCGAAGGCGCGGATTTTTTTGTCGCGCGTGCCGCTCACAAACACGAGCCCACCGGCCGTCACCGTCGCGCCGCCGAAATTTTCCTGGCCGGTCTTGGGCACGCCTTTCGCCGTCAACTCAGGATACTCACCCAGCGGCACTTTCCACGCGATGCGGCCGGTGTTGAGGTCGATGCAATTGAGCGTGCCCCACGGCGGCGTGCAGGCGGGATAACTGGCGGGATCGAGCATCTTGTTCCAGCCGCCGAAGGTCCACTTCACCGGCGCGGCGGGATCGACGGGCGGGATCGGACGGTCGCGGCAGAGCACGAAGTCGATGAGCGGCGCGATCTGTTCTTCGGTGAGTTGCGGCAGCGGTGGCATCGAGCCGCGGCCCGTCTTGATGAGCGCGCGAATGTCGTCGCCGCCCATGCGATGTCGCACGCCGCGCATCGGTGGCGCATGGCCGATGCCTTTGCGGTCCGCGCCGTGGCATGCCACGCAAATGCTCATGTACACTTGTTCTCCGGGCGTCGGCGGTTTTGCGGGCGCGGGATCGTCGTCGCGGAAACAGGTGATGAACCACGGGATTTCATTGGCCGTCACGTAGAGCCGGCCGCGCGGATCGGCCGCCGCGCCGGTCCACTCCGCGCCGCCGTGGATGTTGAACATGAGCGTCGGCTTTGCTTCTTCGATGGAAGGATACGGCCCGAGATTCGCGCGCTGCACGATGGGCATGGCGACGGCCTGCGCCTCGGGAAACTTCGACACGTCGTCGAGCGTGAATGCCTGCCGCGAGAAAGGCTCCGGCAGTTCCGGCATGGGTTGAAATTGCGCGGGCACATCGCCCGGCAAGCCGCGCGTGGCCACGCGTTGGAGGCGGAAGGGGAAAAGCGGTTGCCCCGTCACGCGATCGAGCAGCAGCGTGTTGCCGAGCTTGGTGACTTGCGCGACGGCATCCACCTTCACGCCTTCGCGATTGACTGTGACGAGGTTCGGCGGCGCGGGAATATCCCAGTCCCAGATGTCGTGCCGAACTTCCTGAAAGTGCCAGAGCCGCCGGCCGGTGAGCGCGTCGAGTGCGAGCACGCAGTTGGAAAAAAGATTGTCGCCGAGATGGCCCGCGCCGAAAAAATTTGGTTTCGGTGAACCCGTGCCGATGAAGGCGATGCCGCGCGATTCATCGAGCGCCATGCCGCCCCAGCAATTGGCGCCCAGCTCGATGTGGCTCCACGTCTCCGCGCCGTATTCGCCGGCGGCGGGCTTGGTGGTGAAAGTCCAGAGCCGCTCGCCGCTGCGCACGTCGTAGCCGAAGACGTCGCCGAGATAACCCGCGACTACGAGCACGTGCCGATACACCGCGCCGACCACCGTCGCGGCCGTGGGGATCTCCGTGCGACCCGCTCTGCCAAAGGAATCCAGCGGTTTGCCGGTTTTCGGATCGAGCGCGTAAATCCAATTCCCCGCGCCGAAAATGATGCGCGCCGGATGCTCCGCGTCACCGGGCCAGTGCAGCAAGCCGCGCCGCGCCGTGGCGTCTTCGAGCCGCGCGCCCTGCTTCTCGGGCTTGAAGCGCCACCGCTCTTTTCCAGTCGCGGCATCGAGCGCGACCATGTGCCCGCCGGCGGTGGGCGCGAATAGCACGCCATCGACCACGATGGGATTGCACTGCACGTTGGCCGTTCCGTCGCCGGAGCGATACGTCCACGCCACCTCGAGATGCGTGACGTTGGACTTGTTGATTTGATCGAGCGCGGAAAAGCGATTCGAGGTCGGCCCGCCGAGCGAGCGCGTCCAGGTGCGGAAGGTCTCCGGCGCCGGCCAGCCGTTGGCGCGCGTGAGTTCTTCGGGCTTCGCGGCGGGGATGATGAAGGCTTCCGTGTCGAGCTCGCGCCGCAGTCGATCGAGCCCGTCGAGATTTTCCCGCAGCCGCGCCTCCGCGTCGTCGTCGGTGTGATTGAGGATGCCCACCAGCCCGCGCCATCCGCTGTCCCGGATCGTTTTCAAAATCTGCAAATCGAGATCGCCCTGTCCGAGCGGCAAAATTTTTCCCGCCTTCTCCCCGTCGCGACTCATCCCGTTGAGATTGAGCGCGAGCAGATGCGGCTTCATTTTCTCGAGCAGCGCGGGGAAGCGATCAAGGTGCTCGTGACCGTGATGCAGGTTGTACACGATCCCGATATTGGACACGCCGTCCGCGCGCAGCCGCTCAATGATCGCAAGCTGGTTCTCCGGCTCGCCAAACCAACCGCCGTGATTGTAGAGCCCGACCCGCAAACCCTGTGCGGATGCCGCTTCCGCGATAGTGCGCACGCGCCTGGCTTCGCTTTCCACGCGCGCCGTCTGTTCCTCCGGCGTCTTCGTCGGAGCGCCGCCGCCCATCACCCAAAGCTGCGGCTTCACTCCATGCCGTTGGAAAAGAGCGAGCGTCCTCTTCGCCTCGTCGTTGAGCGTCGTGGGAAACCACCACGCATCGAGCGCCACGCCGTGCCGCTTCAGCGCATCGAGTTCCGCTTCGAAAGTCGGCACGTGCTCGGCGCGATAATCGTAGGCGAAATGTTTGAACCCAAGCGCCTCGAGCATCGCCGCACGTTCCTCCGGCCCGCGCTTCTTCGCATCGAAGGGCACGACGCACCACGCGATCAAATTTTCGCGCGTGAAGAGATCGGAGGCGGCGGGCTCTGCGGCGCAGGCGAAAGCGGCGGCACCGGCGACGAGGAAGAGCAGCGGGATTCGCATAAGAGAGTGGCTGCGAGTTACAGCGGGCGGACGGTGAGTTCCTCGACGATCGCGCGCGGCGGAAGATGAATGGCAAGCAGCGCGCACTCGGCGACGTCCTCGGGTTGCAGCATCTTCCCGCGCGCCGCGGCGTCTGGTGGAGTCGCGCGTTTCTCGAGGAGCGGCGTGTCGATGTCGCCGGGAAAGATCGCGGTGGCGCGCACGCCGCGGCCGCGCTCTTCGGCATTGATCGCCTGCGTGAGACCGACGAGGCCGAACTTTGAGATCACGTAGCCCGGCCCTGCTTTTGGCGAAGCCTGTTTGCCGGCATCCGAGACGATATTGACGATGGTGCCCGAGCCCCGCGCGCGCATCTGCGGGAGAAACGCCTGCACGCAGTAGTAGGCGCCGTTGAGATTGGTGTTGATCATCGCGTGGTAATCTTCGAGCGACAGAACTTCGAGCGAGCGCCGCGGTGTGTTGGTGCCGGCGGCATTCACGAGCACCTCGACCGTGCCGAATTCGGCAAGGACCCGCAGGCCCATCGTGGCGACGGCCGCGGCATCGCCGATGTCGCACGGGCACACCAGCGATCCGAGCGCCTGCGCGGCCACGGCTGCGAGTGACTCGCGCCGCCGCCCGACCAGCGCGACGCGCCAGCCGTCTTTCGCCAGCGCGAGCGCAATGGCAGCGCCAACGCCGCTGCCGGCTCCGGTAATGACGGCGGTCTTGTTCATGGCTGTGGTGGTGGAGTTGCGAGAATTTCGCGGACGAGAAACACCGCGCGGGGCGAAATCCGAGCAGGCGAATAGTAGCGGAGCACGATGTCCATGACTTGCTCCGCGTCGTTCAATCCGAGCAGCTGGCAGAGTGTTCCAATGTCGTCGCGGTCGCCTCGCTCCGTGTCGCTCTCGACGCGCGAGGCAAGCACCTTCATGGCCAGCAGATACTCCGGCGTCGGGTAGGTGATGCGGAGATGAGAAAGGCGCGGCAGGTCCGCTTCCACGAAGTGCGCCCGCGGTGACACAAATCCTTTGGCTCCGTCATTGAGCCAATCGGCCTCCAAGCCCAGTTCCTGCGCGACTTCCGCAGCCGCCGCGCGGATCGGACCGGTCGGCGAAAACATTGCGTCCACATCCTTGGTGGAAAGTCGGGCGCGAAAGGCGAGCACCATGACCGTGCCGCCGAGCAAGCCCAATTCTCCGTGCGTGTCCCGAGCTCGCAGCTTTTCATTGAGCGCGGAAAACGCAGCCAGGATTTCTTCGCGCGTGGGCATGATCAGGCCACGGAGAGCGCGTTCCCGCTCACGAACAAATTCCGTTCGCGAAAGCCGGCGGGGCTTTCGTGCAGGAGGACCGCGCGCAGATCGTCGCTCTTTGCCGCAAACCACGGGCGCGGCAAAACGCGGCCCGGCTCGTTTACCCAAGCCGGGCGCGCGCAGGCGAGGTCGAGAGACAACTCGACCGCGACCGCCGCGAGGTAGGCGTCGGCAAGATCGCCGCCCGCAAACTTTTCGCGCAGCGCGGGCGGTTCGACCGCGACACGCTCGCGGCCCGGCGCGGCTTTGAAGGCGTGCAGGAAATCGCGCAAATGCTCGTGAAATGTCGCCAGCGAAGTCGCGGCGCGCGCGACCTCTTCGAGCGTCTGCGGGCGCGCCCAGGCGGAGGATTGAGGATTCATTTTCGCGGCTACTTTGCGCTCATCCGTTTCGCTTCCTCGACGGAGATTTTTTTCACCGGCAGCGGCCAGCCGAGCGTGTCGCCGTTCGGCAAAAAGCCGCCGCCATCCACATCGACGAAGATGGGATTGTTGTAGGCAAAGGGCCGCATCTTCGCCTGCCCGCTGCTGCCGTAGCCGATCGAGAGATCGCTCTTCTCGCCGACGGCGACGACGATGAGGTGCGCGTCTTCGCTGAGCGGCACGTCGAGCGTGCGCTCAAATTTCACGACGCCCGCGCCAAACATTTCCGGCTGCGCCTGGCGCGTGAAGTTAAGCTCCGGGCGCTGGCGGCCGTTCACGAGCACTTGCACGCGGTCGATGTCGAGCCAGTCGGTGCATTGCACTTTCACGCGCAGCTTCACGCCGCCACTGGCGCGCACGCTGTCGCCAGGGCCGGCGCCGCTGTCGGTGGAGACGCTCAGAAAGGGGCCGGTGGTGAGGATCGAGTGGCCGGCTTTTGCGTGCCGGCTTTGTTCGCGCCAGTCGATGCGCGCCGGCTCGTCGCTCGCGCTGGGCATATACATGCGCCAGCCGCCGACGCCGTTGCCCCAGACGCTGTGCGCGTCGCACACAGCCATCGCCGCGTAGCGATGGCCGCGGTTGAGCATCTGCAGCCAGATGAATTCGCGGATGGTGCTCACGCTCTCCTTGCCGAGCGTGTCCTTGGTGACCTTAAAGGGCCGGCCGGCGAGCAGCTCCGTGCCGTGGCCGTTCTGCGTCTCGATCCCGTCGATGAGCGTGGCCAATCCGTGAAAGCCGCCGTCGGCGCGTCCATCGCCGTCGCGGTCGATGAAGTCTTCGACCATGTCGGGGTGATTGATCTGCACCCAGCGATCCGGCTCGGCGCCCTGCCAGTCGCGCAGCGTGATGGCCGAGATGCGCGGATCCTTGTTCCAGACGGGCGCGCCTGCATCTTGAGCACCGGGCTCGGGCTTGAAGGGGAATGCATTCAAGTGCGCGCCGGAGCCGGTGAGTTCCATGCCGGGCACGGTCTGCACGTATTCGGAAAGACCCAGCCGCGCGATGTGCGGACGCCAGTCGTAGAGCCGATTGTGCTCGGTGGTCGGCGCGAACTCGACGTGCTCGGCGGCGAGACTGATGACGCGGTCGTCGGTGCCGCACGTGTTGTCGCCGCTCGGCGTCGAGTGATTGTGATAGTCGGCGCTCACCCAGCCCGTCGTGTCCACGAGCCGCTTGAGCGTTCCACCAAAACCGAACGTCGCGCCCGCGGCGATCGTGACTTCGCGGCTGAGGTGCGAGTACTCGATGCCGTGCGTGACGACGATGCGGTAGCTGCCCGGAGGGAGCTGCACACGAAATTTTCCGCGCTCCGAGAACCACTGATCGGCGCAGCCGTGCGCGCGATTTTCCGGCCCGAGATCGATGCGCTCGCCGCCACCCGTCATGTTGAATTGCGCCTTGCACGGGATGGAGCGGCCGGCTTCGTCGCGGATGTCGAACTCGACCGTCGCGGGCTGCGACATTGCCGTATCGACGGCGGCGGTCTGGCCAGACTGGACAGAAATTTTTCGCGTCACGGTTTCGCGTCCGATGTCGTCGAAGGCTATCTCGTAGTCGCCCGGTGGCAGCGCGACCGAGAAGTGGCCCGCGCCATCCGTGTAGCCGATGCCGAGCGCGCGCGCCTGTCCGGCAGTGGGGCGGATCGCGAGTTGCGCCGTGGTGACGGGCGCGCCCTGGCTGTCGCGCACGATACCGGCGACGCGGCCCGTCGCGCCGCGTTGCGCCGCGACGAGTCCGGCCGCATCGAGCGACGAAGTGCCGACCGCGAGGATGCGCGAAAATTTTACCTCCGCACCCGGAGCAAGATCGACCGACGGCCCCGGCTCGCCCTCGGTGAATCCATAGGCGTAGCCGCACTTGTCGGCGGGATCGATCGCGTCGGCCCACACGATGCCGAGCGAAGTGCCGGTGCGCTTGAAGTTGGTCCACTTGTCGAGTGTCGCCACTTTCATCGGCGTTTTGGATTCGTTGCGCAGATGCGTGGTGATGAGCACGCCCTGCCACCCGTCGCGCAGCCGATACTCGTGCCGTCGCGAAAGTCCCGCGTGATTGGGCGCCGTCGCCACAGTCTCGACGATGGCCTCCTCACCGCCGCTCTGCGTCACGCGCACCCAAGACACCGCGCCTTGCTGGCCCGCAGGGCAGAAGACGGTGAGCTGGTCGTTCGCCACCCCGCGCAACGCGAGATCGTAGAGGCAGCCCGGTGTGATGCCATCGGCGCCGTAGAAGGTGCTCATGTTCGCGCGCCGCAACGGAAGATCGCCGGAAATGAGCGCCTCAATCTTGTCGTTGCGCAGGATGAAATCACCGACGATCCCATCCGCCTCCTTGCCGCGCGGGAGTTGATCTTTACCGGAAGGCCCGACCTCGAACGCCTCCGGCTGCGCGAGAGCGGCGATCGGGAGGAGGAGGAAAAAATGGAAGGAGGACATGCGCGCAGTGTGATTCGCGGCGCCGACGGTGGCGACTGCGGTTTTTTAATTATGCTGGAGCGATGCAGTTGGCGCGGCCCTGCGTGGCGCGGACGGCACACCCAACGGTGAACCGGTGTGCGCGGTCAACCCGCCGGACGGGGCCGTCCGGCAGACAAACGCCGGCACTTCCTGCGACGGAGACCTCGCAGCTACGGCGGCGCGGTCAGCACTCCACCCACTGCCGCGTGCGAGCGGATTCCACCGCGGCGTCGGTGACGGCTTGCGTGCGCGCGCCGTCGTGAAAGCTCGGGACGCACGGGCGTTGGTTGCGGATCGAGTCGATAAATTCGAAGGCCTGATCGTAACGGAACGTGATGAGCGGATCGCCCGCACTCGGATCGCGCGGGCATCCGGGCCACACCCAGAATTCGCGCGGCACCGCGAGGGGCGCGAGGCCGGGCCCGCCGCGTTTGCCGTGCATCAGTTCGTTCCATTTGCCGGTGGTAAATTCGAAGGAGGATTCGCTGCCATTGAGCTCCACGGAATCGAGCGAGCGCCAGCTTTCGTTGCGGCCGCTCGCGAGCTTGGAGCTCTCGAGCACACCAGTCGCGCCGGCGTGGAATTCGGCGAGGATCGCGACCCAGTCGTCGAGATCGCTCGCGTGGCCTTCGCGGTCGTGGACGAGCTGTTTGGTATTGGCGACGAGCCGCTTCATTGGCCCCACGAGATGCTGCGCGAAGTCGATGCGGTGCGAGAGCATGTCGCCGAGTTCCCCGGTGCCCGCGAGCGCTTTCACCTGCCGCCAGCCGAGATGGCGCGCGCCCCAATCCTGCAAGCGGCATGAGCGGAAATGATACGGCTGGCCGAGATCGCCGCGCGCGATGAGATGGCCCAGATAACGCATCGCCGGCACGAAGCGGTAAGTGAACGCCGTCATGTGCCGCACATCGGCGGCGTCTGCGGAGTCGGCCATTTTCTGCGCGTCGGCGCGGTTCATCGCGAGCGGCTTTTCGCAAAGCACGTGCTTGCCCGCGGCGATGGCTGCGAGCGCGATGGGCGCGTGCGCGATGTTCGGCGTGGCGATGATGACGGCCTGCACATCGTCGCGGCGCACCACGTCTTCGTAGTGCGTGGAAGTAACAGCGATGCCGGTGTCGCGGGCGGCGCGCTGGAGCGTCGCGGCATTGTTGTCGCAGAGCGCGACGACACGCGTCTCCGCGCAGAGCGCGAGGCCGGGGAGATGATTTTGCAGCGTGATGCCGCCGCAGCCGATGATCGCGACGCCGATGGATTTCATGGGTGAGGTGCGCGCGGTTTTCGCAGCGGGCGCGGGCGATTGCAAGCAGTGGCGCTTGATCGGCGCAGGGCTCGCCCGCATCATCCGCGGCCTTTCATGCGCCACGATCCAGTCCTCCTTCATTCGCTCGCCGGGAAAGTCGGCACGCCTTACTGGCTCTACGATGCGCGCGTGATCCGGCAGCGGATCGGCGACGTGCTCTTTATGTCAGAGTCGCCCGGCGTGCAGGCGCGCTTTGCCATGAAGGCGTGCCCGGCTGCGAAGGTGCTGCGGGAGATGAAGAGCGCGGGCATTTGGATCGATGCGGTGTCGGGCAATGAAGCGTTGCGCGCGATGCGGGCGGGGCATCCGGCAGGGCACGATCCGCCGGCGATCGCGCTCACGTGCGACGTCTTCCGCGACAATGCGCTCGATGTCGTGATGGAGCATCGCATCCTCCCGAATATCGGTTCTCCCGGACAGGTCGCCGATCTCACGCGCGCCGGCTACGGCGGGCCGGTGTCCATCCGCATCAATCCGGGGTTCGGCCACGGCCACGTGAATGCGTGCGACACCGGCGGACCCAGCTCGAAGCACGGCATCTGGCTCGACGATCTTTTCACGACGAAAGCCGCCGCCGAGCGCGCGGGCCTCGAAGTCACGATGCTCCACGCGCACATCGGCAGCGGGCCGCAATTCCAGGAGCTGCACGACAATCTCACGCGGCTCGCCGCGGAGTTTGTGGACTTGTTGAAAAAATTTCCGACTCTCACCGCGGTCAGTCTCGGCGGCGGCATCCCGCACAATTACCGCGAGCACGGCGCGCAGATTCCCATCGAACCGCTGCGCGATCTTTTCAAAACCTGCCACCAGCGCCTCGCCTCCGCGGCGCGGCGCGACCTGCGCATCGAGATCGAGCCGGGCCGTTACTACGTGGCGCCGGGCTGCACGCTCATCGCGCGGGTGACCGACGTGAAGCGCACGCGGACCAACGAAAAAGGGGGCGGGGCGACCTTTGCGATGGTCGATGCGGGCTTCGTCGATCTCGTGCGCCCGGCGATGTACGGCAGCTACCACGCGATCGACATCGTGGGCCGCGACGACGAAGACACCAACGCTCCGCGCGAGCCCATCGTCGTGGCCGGCCCGCTCTGCGAGAGCGGAGACATCTTCACGCGCGACGAGCACGAACTGCTCGCGCCGCGCATGCTCCCGCGCCCGCAAGCTGGCGATCTACTCGCGCTTCACGACGCCGGAGCCTACGGCTACGCGATGTCGAGCAACTACAATTCCATCGGCCGCGCCCCGCAGCTCTGGCTCGAGGAAGATGGCCGCGTGGAGATGCTCTCGCGGCGCGAAACCCTCGACGATCTGCTCAAGGCCGAGACGGGCGAGCGAGTGCTTTGAGACTCGCTGGTCGAACAAGCTTTGAATTTTGCCTCGCTCTCGCACGGCCAGAAATCCGCTGTGAGCCGAAACATCTCACGCCAACTTTCCATCCCATGAAAACTCCTCTCTTCCTTCTCCCCGCAATCCTCGGCGCGACGCTGCTTACTGGCTGCGTCGAAGAAGCCTATTACGGCGGCGGCGGCGGCGGATATTACGATGAAGGCTCGTATTACGGTCGCGGTTACAACCGCGGTTACAACCGGGGTTACTATCCGGGAGGTTACTACCGGGATGATGTGGTGATCGTCGATCGCCGGCCTGCGTATTACGATTCGGGCGTCGCCTACTACTCCGACAACGGCCGCTACTACAGCCTCCGCAGTGGCCGCCGCTACTACTCGGACCGGCGCTCCGGACATGGGAGCGACGGCCGCAGTTCCATTTCCTCGCAACAACGCCGGGAGAACGAAGCGGCCATCGCCAAATACAAGTACGCCGGAAACCTCCAGCACGCGGAGAACGAGCAAAAAATCAAACAGTACCGGCTGCAGTCGCAGTATCAGCAAAAGCAGTACCAGAACCAGCAAGCCATCGCGCAGTATCGCGCGCAGCAGGGATTACAGCCGAAGAAAAAGAAGAAGAAGGACTGATGGTTTTGGGATCTTCGATTTCCACGCTCAGTAAACGATGAAAGCGCGGATGGGGACTCCTTCGAGATTCCTCCGACCATGGAGCGCGCTGAGTTCGATGAGGAACTGCACCTCGGCGAGAACGCCTCCCATTTTCCGGATGAGTTTCACGGCCGCCGCCGCGGTCCCGCCGGTGGCCAGCAGATCGTCGATGAGCACCACGCGCTCGCCGGGCACGAGCGCATCGACGTGCATCTCGACGGTGGCCTCGCCGTATTCGAGCTGGTAGGCGGCGGACTCGCAGCGGTAGGGCAGCTTACCTCGCTTACGCACGGGCACAAAGCCGACGCCAAGTTCATAAGCCACTGCCGCGCCGAAAAGAAATCCGCGCGCATCGATGCCCACAATCTTATCGATGGCGTGCGCACGCGTGGCCTCGAGGAAGCAGCCGATGGCCATGTTGAAGAGGTCGCCATCTCCGAGCACGGGCGTGATGTCTTTGAAAAGGATTCCCGGGTTTGGGAAATCGGGCACGTCGCGGATCGCGGAACGCAGGCGCGGGAGGTCGATGGGAGAGTTGAGAGTTGAGAGTTGAGGGTTGAGCGATGGAGGCATGGCGCTACGCGCATCTTTTCAACACACAACACTCAACGCTCAACACTCAACTTTTCCGAGGCACTCGAGAAAGCCGGGCGCGAAATCTTCGGGACGTTGCGCGGTCCAGCGGCGGAGTTGATCGAGAGTGAAAAAGCCGCCGCACTCGATCTCGGCGGGCGCCAGTCGGAAGGGTCCACCGTGGCGCGCGCGGTAGAGGCGAATGAATTCCCAGCCCGTCTTCTCGCTCGCCGGGAGCGCGGCGATTTCTTCGATGACGGTGCGCACGCCGAGTTCTTCATCGAGTTCCCTCACCGCGGTCTCCGCGTAATCGCCGCCCGCGTTCACGTGGCCGGCGGCGCTCGAATCCCACT
>JBBRXP010000177.1:0-12487 GCA_038238555.1 Chthoniobacterales bacterium | reverse complement strand
GAGCGCGTCGAGCTTGGCGAGGATGTCGGCTTTCGGCACCCGGCCCACGAGTTGGTCGCGCACCTCGCCGCCTTTGAAGAAGAGCAGCGCGGGAATCGAATTGATTCGGAACCGGCCGGCGATTTGCGAGTTTTCGTCCACGTTGACTTTGCCGACTTTCATGGTGCCGGAGCGGGCGTCGGCGATCTCATCGATGACGGGGCCGAGCTGGATGCACGGCCCGCACCAAGGCGCCCAGAAATCTACGAGCACGGGCTTGTCGCTTTGAAGAACCTCGGCTTGGAAATTTGCGTCGGTGATGGTGAGAACGTTTGCGTTGGCCATGGAGTCGGTAGTGAAAAAAAAGGTTACAGGCTCGATTGGGAATAAACCCAAAAGGAAAGTCCCAGCGCGGCGAGTGAGACGATCAGCGCGGCGATGCTCATCATCGTCATGGCCGAATCCGGTCCCGCCTCTTCAGCCAGCGCCAGCGCGGTGCTCGGCTGGAATACTGGCGCCGCTTGCATCGCGGAGGGCTGTCGCGCCAGGGGCTGCGTGGTTTGCATCTTCACGGTCGCTTTCGGCATCGCGGCTTTTGCGGCTTCCGGCGGGATGTGGATGCGCGCGGTCTCCTTCTTCGGCGAGGCAGCCTTCTGCATCACGGCCTCCGGCGCCGCGGAGGTAGCGGGGGCGGCGGGCATGGGCTTGAGTGGCAGCGTCGGGCGGCCGGCGAGCGACGGCGGCTTGGGCGGAGGATTCGCACCGCTCAACGAGGGCGGCCTCGGGGGCATCGCGCCCGGGGGTTTCGCTCCGGGCGGTGGAGGGATAAAGGGCTTGCCCGAGCTCGGAGGCGCAGGCACAGGCGGCGCGGCGGCACCGGCATCGGTCACGATCTTGGTGGTCTCTTTCTTCGGCGCTGTGGGTGCGCTCATGGGCGCGGGCGTGATATTCGCGGGGCGGCCGGGCAGATTGATCCTCACCGTCTCGCGCTTCTGCTGCACGGGCTGGTCGGACTGCTGCGGCAGCGTGATGCGGATCGTATCGCTCTTGACTGCATCTTCGGAATCCGAGGGGGGAGGAGGAATATCGTCTGCCATATTTTGTGAGAACGTTGAGCCGTTCATCTCACCCGCGATTTTCGGTGTCAACTGGTTTCATCCCGCGCGGCAATTCAGCTCGGCGAAAGAGCAGGAGATTGCGTGCGTATTCCGCCGCGACTCCCTCTTCCCTCCATGCGGCGCGCAGGGCTTTCGTCTCCTCCGCGAGCAGGCGCAATCCGGTGTGCTCGATTTTGCCGATCCAGTACTCGTGCGGCTGCTCGTTGACGTGATTGTCGCCGCCCTGCCCGGGTGTGGCTGCGGAGAATGCGAGACACGGCGCGAGCTCCGCCAGCCACGCGATGTAACGATCGGCGAACCGCGCGGGCAAATGCTCGCCGACCTCAAAGCTCACCGCGACATCCGCGCGCGGCAGTTCCGGCAACGCGTCGGCTTCGAGATTCAAGCGCTGGGCCGCGATGCCTCGGGCGAGACAGCACTCGATGGCCGTCGCGGAATAATCGAAGCCGCGCGCTTCGACCCCCAATTCGCGGAATGCCGCAAGCAACGCGCCCGTCCCGCAGCCGATGTCGATGACGCTCCGCGGTCGAAAGGCCGAGTCGATCCCGCGCGCCATCGCCGTGGCGCCGGCGCTCGATGCGGCATCGAGCCACGAATAATACTCGCGGTCGTACACCTCCTCGTGCGGCGCAAAGCGGGCCAGTGTCTCGCGCACCGCCACGCGCAGATTGCGCAGCGCGGCAGTCTTGAAAACAAGCTCCCTGGCCGGTTGCGGGCATCGCCTCCACGCCGCCTTCAGAGACTTGTAGAGCGCCATGCGGGCAGTCTCTCCGGCGCGCACGCGAAATCAATCTGCCAGGCCCGCACGAGGACGGCAGCGCTCCGACGGCGTCGCTTCGGAGCGCCGCCGTCCTTGAGCGGCCCCCAGCGTTTTGGAGGTAGGGCGCGTTCTGGCTTGCCCGCTCTTTGCGCGCTTCGCTAGCTTGATGAAATGAAAATCCTCGTGACCGGAGGCGCCGGATTTATCGGCTCGAATCTGGTCGATCGACTGCTCCCCGCGGGGCACTCGGTCAGTGTGCTCGATGATTTCAACGACTTCTACGATCCTGCCATCAAGCGCGCCAACGTCGCGGCTTTTGCAAAGCACGCGCCCATCTACGAGGCCGATCTGCGCGACGCGGCGGCAGTGGATCGCGTGGTGCGCGAGCAGCGGCCCGACACGATCATCCATCTCGCGGCGCGAGCGGGCGTGCGGCCTTCCATCAAGGCTCCGCGGCTTTACATCGACACGAACATCACCGGAACGTGGCATCTGCTCGAAGCAGCGCGCGCGCACGGCGTGGCGCGCTTCATCTCGGGGTCGAGTTCCTCGGTGTATGGCGTCATCAAGAACGCGCCTTTCCGCGAGGACATGCGCATCGACCAGACCATCTCGCCTTACGCCGCCACCAAGCTGGCCGCCGAACAGTTTTGCTCGAACTACTCGCACCTCTACGGACTGCGCACGGTGAGCCTGCGCTTCTTCACCGTGTATGGCCCGCGGCAACGACCCGATCTGGCGATCCATTCCTTCACGCGCGCCATCGACTTGGGAAGGCCCATCGAGCAATTCGGCGACGGCTCGACGCGGCGCGATTACACTTTCATCGACGACATCCTGCAGGGCGTCGTCGCATGCCTAGGCTACGAGGGAGAAAGATGCGAGGTCTTCAATCTCGGCGAGAGCCAGACCACGACGCTGAGCGAACTCATCGCCGCGATCGAGCGAGCGCTGGGGAAGAAAGCGATCGTCCATCGCATGCCCGAGCAGCCCGGCGATGTGCCGCTTACTTTTGCAGACATCGACAAGGCGCGCCGCCTCCTCGACTATGCGCCGACGACGAAGATCGCGGAGGGAATTCCGAAATTCGTGGAATGGTATCGGGGAATGACGAACGACGAATGACGAATGACGAACCAGTCCTGAACTGCGTGAAATCTAGGCGACGGAATTTCGTCATTCGCCATTCGTCATTCGTCATTTTCCTCCTCTGCTCTCTTGCAACGCGCGCAGCCGACGCACCGGCATCTTTCGCTTACATTCTGCAGGCCGATTCGTTTGCAAAGACCAAGCCCCCCGCCGTGGCGCGGCTCGCCGAGTGCGGACGCGAATGGATCGTGCTCGACGCGGCATTTAACTCGGAAACGCCGTGGTCGCACTCGGACCTCGACGCGATTCGCGCCGGCCAGTCGGGGCGCAAAGTCATCGCGTATCTGTCCATCGGCGAGGCGGAGGATTACCGCGCGTATTGGCGCAAAGAGTGGCAGCGCAATGGCCGGCCCGCGCCGGGCGCGCCCGCATTCCTCGGTCTCGTGAACCCGGAATGGAAGGGCAACTACCGCGTAAAATACTGGCTCGCCGACTGGCAGAAAATCATCCTCTCCGCCGTGGACGACGCGATGGCGACGGGCTTCGACGGCGTGTATCTCGACATCGTCGATGGGTTCGAGACTTTCGAGCAGGACGGGAAAAACTTCATCGACGACCGCGTAAATCCCGAGACGAAGCAGAGCTACCGGCGCGACATGGTGGACTGGATGAAAACGATCGCCACACGGGCGCGGGCGAAAAATTCAGCCGCGATCGTAATCGCGCAGAACGGTTCGCAACTGCTCGCACACGCGGACTTCCTCGCCGCCATCAGCGGCATCGGAATCGAAGACCTCTTCACCGAAGGCGACAAACTTCAGCCCAAGGCGCACACGAGCGAGGTGCTCGGCCACCTCAAGATCATGACATCCGCCAAAAAACCCATGTTGCTCATCGAGTATCCCAAGAGCGCCGCGCGACGCGACGCGGTGAAAAAGCAGGCGCGTGAAAAGGGACTCGTGTGGCTGGTGACGGACCGGCAACTCAAGACGCTCGGGGAGTCGGGGCGATGAACAATATGAACGCGGAAATTTTTTTAGAAAATGCCGACTCGCGTTGGCTGCTTGGGGAAAAGGTCAAAGCCGCAGATCGCAGGCATTTGGCGCTGGTTCTTGGATGCTGGATTTTTCTCCGCGCTTCTGCCGGCGCATCTGCCCCGGAGTGGCCGCAATTTCGCGGGCCGGATTCCTCGGGCATCGCCGCGGAGGCCAACCCGCCGGTCCTCTTCGGCCCGGAGAAAAATGTGGCGTGGAAAACGCCGCTGCCCGCGGGCGGTTCGTCGCCCATCGTCTCCGGCGATCGCATTTTCCTCACCGGCTTCTCCGAGGGAAAACTCGAGACGCTGTGTGTGAGCCGGCGCGACGGCGCGATCCTGTGGCGGCGCGTGGCCAGGCACGAGAAGCTCGAAGCTTTCCTGGAGAAATACGCCACGCCCGCCGCCTCCACCTGCGCCACGGATGGCGAGCGCGTGGTATCGTACTTCGGTTCGTGCGGCCTCGTGTGCCACGATCTCGAGGGGCGCGAACTGTGGACCGCGCCGCTGCCAACCATCGAAACGCGCGAAGGCTTCGGCACGGGCAGTTCGCCCATCTTGCACGACGGCGTGGTGTACTTGCTGCGCGATGAAGTGGGCAAAGCCGCCGGCCTCTACGCATTCGACGTGCGGACCGGGCGACAGCTCTGGCTCATCCCGCGCGCGGAATTTCAGGCGAGCTACAGCACGCCCGTGTTGTGGGACGGCTGCGTGGTCACGCACGCCGAAGGCCGCGCGAAAGGCTACGACCTCAAGACCGGCCGCGAACGCTGGCTCGTGCGCGGCCTCGCCGCCTACCCGTGCAGCTCGCCGACTGTGGGCGCGGATGGCAATCTCTACCTCTCCTCGTGGAGCAACGGCAGCCGCAACGAACCTAATCCCGACTTCGCGCAAATGGCCGCGGACCTTGATAAGAACAAGGACGGCGCGCTTTCCGCCGAAGAACTCGCCGGAAACTCGCTCAAGGATTTTCTTTCCATCCTCGACGACAACCACAACGGCCTGCTCGAAAGCTCCGAATGGGACGGCCTCCAGGCGGCGATGCGCAAAGGCAGCAACGCTGTCCTCTGCGTGCGCCCTGGCGGCACGGGCGACATCACCGATACGCACATCGTCTGGATGAACGAGCGCGGCGCGGCATACGTCGCTTCGCCGCTCGCCTACCAGGGCCGGCTCTTCATCGCGCGCGACGGCGGCTTTGCCACCGCCTACGAGATGGCGACCGGCAAGATGCTCTACGAAAAGCAGCGCCTCGGCGCGGAGGGCGACTACTACGCCTCGCCCGTCGCCGCCGACGGGCGCATCTACGTGTGCTCGACTCGCGGCGTCGTCATCGTCTTGAAATCCAGCGAGCAATTCCAAGTGCTCGCGCGCAACGATCTGGCCGAGCCCATCGCCGCCACGCCTGCACTCGTGGGCGACTCGATCTACCTCCGCACCGCCACGCATCTCTGGGCGTTTCGAGCGCGCGCCGCGCAGTGAGGGAAACGCATTTCCGTATTGAGGGACACGCTCCGTCGTGTTCCTGACCCAGAGGGCGGTGCGGAGCCGCGGCGCGCCCAGCTCCGCACCGCCTCCGCCCGTTTCTGTGCATCGCAAATAGGCGCGCGAGGATCGATCGCTCCGCGTTTTCGGAGCGGCTGACTCAAACGCATCCTGTGCGCCGTGGCTCCGCAGCGCGCTTCCTTTTTTCACTGCGCGCCGCTATCGTGCGCGCTCACATGAGCCAGAATTACGACGTTGCGATCATCGGCGGCGGGCCCGCTGGGGCGACTGCGGCCACGTTGCTGGCGCTGGCCGGGCGGCGTGTGGTGGTGTTGGAACGTGAAAAATTCCCGCGCTTCCACATCGGCGAATCGCTACTGCCCTACTCGCTCACCACCTTCGACCGGCTCGGCGTGCGCGCGCGGCTCGATGCCAGCGCGATGTCGAAATACGGCGGCGAAATCGCCACGGCCTGCGGCTCCCGGGTGCAGAAGTTTTATTTCAAAAATGGATTCAAGCTCCGCCATCACAGCGCCTACCAGGTCGAGCGCGCCGTATTCGACAAGATGCTGCTCGATCGCGCGCGGGAAGCCGGCGCCGAAGTGCGCGAAGAGGCGGCGGTGGAAGCCGTCGAGTTCGACGCCGGCGGCGCGACGCTCACCCTCTCGGACGAGATGCTGCGCGCCAGCTACCTGCTCGATGCCAGCGGCCGGCAGAGTGTGGTAGGCGCGCATCTCGGGCTCAAGAGGACTTACGATCACCTCAAGAAGTTCAGTTGTTACGCGCACTACGAGCATGTGCAGCGCGACCACGGGATGGACGCCACGCTCACGCGATTGGTCCGCGCGCGCGACCATTGGTTCTGGCTCATCCCGCTCGATGAACGCCGAACCAGCATCGGCCTGGTGATGGACTCGGCGGCTTTTCGCGGGATGAAAAAATCGCCCGCCGACTCGCTGGCGTGGGCGCTCGAAGATTCCGAGCTCATGCGCGAGCGGATGCGCGATGCGGTGCGGCTCACGCAAGTGTATTCCGTGGGCGACTACTCGTATCGCAACCGCCGTCTCGCTGGCTCGCGCTGGATGCTTGCGGGCGACGCGGCGGGATTCATCGACCCGATTTTTTCCACGGGCGTCTTCCTCGCCATCCATTCCGGCGAACAATGCGCCGACGCGCTCGATGCCGTGCTGCGGGATCCGTCGCGCCGGCCGCGCCTCTTCCGCCGCTACGAGCGCGGCCTGCAGCGGCTCATGGATAAGTATCTGCGTTTCGCCACCGCGTGGTATCGGCCCGAGTTCGTCGAGGTCTTCACCGCGCCCACCGAGCGGCTCCAACTCGCCCCGGCGGTAAATGCCGTGCTCGCCGGAAATCTGGAAGGCGGCTGGGCGGTGTGGTGGCGCATGCAGGTCTTTTATCTCGTGCTCTTTCTCCAGCGCTTCCTGCCGCTCTGCCCGCGGCTCGAGGCAAAGGCGATGCCCGCGGCGGAAGTGGAGGTCGTGGCGTGAAGGCGCGCTTCCGTCATTCGTCATTCGTCATTCTCCTCTTGCTCGCCGGCTGCGCCGCGCCGGACCGCTTTGCACAGCCCGATGCGTCGTGGCAGACGCGCGTGGGCCAGGCAAAATACGTGAGTAGAAAGCGCAGGCTCGTGGGCGAGGTGACGGTGACCACGCGCGGGGAAAAAGATTTCGTGCTCGACTTCCGCAAAGGGCCGGGGCTGCCGCTGCTCACCATCCGTGGCGACGGCAGGTCCACGCGCTACGAAGGCGTGCTGGCGCACGGTTCGCATCGAGTGTGGGAGCGCGCCCGCGCCGTGCTCGCGCGGGACTCCGCCGCCAGCGTGCACGTGGCCGCGGAGGGCGCGACGGTGGACTTCCGCTTCGCATGGTGATGCACGGAACGGAGCGGGATCTCCCGCGGACCGTCGCCCACTTCGTCACAAATCGCCGCCGCTGGGGGCTCCGCGTGGCGCTGCTCCTCGGCATCGCTGCGGTGCTCGTCATCGGCCTGCGCGTGCGGCTTGCCAGCGATGTGCTGGACCTGCTTCCGCGCCATTTCGATTCGGTGCGGGCCTTCAAAACATTTGACCGCGAGTTTAGCCAGGCGCGCGAGATCACCTTTGGCCTGCTCGATGAAACCGGCGCGGTGGACATGGACGGCTTCACCGAGCACTTCGCCGCCGCGTTGCGCCGCGAGCCGTGGATCGTGCGCGTGATGGATCGCCTGCCAACCGAGGCGAGCGACTCGCCGGAAGCCGCACGCGATCTGCAAACCATCGCCGTCCCGCTGCTCCTCAATCTCGAACCCGGCGAGTTCGACCGCACCGTCGCGCAGCTCGCGCCAGAGCGCATGGAAGCGCGGCTCAAGGAACTCCACGCAAAATTCGAAGCCGGCTCGCCGCGCGCGGAGTGGGAACTCAGCGCCGACCCCCTCGGCGTCGTCTTTCCTGCACTGAAGCCGCTCGCCGGCTCATTCTCGATCGAGAGCACGCGGCCGCTCAGCTCGCCGGATGGCGCGTTGCACGTCGTCTTCGCCGTCACGCGCCAGACCGATCTAGGCGCGCACGCCTGCCAGGACACGATGCGGCGCGTCGAGGATTTTAAGCGCCGCGTCTGCGCGGACTGGAACGCTCCGTGCCCGCAAATGCTCGTGACAGGCCGCACCGCCTATGTCGCCGAGCTGTCGCTCAAAATGCGCAGCGATGTCATTTCGTCGGTGGGCAGTTCGGCGTTGCTCGTCGCGCTTCTTTTCTGGCTCGGCTTCCGCCGCGTGCGTCCGCTCCTCGCCATCATGAACGTGCTGCTGCTGTGCTGCGTGATCGCAGTCGCCATCGGTGCGCTGCTCTTTCACGAGTTGAACATGATCACCATCGGCCTGTGCTCGATCCTCGTCGGGCTCGGCGTGGACTTCGGCATGATGCTCTACGGCATCTACCAATCCGAGCGCGACGACGGCCACAGCCACGAGACCGCCATCGCCGCTGCGTTGCGCCATCACGGCAGCGGCATCATCTTCGGCGCGCTCACCACCGCGGCGGCGTTCCTGTGTTTGCTGTTGAGTGGATGCGATGGCTTCGCGCAACTCGGCGTGCTCATCGCGTGCGGCATCCTGGTGGCGGGCGCGCTCATGATGACGGTCTTCTTCGTCTTCATCGGAAAAAAATACGAGCCGCGGTCCAACGATTGGCTGCGCGCCGGCGTCGGGCGTTTCCTGCGTTTCGCACTCGCGCATCCGCGCCGCCTTTTTCTCGCGACCACAGCGCTGCTGCTTGCGCTCACCGCGTATTGCTTCCTCCCCGTCGGGCGCATCCGCTTCGAGGCCGACCCGAAATCGCTCGAGCCCAAAAACAGTCTCGCCGGCGCCGCGCTGCGCGCCATCCAAAGCCGGCTGGCAGCGGCAGCCGAGCCGGTGCTGGTGATCGTCGAGACAAAGGACGCGCAGGATTTTCACCGGAGCTGGAGCCATCTCCAGTCAGCGTGGAACGCGCTCGTCGAGCAGGGACGGATCAAGAGCGCCACGTCGCCCGCGGCCTTTGCACTCTCGCCCGAGCGGGTGAAGGGAAATGCCGCGAAGCTGGCATCCATGCGCTTTCCCGAGCTGCGCGCAGCGCTCGCCGCGACCCTCGATCGCGAAGGCATGCCGGCAGATTCCTTCGCCTCCGCCTTCTCGCTGCTCGACGCGCTCGGCGCCATCGCGGCTGGCGATTTGCGCCCTCTCGATTGGCAGCGCTCGCTGCCGGAGAGTTCGTCGTCGTGGTTTATCATCGACCACTTCCTCGGCCGCAGCCCAAACGTGGGCGTCGCGTATGTCGTCCCGGCGAAGACGCTCAGCTCTTTCCAGGAAAAGGAACAACTGCGCGAGATGCTCACCGTGCCCGGCGTGGACGCGCACATCTCCGGCTGGAGCTACACCCTGCAGGATCTCGTGCCGTGGGCGAAGGGCCGGCTCGTCACGCTCACCGCCACGATGATCGCGCTCAATGTCGCCCTGCTCCTCTTCCTCTTCCGGCGCGCCTTTCCCATCGTGGTGCTCATGCTCAGTCTCGCGCTCAGCGTCGGCGCCATGGTCGCCTCGCTCAAGCTCTTCGGCGTGCCACTCAATCTCTTCAATGTGCTCGCCTTCCCCCTCGTGCTCGGCGTCGGCGTGGACTACGGCATCTACGTGGCCATCGCCATGCGCGCGCCCGATCCGCGCCGCGAACTCGCCTCCATCATGAAGCCCGTGCTGCTCAGCGGCCTCACCACCGTCGCCGGGTTCGGCTCGCTCATCACCTCGCAGAATCCTTCGCTGCGCGGCCTCGGCGTAGTGTGCGCGTTTGGCGTCGGGTGGTGCTTACTGGCGACGTTCTGCTTCATCCTGCCCGCTTGTGTTTGGAAAATGACGAATGACGAATGACGAATGACGAACGATCAGCCACCGAAGGATTCCGTCATTCGTCATTCGCCCGCGCTCTACAGCACCGCCTTTTTCAAGCTCGGCTTCGTCTGCGCCCAACTCCTGCCGCGGCGCCTTACCCACTGGCTGGCGCCGCGCATCGCGCTTGCGGTCTATCGCCGCAAACCCAGCGTGCAAGCCATTCTCCGGGCCAACCTCCAGCGCGTGACCGGCCTCGACGCGCGCGCGCTTGATGTGGTGTGCGCGGAAAATGTCGCGCACTTCGGCCGCATGCTGGCGGACTATTTTCTCTGCGCGGGCCTCGACTCCGGCCATCGCGCCTCCTTGCTCCTCGACGAGTGGCGCGGCCGCGAATATCTCGCCGCAGCGCGCACACACGGGCACGGCGTCATCGTCGTCACCGCGCATCTCGGTCACTGGGAACTCGGCGGTATCCTGCTCGCGCAACTCAGCCTGCCGATGACGGTCGTGACGCTCGACGAACCCAGCACCGAACTCACCCGGTGGCGCGACGCCTTCCGTCGCCACCTCGGCATCCGCACAGTGGCTGTGGGGCCGGGCCGCGAGTTTGCATTCATCGAGCTCGTCCACACCCTGCGCCGCAACGAGTGCGTGGCGATGCTCGTCGATCGCCCCTACGCCGGCAGCGGAACGGCCGTCGATTTTTTCGGAGCGCGCGCCGAATTTTCCACCGCCCCCGCGCTTCTTGCTCACCACACCGGCGCCGCGGTGGTGCCCGCCTTCGTGTTGCTCAACGAGCGAGACCGCTACACCGCCTTCGCCGATCCTCCCATCTCGATGAAACGCGAAGCCTCAGCGCGCAGCGGGCTCGCGGAGAGCACGCAGCGCATCGCCACGATTTTTGAGTCGATCATCCGCCCCCATCCCGAACAATGGTTCAACTACGTGCCCATCTGGACTCACGACCAGGCTCGGTGATCACGCGCAGGGTATAACCGGGATGGCTGCGGAGTTTGAGGCATACGTCGAACGTTGCTGAATCGGGATTCTCTAACGTAGCTTTCACAGGAGGTGCGGCGAGTCGCCTAACGACTCCAAGCTCAGCAGTCGCTGAGCTTGAGTCGTTAGCCGTTGCTACGCGCTTCCTGTAACCGAATGATTTGGACACCACAATTTATGAGCTACCGTCAACTGACTGTCACCAAGAAGGAGGCGAATGGAGCGATCGTTTGGCTCAGCGACGGCGGCAAGTATCTTATCCAGACCGAGCACCATGCGATCGCCGCAGCGTGGCAGCTCGGCCAGTCCATTCACGCCAGCAGCATCGGCTACCCACCGAACAGCTTCGAGCTTCGGGCCAGTCCATCTTCCGAGCCCGCCGTCGGATTGTGGTTCGCATCGTAGCCAGCCTCTTCCATTCGCTTTCCGCGCCGCAGCCACATCACCGAACGCCAACACTTTGCCAGCGTCACTTTTCATTACGACAGCGACAATCTCGCCTCTCTCATTGTGGGCGCGACAGAGTTCTTGAGTGTTCATTACCCAGAGCACACCGCGTCAACTCCATGCCCCGCAAACCACCAACAAACATCGCTCAGATTGCCGCGCGAGTCGTTGAGGTCGTCATTCCCATCGTCGTCGCAGCAGTGACGGACGCCATCACGAAGAAATTCACAGGCAAGCCAGCAACAAAGAAGGGGGCGCGAAAGAAATCCACATGACCGCAACGCTTGGCTTCAACTTTGAAGTGCAACATAAGTTAGTGACAATAGAAGCACTGATGCGGGGTTTTGTTATCCATGTCTTTTGCGGACTCCGGGGGGTGAGTTGATCGCCGATCATGTCGCACTGCTGCTGGGTCAGTTCTGTCCGGTTCGCTCATAACCTGCCCCTCCAAACCATGTTCCCCCCCGAACCAACCGCCTCTTTTCCGCCTCCAAATCCGATCTGTTGCACTTCGGATTTGAATCCATGCCCCGTATCTGCGCCGAGTCCACTCAGCTTCCGAGCGAGTTCCACCGCGACCCCGCAGACCAAAGTATCGTAGCGACGTCAGCAGCGTAGCTCCGCCCCGAAGACCGGCCAAAAACCATCCCGATTGCACGCTGAGCACACTGCTTTCGCAACGCTTGTCGAAGTCCCTTGATGCGATACAATTCACGAATGGACTATCACGACATCATCACGATCGAACCGGGCAAGCGTAGCGGCAAGCCCTGCATCAGGGGGATGCGGATTACCGTTACCGACGTTCTGGAGTACTTGGCATCCGGGATGACCCACGAAGAGATATTAGCCGACTTTTCCGACCTTACCGAAACCGATATTCGCGCCTGCTTGGCGTTTGCAGCCGACCGTGAGCGGAGGCTTGCAACGCTGCCGGGATGAAGTTGCTCTTTGACCACAACCTCTCCCCACGGCTGCCGCGGCTGTTAGCAGACCTTTATCCCGATAGCATTCATGTGCGCACGGTCAGACTCCACGAGTCCGACGATCCAATTGTTTGGGACTACGCCAAAGCATACCGTTTACTGACAGGTCTTTGGGATAGACTACACTGAATAATGTGTTAGCTATTGAGCATGACAAAGACGGACGGACGCAAACTGGACCATAAGACGAGTGAACATTTCCGGCGGCTGGCCGTGCGGCGCGTGGTGGAAGGCGGTG
>JBBRXP010000176.1:0-12497 GCA_038238555.1 Chthoniobacterales bacterium | reverse complement strand
GGAGGCTTGCAGTCCATCGGCCGAAGGCATCGGTCTTGACCACGCCGAGACTTGCCGCAGGAGCTTCGCCGGCTCCGCCATCGGGGCCGGTTGCGGAACGTTTCAAATAAACCCATGTGTCCGCGAGCGGCTTGCCCGCGGCATCGAGCACCTGGCCGCCGACGGTCCGCGCCGGCTCCGCTTTGAGCTCGTAACGCTCGGGCGGCTGGCCGCGAGGAAACTCGACCGCGGGCGAGGCGATCCCATTTCCCTCGACGCGCAAGACCAACTGGGTCCGGTCGAGATCGGCGCCCAGCGGGATTCTCGCGATGCCGTTCGCGTCGGTAAGGAAAAAACGGTTCGGCAAATCGAAGGAGTAGTTGCGCCCATCGGCCCACACCGGCGCATTGGAAACGGGCTGCCCATTGGCACCGAGCACTCGCACCTCGGTGAACTCTCCCTCGGTGAGGCCCGCGCCCCAGCCTCTCGCGGCCACGACATCGAGGGTGGCCGGATCCCATTCCCAGTTCAGCGCCGTCTCGTACAAATCTCCGCCGTAAGACATATTGATCACCTTGTCGTAGCCAAAGGCGCGCAAGATCGGGACGGCATCGCCCCACTCCGCGCGCTGGACTTCTTTGATTTCGGCAAAAGTGCGCCCGTCCCGAAACGGAACGTTGCTGAACTCAAAGCCGTAAGATGGCCGCGCATTGCCCGGGTCCGCGTGATCCCGCAGCATGGCGTTCATCCCGGCCTTCTTGGATCGCGGAGAATACAGAGCGCTGGCATCGACAAATTCCGGCACGAGTTGCGAGAGATATTCCGGAAAGTGTCCGTGCACTTTGTAGAACTCGAAAATGCCCGTGTGCAGCAGCCGCATGTGTTCGCGATCGACCTCCTTATTGCGCTCATCGACCGAAAGGGGCGCGGGCTCCTGCGATGGCTTGGGTATCTCGGGGCCGGTCTCCGCGCTTTCGAGCTTGATGGGTTCGCTGACTAATGCAGGGGCCGGATCCAAAGGCACGGCCACCGGCTCGTCTGCCGTTGGTGGAACGGATTGGCCTTGCTCGTTGCGCGGTTGCGAAATCCAAAGCAGTCCCGCGGCAAGTAACGCGAGAGCCAACGCAGGCAGCCAAAGTTTGTGGAGCGCGTTCAATGTTCGGGCGAATCGCCAGCGGTTCGAGAATTCGACACACTACACGGCAGGGAACTCTGGGGGTCAATCCTGGCTTCACTCTCACACTCACTCGATGCCGGGCTCGGCAAGCAGGATGCTTGTCGGACCGCCGCAGGCAGGGATGCCTGCGCCACGCTCCCCATTCCCCCCACTCAACTCTCCACTCCCCATCAATGCCGGAAATGCCGGCCGCCCGTGCAAATCATCGCCATCTTCCGCTCGTTGGCCGCGCCGAGGACTTCGGCGTCCTTGACCGAGCCGCCGGGTTGGATCGCGCAGGTCGCGCCAGCTTCGGCGGCGGCGATGAGGCCGTCGGGAAACGGGAAGAAGGCGTCGCTCCCCACGGCGCTTCCTTTCAGCGAGAGCCCGGCGTCGGCCGCTTTCCAGATGGCGATTCGCGAGGCATCCACGCGCGACATTTGCCCGGCGCCGATGCCCAGCGTGCGATCGGCCGCAGCATAGACGATGGCGTTGCTTTTCACGTGCTTCACGACCCGCCAAGCAAAGCGCATCGCGGCCAGCTCCTCGGGCGTCGGCGCGCGTTGCGTAACCACATTGTCTTCCAATTTTCCCGCCGGAGCTTCGTCGCGGCTCTGCACGAGCACGCCGCCGGCGACCGAGCGCACCAGCACTTCGTCCTCGGGATTCGCGGGCTTGGGCGGCGCGAGCTTTTTCATGAGCCGCAAGTTTTTTTTCTTCTGCAAATGAGCTCGCGCGTCCGCCTCGAAATCCGGCGCGATGATGACCTCGCTGAAGATGCCGCCGATGGCCTTGGCCACGGGCAGCGTGAGCGGCCGATTGCAGATGATGACGCCGCCGAAGGGAGCCTGCTTGTCGGTGGCGAAGGCCTTGTCCCAAGCCGCGCGCAGGTCCGTATCGCTGCCCACGCCGCAGGGATTGGTGTGCTTGAGGATCGCGAGGGTCGGCTCGGAAAATTCGTCGATGAGCTCGGAGGCGGCGGTGATGTCGAGGATGTTGTTATACGAGAGATCCTTGCCGTGGAGCTTTTGGAAATACTCGTCCCACGCCCCGTAGAGCGCGCCGGTCTGGTGCGGATTTTCGCCGTACCGCAGCCGCGCCACGCACGGCAGGGAGATGGAAAAGGAGCACGTGGTTTCCTGCTCCTTGTTGAGGTAATTGGCGATCGCCTCGTCGTAGCCCGACGTGGTCATAAAGACTTTGATGCCCAGCCGCTCGCGGAGCTTGAGGGTGGTGGCGCCCTCGTTGTCGCCCATCGAGCGAAGCACGTCGTCGTAATCCGCGGGATCGACCACCACGGTGACCGAGCGGTAGTTCTTCGCCGCGCTGCGCAGCATCGAGGGGCCGCCGATATCGATCTGCTCAATGGCTTGCTCGAGCGTGGTTCCCGGCCGCGCGATGGTTTGTTCAAAGGGGTAGAGATTGACCACCACCAGGTCGATCGGCGCGATGCCGTGCTCCGCCGCCTGCGCCACGTGGCCCTCATTTTCCCGGAGGAAGAGCAGGCCGCCATGCACCTTGGGATGCAGCGTCTTTACTCGCCCATCGAGGATCTCCGGGCAGCCGGTGAAATCGGAAATCTCCCGCACCTTTACGCCCTCCTGCGCGAGCAACCTGGCTGTGCCGCCCGTCGAGACGATCTCGACGCCCAAGCGCTCGAGTTCGCGGGCAAAAGGCACTAGGCCGGCCTTGTCGAAAACCGAGATCAGGGCGCGTTGGATCTTTCGCGGATTCATGCGGGCGGAGAGAGTTGAGAGTTGAGAGTTGAGAGTTGAGTGGCCTCCACCTTTTTCCGCTCGGTCATGCTCCAACACTCAACATTCAACATTCAACACTCAACTTTTCCGCTTCCCATCGCCATCGCCACCCCTTTAGACAAGCGCCCATGAAACTCCTCGCCTGCGCCACCAGCGCCTGCATCCTCGCCCTCCCCGCCTTTGCCGGAGAAATGATCGCCTCCAGAGACGGCAAGAATGCCGTCATCGAACCCTGCCCCCCCGTCGCCCGGCTACTCTTCCGCGCCACCACCAGTTACACCTTTGAGAGCGATTTCAAAAATCAAGGCCCCATCCGCAATGCCGACGGAGACGCCTTCAGCAATGAATTCGAACTCGGCTACCGCATCCGCCTCGGCGAAGGTTGGCCCACCGAACGCTGCGGAGAGTGGAATCTGCGCCTGGGCGCCATTTATTCCCGGCACGACTTCGGCAACTCCGGCGGTCTCCCCATTCCCAATCATCTCCAGGCCGCCGCCGGCATCATCGCCCTAGAATATCTCGTGGAAGGCCAGCCCGCAATCCTCCTCGAGACTCATCCCGGCGTCTTTTTTGAAAACGATATCGACGGCGATAATTTCGATTCCCCGACCACCATCGTCGCTGCCCATCGCTTCGGTCCAAACTTCACCGTCTTTGCCGGCGCCACATATGGCCAGTTTCGGGATTACCCCATCTTTCCCGCCGCGGGCTTCATCTGGAATGTGTGCGATCGCTTCAGCATCAAAGCCGTCTATCCCACCGCGCAACTCATCTATAAGTGCAGCGAGCACTGCGAAGCCTACGTGGGTGGCGAGCACGTGTATGGCGCCTTCCGCGCCGATCGCGACCCGACCCGGCCCGCGCGCCTCAACCACGCCGTGCTCGAGTACTATGAATACCGCGCCGGAGCCGGCTTGCGATTTGGCAACGGCACATTGACCGGCGAAATCGGCGGCGGCTGGGCCTTCGAGCGCGGGTTCGATTACCACCGCACCGACCGCGCCTTCCGCACCGACGAAGGCGCCCCCTTCATCAAGGCCGAACTCCGCGCCGCGTTTTAGAGGGAGGAGGGGACGCGGGACCGTCCACGATCTCGCCCTCTCCTCCAAACCGGCCTTTCGCTTAAAAGGGCGCTCCCGGAAACTCGCGACCATGTCGCTGGCTCGCGCCTTCTTCGCTGCTTGTGTCGCGCCAGCCGCCCGCGCTACATGTTTGCCCTCCGCCATGAAATCTTACCTCGCTCCTTTCGCCCTCATCACCGTCGCACTTTGCCTCGCCGCATCGCGCGGGGCTGACTGGCCGCAGTGGCGCGGGCCGCATCGCGACAGCGTGGTCAGCGATCCCAAGCATTCGCTCGATTCGCTTTCCGCGGAGCCAAAGGTGCTGTGGAAAATCGCGGCTGGTGATGGCCACGCCTCGCCGGTCGTCGCCGCCGGCAAACTGGTGTATCTCGATTCGCAGTCGGGCAATGAAACGGCGCACTGCCTCGATGCGGCCACGGGCAAGGAGCTCTGGCGCGTGCCGGTGGGGCCGCTCGTGGAATTTTCCAACTACGGCTCGGGGCCGCGCTGCACGCCCATCATCGACGGCGATCGGGTCTATGCGCAGTCGAGCGGCGGAGAATTTCGCTGCATCGCCCTCGCCGATGGAAAGACGCAGTGGCAGATGAGCTTTGCAAAGGACTACGGAGTGACCTTCCTCGGCAACAGGAGCAACGATCCAGAAGCAAAAGAAACGGCCTCGCGCCGGCACGGCAACGACGGCTCGGGGGCGATCGACGGCGACCGCGTCTTCATCGCGGTGGGCGGCACCAAAGGCGCGACGCTCGTGTGTCTCGACAAAAATACGGGCAAGGAAAAGTGGCGCGCGGGCAACGACAACACCGCCTATTCCTCGGTGATGGTGGCAACGCTGGCGGGGGTGCGGCAGGCCGTGCACTTCACCGCCGATGCGCTCATGGGCGTGGATGTCGCCACCGGAAAAATCCTGTGGCGCGAGCCGCTCAAGACCGGTGCGAAGCGCCACGCCTGCACCCCGGTCATTTCGGGCGACACCGTCACGGTCGCTTCTACGAGCCTCGGCACGGTGAAGTTTCGGGTCGTGAAGAGCGGCGGCGCATTCAAGCTGGAAAAAGTGTGGGAAAACCTGGCGTGCAAGACGGTGATCGGCACGCCCACGCTCGCCGGAAAATATCTCTACACGCTCGGCCCCGGCTCGAAGACCGACCTGACGTGCCTGGACTTCGAGACCGGCAAACAACTCTGGGCGCAGCCGGGGCTCGCGGATTACGCGAGCATCACAGCCGTCAACGACAAACTGCTCGTACTCAACTCGACGGGCGAACTCACCCTCGTAAAAGCCAACCCCGCGAAGTACGAACTGCTCGGCCGCGCGCAAGTCTGCGGCAAGATGTGGACGAGCCCCGCATACGTGGACGGGAAAATTTATGTGAAAGACGGCGCCTCCGTCGCGGCGCTCGCGATTGCGGACGCCGAATGATTGAGCATGAAAACAGGAAGCTAGGAAACTTGGGAGGACGAACTGACCGGGCGAGTCATCGGGGCGGCTATTTTGTGTTCACAAGGAACTCGGACCGGGCTTTCTCGAATCCGTTTATGGGGAGGCGCTGGCAGTTGAGTTCGCGGAAAGCATGATTCGTTATGAGCGACAGAAGCCCCTCGCCATCCTCTATCGCGAGCGCCGCATCGGCGAACACCTGTTTTCCTGTCTTCCTGCTCAAGAAGAGTGAGGCGCTCTCTCAATTTCCCCGCCACGCTTGACTTCAAAATCATCGACTCTAGCGTTCACGCCCTCGACCCGATGACGCACTTGGTTCTCATCCGCACGCTTGCCTTCTGCGTCTTTGCCGCCGTGGCTTCCGCTCAGGAGGTGCTCGATGGCATCGCTGCGCTCGTCAACGAGGAGGTCATCACTTTTTCCCAAGTGCGCGAGCTCGTGGGACCGAAAGAAAAAGCCGCGCGCGATCAACTCAAAGGCGGAGCGGAGCTTGCCGAGAAAATTAAAGAAATCCGGCTCCAGGCCATCAACGATCTCATCGACCGGCAGCTCATCCTCGCTGAATTCAAGAAGAACAAATTTCAGCTTCCCGAGTATGTGATCGACGAGCGCGTGCAGACCATCGTGCGCGAAGAATTCGGCAACGACCGCGCCGCCTTTCTCCGCACGCTGGCGGCGCAGGGCTACACGCTCGAAAAATTCCGACAGCAGCAGAAGGACGTCATCATCGTGCAGGAGATGCGGCGCGCGGCGATGAAGGGCAACAGCAGCATCATCCCGGAGACGCAGATCGCGCAGGATTACCGGCTGCACACCGCGGAGTACACGAGCGAGGATCTGGTGAAGCTGCGAATGATCGTGCTGAAAAAATCCACGGAAGGCGACGCGCGCAAAAGGATGATGGAGGAAATTCGGGAGAAGATCGCGAGCGGCGCGGAATTTCAGGATTTGGCTCGGATGTACTCGGAGGACACGACGCAGGAGTCGGGTGGCGATTGGGGCTGGATCAACCGGCGCACGCTCAACGAATCGCTCACCAAGCTCGTCTTCTCGATGAAACCCGGGCAGGTGAGCCACGTCATCGAGATGGGCGGCAATTATTATCTTCTCTCCGTCGAAGCCAGGAAGCCGGCGACGACAAAGCCGCTCAAGGAAGTGCACGACGAAATCGAAAAACGCCTCCTGCAGCACGAGCGCCAGAAAGCGCAGCAAGAGTGGCTGGCCAAGCTGCGCAAGAAGGCGTTCATCAAAATGTTTTAGTGAGCGCGTCCGGCGCGACGGCGAAAGTCATCGGCATCACGCGGGGCGATGCGGCGGGGATCGGGCCGGAGATCGTGGAGGCGGCGCTCTCTTCGGGGAAACTCAATGGGCGCTTTAAGTATAGCGTGATCGGCCAACGCGGGGCGGCGCGCCCCGGAGAGCCGACGGCAGAGAGTGCGCGCGCGGCGCTGGACGCACTGGAGGAAAGCGCGCGGCTCGCGAGCGCCGGTGAAATCGCCGCAGTGGTGACGGCGCCGGTGAGCAAGGCGCGCTTGCAGGCCGTGGGCTTCGAGCATCCGGGACAGACGGAATTTTTCGCGGCACGCAGTGGCGTGAAAAATTTTGCGATGTGCCTCACCGGAGGCGCACTCACCGTGGCGCTAGTGACGGCGCACGTGCCGCTGCGCGACGTGGCTGCGCTACTCACGGCGGGAGAGATCGTGCGGGTGGGCGGGCTGCTCGCGGCATTTCTCGCGCGGTGGAAATGTGCGCAACCGCGCATCGCGATCGCCGGGCTCAATCCCCACGCCGGCGAGTCCGGCACGCTGGGGCGCGAGGAGATCGAGATCATCGAGCCTGCGGCGACGCTGTTGCGCGGCGAGTGGGGCGACGGCGCCGAATTCACCGGACCGCTCTCGCCCGACACCGTCTTCCACCGCGCGGCGGGCGGCGAATTCGACGGCGTACTCTGCATGTATCACGACCAGGGCCTCATCCCGCTCAAGCTTTACGCCTTCGACTCCGGGGTAAACGTCACGCTCGGCCTGCCCTTCCCCCGCACCAGCCCCGACCACGGCACGGCCTTTGAGATCGCCGGCAAGGGGATCGCGCGCGCCGACTCGATGATCGCGGCGATTCGCTTGGCGGCTCAGTTGAGTGTTGAGAGTTGAGTGACGCGCTCCCTAGGTTGCGCGCGTGCCCGAAGATCGAGCGCCACTCAACTCTCAACTCTCAACGCTCAACACTTACCTCAAGGTCTTCGACGTCGGCCTGCAAAACACCTTCGTCTATCGCTGGAATTTTCTGCTCCGATCCATCTTCGGAGTCGTGCCGCTCATCGGCACCGTCTATCTCTGGAAAGCGATCTTCAAGGCGCGCGATTCCGGCGACATCGTGGGCTACGACTACCAGGAAATGATCTTCTATTTCCTGCTCGTGATCTTCATCGACAATCTCATCACGCCGACCGAAGACGAGTGGCAGATCGCCGGCGAGATTCGCGACGGGCGCATCAGTTCGTTTCTCACCAAGCCGATGAATTACCTCGCGTATCGCTTCACGCTCTACGCCAGCTACCGCCTGCTTTACATCGCTGTCGTGCTGCTGCCCATCGTGGGACTCGCGTGGATTTTCCGCGACGCGATCCGCTGGCCCGTGCACGGCATCACCTGGCCGGCGATGGCCGCTGCTACAGCGATGGCGGCGGGCATTCAGTTTTTCATCGCGTATTCGCTGGCGATGATCGCGTTCTGGGTGCTGGAAATTTCCACGATCATTTTCATCGTGTTTTCCTTCGAGTACTTTCTGAGCGGCCACATCTTCCCGCTCGATGTGATGCCCGCGTGGCTCGCCGGTTTCGTGAAGTGGTCGCCCTTCACCTACGAGCTCTTCTTCCCCGCCCAAGTGTGCATGGAGCGCGTGCGCGGCGCGGCACTCGTAGGAGGCCTCGCGATCCAAGCCGCGTGGCTCGTGCTCCTGTGGCTGTGCGCGCGCGCGATGTGGTCGCGCGGGGTGCGGAAGTATCAGGCCTTTGGGGGATGAATGGGAAGAAAGTCATATACGATCTACACGGTGAGACGCCGAGAAATGGACGGTCTTCGGAGCGGCTGCCTCCAGGCTGCCGCTTGAGCGCGAGGCTGCGGGCTCCGCGTGAGGCGGCAGCGCAAGCGTTGCAGCGGCAGCTTGGAATCAGCCGCTCCGTGCTCACGGCCTTCCACTCGGTGGACAGAGCGTGATACGTCATAATTGATCTGCGCCCAGCGTGCGTCGCCATCGTTCCGGCGCGAGCTTTTCGATGGCGGCTTCGATTGCCTGGACGGTCGCATCGCGCATCCATACAGGCATCGCGGCTGTTAGACCAATGGTGGGGAGAGTTGAGTATTGAGAGGGGAGTGGCGCGCCTTCTACCGTGCGCGTGTGGAAGACGAACATGCGCCGCTCAACACTCAACACTCATCACTCAACATCCCCCGCTACCTCGAAATCTACTGGCTGATGATCCGCAACTCGCTCATCCGCGAGATGAGTTTCAAGGCGAACTTCACGCTGTGGATGGTGGTCGAGTTGCTGTGGTTTGTTGGGCAGATCGTCTTCCTCGAGGTGCTCTACGGGCAGGTCGATAATATCGCGGGCTGGTCGAAGTGGGAGTGCGTGCTGCTGGTCGGCACGCACCAGATCACGTCCCAACTTTTCCAGGCTTTCTTTTATGTGAACCTCGCCGAGCTGCCGGAACTCATCCGCACGGGGCGGCTCGACTTGATGTTGCTGCTGCCGGTCGATGCGCAGTTTGCGGTCTCTTGCCGGCGCTTCGGCTTGGACAATGTGGTCAATGCGCTCGTCGGCGTGGCCATCGTCGCCTTCTCGCTCGCGAAGCTGCACGTCGCGCCGCTTCCGCATCGCGTGGTGCTTTACGCGGCGGCCATCGCGCTCGGCATCGTGGTCCATTACGCGGTGCTTTTCTGCCTCGCCACGGTCGCCTTTTGGATCGTCCGCGCGCAGGGCCTCATCTACGGCTACTACAATGTGTTTAACATCGCGCGGTATCCTGACTCGGTGTTTCGCGGCGCCTTCAAGGTGATCTTCAGTTACCTCATCCCCGTCATCATCGTCGCCAATGTGCCCGCCCGCACGCTGGCTCGCGCGCTCGAATCGCCGTGGGAGGGGCTGGCGCAACTCGCGGCGGTGACCCTTTTCGTGGCCGTGGCGAGCCGCGCATTCTGGCTCTTTGCGCTGCGCCGCTACTCGAGCGCGAGCTCATGAAAAAAGAGCGGAAAGAAAGTGGGTTTTCCCGCTTGCGCCACTTGGCGGGAACCCTTAAGTAGCGCCCCTCATTTTCCCGAGCACACCGCATCCCCAGAAATTCTCCCTTTTCATATGGCAAAATCGAAACCCACTAAATCTGCGGCAAAGGCAAAGGCAAAGAAGCTCGTGAAACTTCAGAAGGCTGCGAAGAAATCGAAACCTGCGAAAGCTGTGAAAGCGGCAAGACCCGCGAAAGCAATACCTGCGAAAGCAAAACCTGCGAAAGCAGTGCCGGCCAAGGTCAACGGCGCAAAAAAGCCCGCTCCGAAAGCCGCGGCAAAAACCGAACCTCCCGCACGCGCGAACGGCAGCGAGCCGAAGGTGAAAGTGAAGATGACGCCTTTCCTCGTGAAGCAGAAGGACCGCCTGCTCCAACTCCGCGATTCGCTGCTCGACGCGATGGCCGGCGTGGCAAAGGATAACTTGCGCTCGCGGGCCGAAGGCAGCGAGGCGAGCGCGTTTGGAATGCACCAGGCCGATGCCGGCAGCGATGCGTATGACCGCGACTTTGCCCTCAGCCTCCTCTCGCAGGAGCAGGATGCGCTTTACGAAATCGAGCAGGCCCTCAAGCGCATCGATCTCGGTGGTTACGGCATTTGCGAGATGACTGGCAAAGCCATCGCCCAGGCGCGTCTCGAAGCGCTGCCATTCGCGCGTTACACCGTCGAGTGCCAGTCGCAGCTCGAGAAGCAAAACAAAGTCAGCCGCACCCGCGTGCCGGTGACCTCGCTCTTCGGTCTCACCGACGAGGAGCCAGGTGAAGGCGAGGAGGAGGAACCCGCCACCGAAGCGAAGGAAGAAAAGGAGTAACTCATCATGGCCCGCGATTTCATCATCCTGGAATGCACGGAGGCGAAAGCCCTCGGCAAGCCCGTCTCGCGCTACATCTCCACGCGCAACAAGAAGAGCCCCAACACACCCAACCGGCTCGAGAAGAAAAAGTACAACCCGAATCTCAAACGCCACACGTTGCATCGGGAGACCAGGTAACCGCACAGAGCCATGCAACCGAAGACCCCGCAACGCCGCTCCAATTTTCGCCGCGCCAACCGCATCATGCCGCGGCGCCGCATCGACGTCATCATCGATGCCATCGACTACAAGAATCCCGAAATCCTGAAAAAGTTCGTGACCGAGAGCGGCAAGATTCTGCCGCGCCGGATGACGGGGATGCCCGCGCACTTTCACCGCAAGATCAACCGCGAGATCAAGCGCGCCAGACAAGCGCTGCTGATGCGGTAGCGGCGACGCGCCGTAGTGGCGACGTCCCCGTCGCGCGGATGGCTCCTCAAGGCGGCGGCGCATCCGCGTGGTGCGCCTTATCAACGAGCGTGCCCCACAGCGCATTGAAAGGATGCACCGTCTCCGTGGGATGCCCGCCGCGCACCACGGGCCGGCCTTCATTCACCCACTGAAAGATCGAGCCCTCGAGATTGGCCACATCTTCGTAGCCCGCCTTCAAGAGCCCATCGGCAAAGGCGCTCGAGCGCGCGCCGACCGAGCAGTAGGCCACGATGGGCCGGTCTCGCGGCAGCGCGAGCGCGACAGGATCGGAGCCTGGTTCCACGCGGCGCGCATTTGCCAGATGACTCACTTCAAACTCCGCGCGAGTGCGGACATCGAGCAGCAGTGGCGGTTCGCGTTTTAAATCGCCCAGCCACGCCGCGAGCGCGCCGGTGCCGATGCGGGGCACGTCCGGAAAGTCGCTCCGGATCTTTGTCTTCACGATCGCCCACCGCACGCTCTGGCAGGCGAGCAGCGAAGCCACCGCCGCCAACGCGAGCGCGAGCCAGAGCCAGATTTTTGGGCGGGAGAAATTCATGGCGCGAGATGTTGAGCAGGCTCCGGCGCGCGCTCGGGAACGGTGCCATCCGGGAGCCGCCAATCGCGCGGCTTGGAAAAAGGAAGCGCCCAGAGCCGGGCAAAGGTCAGTTCGCGCTCGTCGCGAAACGCCGCGACGCCGATGGTGAGCGCGTCTTGCGGCACATCGCGTCGCAGCGTGCGATGGAGCTGGTCCCACCAGCAGAAGATGGTGCCCCAGTTTGAGTCCGTCTCGCGGCGGACGATGGAGTGATGGATGCCGTGCATGCGCGGCGTAACGAGGGCGAGGTTCAGCGTCCGCTCGAGAGCGAGCGGAAGGCGCGCGTTGGAATGCTGGAAGAGCGACGCGGACTCGAAGACGATTTCAAAGACGAGGTAAGTGAGAGGCGTGATGCCGAAGAGCGCGACGGCGGCGATGCGAAAAGGGATCGAGAAAAAAATCTCGCCGAAATGAAAACGCGCGGCTGTGGTGAGATCGAGATCGAGATCGGTGTGGTGGACGTTATGAAAGCGCCAGAGGAACGGCACGGCGTGCGTGGAGTAATGCCACCAGTAGTAGGCCCAATCCATGAGCAGAAATCCCGCGACGCCCGCCGCCCAGCCCGGCATCGGAATCCAGTGCAACAGCCCCACGCGCTGTTGCGCCGCCCACACCGCGACGCCGAGCGGGATCGGGATGAGCGCCAGCCGCAGCACCACAAAACCGGGCGCGGAAAATACAAAATTGCGCACCAGCCTGCGCACCGCCGCGAAGCGCTGCACGCGCAATGGCCGCCTGGTCTGCCACCAGTAGAGAGCCGCAAAGAGGCACACAAAAATGGGCGTGCCCACGGAGTCCAGGAGCGGGATTGGGTTCAAGGAGCGAGGAAAGGTGGCGGCGGCGCCCCGTCGGGGGAATTTGCCCCCGCCAAAATCGGGGCCCCCCCCGGCCCCCGGGGGGAGCAACCCATCCGCCCCCAGGCGGGGGCGGCCCCCAGTTAGGGGCG
>JBBRXP010000175.1:0-12641 GCA_038238555.1 Chthoniobacterales bacterium | reverse complement strand
TCGAGCAGGCGGATGGCACGGCGTGGATGGCCTTTTACTGCGGCACCATGCTCTCCATCGCGCTCGAGCTCGCCCGCACCCGGCCCGCTTACGAAGACATCGCGTCTAAATTTTTCGAGCACTTCGTCGATATCGTCGATGCCATGAATTCGCTCGGCGGCACGGGGCTCTGGCACGAAGAAGACGGGTTCTATTACGACTGCCTCGCCGTCGATGGCCGCACCGTGCCGCTGCGCCTGCGCTCGATGGTCGGCCTCGTGCCCTTGCTCGCCGTGGAGGTGCTCGAGCAGGCGACCATTCAAAGCCTGCCCGCTTTCCGCAAACGCATGCGCTGGTTCCTCGAGCATCGCGCCGATCTCGCCCGCCACGTGAGTTACATGGAACGCTGCACGACGGCCGATCGCACCTGCACCCAGATGCGCCTGCTCGCCGTGCCGAGCAAGGAGCGCCTCGTGCGCGTGCTGAGTTACGTGCTCGATGAAAACGAATTCCTCTCCCCCTTCGGCGTCCGCTCGCTCTCGCGCCATTACCGCGAAAATCCTTTTTCCGCCAACCTCGAAAACATTCCCGGCGCCGAGCAAAACCTCCGCTACGAACCCGGCGACTCGAGCACCGGCGCCTTTGGCGGCAACTCCAACTGGCGCGGCCCGGTCTGGTTTCCCATCAACTATCTCCTCATCGAAGCGCTCGAAAAATATCACCACTTCTACGGCGACGACGTGCGCCTCGAATGCCCCACCGGCTCCGGCCGCATGATGAATCTCCAGGAAGTCGCCACCGACCTCGCCGCCCGCCTGACGCGAATTTTTCTACCCGATGAAAATGGCCGCCGCGCGTGCTACGGCAGCGACGCGCGTTTCGCCGAAGACCCCGCCTGGCGCGACCTCGTGCAGTTCCACGAGTTCTTCCACGGCGACACCGGCCGCGGCCTCGGCGCCAGCCACCAGACCGGCTGGACCGCCCTCATCACCCGCTGCATGAACATGGTCGCCCACGTGCAAGAGGAGTGAAGGGCCATCGCCGCGTGCCTATCGCCGCAATGCGTTGATCAACTCGTCGATCTTGTCGGCGATGGATTGGACCTCGCTGGCGGCCGGCGGGTCGCTCACGCCAAGGCTCAGGAAACCCACGCCGTTGCAATTGCCAAAGGCGAGCGTGAGCGGCGCGGGGATCACGGTCGCGGCAGATGATGTCACCATCTGGCGACAGAAGGTCTGTCCCTTTATCCGCTCTCTTGAAAATTTTTGCGGGCACGCAGTTCTTTGCCGTGAACTCGTACGAGGACTGTCAAAGTGATCGCCGAAAAAAAGCTCAGTCCGCAGGCGGCGAAAGGGATCAGCCTCTTCACCGAGGTGCAGCAAAAGTTGAATCTGCCCGGCGCCCGGGCGGAGGACGTCTTGCGCGATGAGGACATCAAGGAATCGCTGCGCCAGACGATGGTCGCCACGCCCACCTCGCTCAGCGCGCGGCTGCTCCTGCGCGTCACCACGGGGCAGTTCGACAAGCTCTCCATCGACGGCACGCTCTACGCGATCGAGACCATGGCACCGACGATCTTCACCGCGGTGCGCTCGAGCGTGCCGAACGATCTGCGCAAGATCCCCAATGCCGTGGCGCAGGAGGAGGTCGCGCGACTGGTGGCGGCGAAGGGGCAGTTCGACCCGCGCGCACTGTCCCTCCTCGATGCCGTGATCAACTATGGCGAAGCGGTGCGCACTTACACCGAACGCCCCGCCGACACGCCCGTGGAGAATGCCGCGCGCAACCGCACGCTCCAGCTCACCGCACGCGAGGTGGTCGGCGTCCTCACCAAATTCAAGACGACCCCGCACCGGTAGCGCCGGCCTGGTTCGCCTTGATCGCCTCGGCGACTTTGCTGATGTCGCCCTCCATGCTTTCGACCTTCGGATGCATCTCCTTGACCATGTCGTGCTCGACCTTGGACATCTCCTCGATGCGCTCCGCCTGCTCGCGCAGCTCTTGCAACATCGCCTCCTGGCGGGAGGAAATCCGATGCATCCACCAGAAGCAGAGCAGCCAGCAGCCGGAGTCGAGGATCGTCAGCCATTGCAGGAAGGTCAGTTGCATCGAAGAAGAAATCGTCTCCGCCGGGCGGCGCGCGCGCTGAAATCCCGCTCGCCCCGCTGCGCGCTCCGGCGTTACCTCTCGGCGCCGTGTCCTCCCCGCCGCCCGCGCCGCAGCGTCTTGCCGATCTGACTTCGCAGCAGAAGAAATCCGGCCTCGCGGCGTGGCTCGGCTGGATGTTCGACGGGCTCGACATGCACCTGTACACGCTCGTCGCGGCGCCGTTTGTGATGCAGCTCGTCGGCGCCGCGAGCACGTCCGATCCGATGGTGAAGGAGAAGAGTTCGTGGATTCAGGCCGCGTTTCTCCTCGGCTGGGCGCTTGGCGGCGGGTTCTTTGGAAGAGTCGGCGACAAGCTCGGGCGCAGCCGCGCGCTGAGTCTCACCATTCTCACCTACGCCGCTTTCACCGGCCTCGCGTGCGTGGCTCAAACGTGGTGGCAGCTCCTCATCTTCCGCTTCCTCGCGGCGCTCGGCATCGGCGGCGAATGGGCGGTCGGCTCGTGCCTGCTCTCCGAGACCTGGCCAAAGCGCTGGCGGCCGTGGATCGCGGCCGTGCTCCAGACCGGCGTGAATATCGGCGTGCTCATCGCGTGCCTCGCGGTGAACCTCATGGCCGCGCAAAATCCGCGCTGGGTTTTTCTTGTCGGCGTGCTCCCGGCGCTGCTCGTCTTTTGGATTCGCTGGCACGTGCCGGAGCCGGCGGAATGGCACACGGCCAAGGCGCGCGCCGGTGAACAGGAGTCGGGCATCGCCGATCTCTTTCGCGGCGAAGTCCTGCCGATCACCTTGCGCATCATCGTCGTCTGCGCCTGCTCGCTCACCGCTTGGTGGGCTTTCATGTTCTGGCACGCGCAGCATCTGCGGAATCACCCGGAGCTCGCCCACTGGTCGCCGCCGCAGCGCGAGAAGCTCGTCGCCAACGCCTTCTTCCTCGTCGTCTTCGTCTCGATCGCCGGCAACTTCGCCGCGGGCGCGATCGCCAAATTCCTCGGCTATCGCCGCTCGATCACGCTCATGTGCCTCGGCTTCTTCAGCGCGATGTGCCTCACCTTTTCCCAGCCGCGCGGCTACGAGTCACTCTTCTGGTTTTGGTTTCCCGCCGTCGGCTTTTTCTCCGGCGTCTTCGGCCTTTTCACGATGCTGCTGCCGCCGCTCTTTCCGACGCTGCTGCGGACCACGGGCGCCGGATTTTGCTACAATATCGGTCGCGTCGCCGCCGGTCGTCTTCGGCCTCTTTTCACGGGTCGGCGACTTCCGCACGGCGCTGCTTTATGCGAGCTTTCTCTTCCTCCCCGCTGCGCTCTTCGCGTGGTGGCTGCCCGAGCCATCGGACAGCGCGATCCCCGCCGCGACCGAACCTTTCGACTGAGCTACAGGCGCGTTCCGGTTCGTCCGGCCCTTTGCAGGGAGCTTGCAGAGAAAGACAGTGAGATTCTAGAGCTGACCCAGCTGCCCTTCTTTGCTTGCCCGACCACCCTTCTCCCGTCCAGCGAAAGAGCGAGATTCACAGATTGACCCCTCCCGCACCGCTTTTTCCAGCGGCCCTTTCGGCATCGCCGCCGGAGACGCCGCTGACGCAGGTGAAGACGCCGAGCGAAATTTCGGTGTCGATGTTTTTGACTTTGTTCTCGCGTGCGCCCGTGATTTTGATGACTGAGGAGCGCGGGCACCCTCGCCCGCTGTTTTTGGCGCCTCCTCAAAAACACTGCGCGCGGCTCAAAGAGGTGGCCCGCGAGGCGCGTGCCACAGCGGGCGAGGCGCCCGCGCTCCCCAGCATTTCTTTGAGCGTGTCGGTGAAGACCAGCCCGCCGCCTTGCTCGCTGCGGCCGGGGCAGATGTCGATGAGTGGATTGGCCGCGCGGATGACCGCTTCCTCATGCTCGACCCGCTTGGCCGCGCGGGGTGAGGATTGACCTTTCAGCGCAATTTCCCCAAAGATGTCTCCCTACCAAGAGTCCACCAGAAAGGAAATTCCATGACACCACCCTTCGTTTTACGTTTCGTTCGCCGGCTCGGCGTTTCGCTGATCGCCCTCGTCGTGATTCATTCCCTGTCCGCCCAGGGTCCTCTGACTCCGCCCGGCGCGCCGGCCCCGACGATGAAAAGTCTCCAGGAGCTGTGGGATAAAATGGGCGTGCTCGAAACGCAAAACCAAACCCTGCAAACCACCGTCACGAGTCAGACGAAAATCCTCAATGCTCTGGCGGATGTCCATGGACTGCTCGCGTGGAACATCACCACCGTCGACACCGCCGGCAACGTCGGACTCTACACTTCGCTCGCCTTCACCCCCGGCGGCCAGCCCGCCATCAGCTACTACGACAGCACCAACTTCGACCTCAAATACGCGGTCTTTAACGGCACCACCTGGCAGATCACCACCGTCGATAGCGCCGGCAGTGTCGGACTCTACACATCGCTCGCCTTCACCCCCGGCGGCCAGCCCGCCATCAGCTACTACGACAACACCAACTTCGACCTCAAATACGCAGTCTTTGACGGCACCACCTGGCAGCTCACCACCGTCGAGAGCGCCAGCACTGTCGGAATCGACACTTCGCTCGCCTTCACCCCCGGCGGCCAGCCCGCCATCAGCTACTGGGACGTCACCAACCTCGACCTTAAATACGCGGTCTTTAACGGCGCCACCTGGCAGCTCACTACCGTCGATAGCGCCGGCGATGTTGGACGCCACACTTCGCTCGCCTTTACCCCCGGCGGCCAACCCGCCATCAGCTACTACGACAACACCAACTTCGACCTAAAATACGCGGTCTTTAACGGCACCACCTGGCAGCTCGCCACCGTCGAGAGCGCCGGCAGCGTCGGGCAATACACTTCGCTCGCCTTCACCCCCGGCGGCCAGCCCGCCATCAGCTACTACGACGGTAGCAACGGCCACCTGAAGTATGCGGTGAAGGCGACCTTTACGAATCCATAGCAAAGAATGAAAACGCTTCCCTCTTTGCTCGTTCTTCTCCTGCTCCAGCTCGCGGCGCTCGCGGCGAGCACGATCAATCCCACGAACAAATATGCGTGGGGCGCGAACATCGGCTGGACCAACTGGAGTGGCGCGGTGATCGGTGAATACGTGTGCTCTGGCTACATTTGGGGCGCGAACGTGGGCTGGATCAGCCTCGGTGGCGGCATTCCGGCCAATGGCATCCAGTATTCGAACAGCTCCGGCACCGACTTCGGGGTGAACCTCACCGGCCAATTCGTGAGCGGCGGCGTGCCCCGCGCGCAACTGCGCGGCTTTGCCTACGGGGCGAATATTGGCTGGATTAACTTTGAGAGCACGGGCAAACCCGAAGTGTCCCTCGCGATCGGCCGGCTGAGCGGCTTTGCCTACTCCGCCAATTGCGGCTGGATCAATCTGGGCGACGCCACGGCGTTTGTGCAGACCGACACGATCCAGCCCGGCGCTGACAGCGACGGCGATGGCATCGCGGACGCCTTCGAGTTCATCTACACAAATCCCGATACGCTTGCGGTGTTCACGGCGACGAGTGATCGCGACGGCGATGACGAGTCCGATCGCGACGAATACCTCGCGAATACCAATCCGCTCGATCCAAGTTCCGCGCTGAAGATCACCGCGTTCGATGCCGCGCCGAAGAGCTTTTCGCTCACCTGGACAAGCACCGCGACGCGTCGTTACCGCATCGAATCGACGACCGACCTGACCGCGCCGACCTGGTCCCTCACGCTCGATGACATCCTGCCCGCGGCGGGTGCCACGACGACACGGGGCGGCTCGACCACGACCAGCCCGCAGCGCTTCTTCCGCGTCCAGGCGTTCCTCCCGCTCGCGCCGTAACTTCGCAGCGGCGTGGCGCCGAAATGTAGGCGGCAGTTCGGAGGAGCGCCGCGACGGAAAGTTCGCGCGCCAGCATTCGTAGTACGGCGCGACGGCACGCGAGGGTAGCGCGTTCCTGCACGGAAGAGACGAAACCCTACCCGAGCCGCTGGCTAAAATCGCGCGCGAATGGCTACGTCTTCTACGATCCCGCGCCCGGCTTCAACGGCGCGCAGCGAGATAGAGGGACGCAACGAGATAGAGGGACGGACCTTTTGTCGCTCCCGACGAACACCGGCGACGCCGGCCCCGGCTCGCTGCGCGACACCCTCGCCGCTGTCACCGCACCAGACACGCGCCTCATTTTCGACCCCGCGCTCAACGGCCAGACGATCGTCCTCACGAGCGATCAGCTTTTCATCCCCGCCACGCAAAACGTCGAACTCGACGCCACTTATCTGCCCGACGGCCTGACCGTCAGCGGCAACAACGCCGGCGACCTTTCGCCAATGACGGTGTGCTGAGCCTCCAGCGGCTCACCATCCGCGATGGCTCCACGAGCAACCCCGGCGGGGGCATCTACTCCACCGGCACGCTGCTGGCGGTCGATTGCACGATCACCGGGAATGCCACTCAGAGCGCGGGCGGAGGAGTCATGCTCTTCGGCGGGGTGGCGGATCTGCTCCGCTGCACGCTCTCGGGGAATACGGCGGCGTTCAGCGACGGCGCGATGGCGCATCAGATCGACGCGCGCACGACTCTCACGAATTGCACCATCGCGGACAACCGCGCGACCGGGCCGAACGGGAGAGGTGGCATCTCCGTGCTCTGGGGCTCGATGGACCTGCGGCACTGCACGATCACGCGCAACATCGGCACTGGCGCAGGCGGAGGGATTTACCTGCAATCGTCGGCCATCGTGCGCCTCGAGCGATCGATCGTCGCCGGCAATACCGCTCCGAGCCGGCGCGACATCTATGCCAACGGTGCCACGCTCACCGCCACCGGCCCCAGCCTCATCGGCAGCAATCAAACGGTGACCACACAATTCCCCACCGGCTTGCTCGCCGGCACCGCCGCTTCCCCGCTTAATGCGCTCCTCGCCCCGCTCGGCGACTACGGCGGCGCGACGTTTACGATGGCGCTCAAGCCCGGCAGCCCCGCCCGCCACGCCGCCACCGGCAGCACCATCCTCGCCGATCAGCGCCGCTTCCCCCTCGTCGGCACGCCCGACCTCGGCGCGTATGAAGCCGACACGCTGGACCGGAACTTCAACGCCTTCATCTACGAAACCCTCCCCGCGTCCACCCCCAACGCCCAATACGCCGCCACCTTCGACTTCGACGGCGACGGCGCGAACAACGAGGGCGAATACCTCGCGGGCACCATCGTCACGAGTCCCGCGGGCGTCTTCCGAGTCACCGCATTCACCGGCAATCCTGGCGACCTTATCCTCTCTTTCCCGAGCGTGGTGGGCCGCCATTATCAGTTGGAAGAAAGCACCAATCTGATTGCTTGGACTCCGATCATCTCAGGTCTGCCCGGCACCGGAGTGGTGATCACCCTGGGCCTCGGCTCCAGCCAGCCACGCTATTTCGTCCGCGTCCGCGTCGGGCCGTAGCGGTGAAACAATCCGCATCATCTGAAAATGCGGCGCGGCGAGTTCCGGGGAGCGCGCTCGTCCCGAGCGCTGGCTTCGGCGTCCCGCCGAAAAGAACTTTCGTCCGTGCGCCGATTGGATTTAGCGCGCGGTTTCGATGGCGCGTCTTTGGAAGTCCGCAAAGGCGGAAATCGCGCTCGCCGGCGCGGCTGCGGAGTGCTCCTATGACTGCGGTCCTCGACGGTTGGTTTCTCCGATTCCGGTCCTCAGCCCATCACATCTATGAAAATCTCGCCCTTCTTCCCCGCAACGCTCGCTCTCGGAGTGCTCCTCACCTGGCCCCTTCCGCGGGCTCTCGCCATCAACGTCTCCGAGGGCGCGGATTTTCCCGATGCCGCCGGGAGCGCCGTCCCCTACCCGCTGGATGTGGGCGAAAACATTTTCAACGGCACCGTCTCCAGCTTCTCTCTCGATTTCGCCGAACATTTCAAGGTCTCGGTGCCGGCAGGCCAGCAAATTTACCTGGCCTCCAAGACTTGGATCGATGGCACCACGACCGGGAGGGTGACGTTCAACGGCGAGGCTCGGACCAATCCGCCTTTGAACGCGAATTTCGTCACGGGCTATCCGCTGCCGGTGGGGGTTTATGCCGGCTCCGCGGAACTTCTCTCCGCCACCGGGCTCGGTTCCTGGTCGGTCCATATTTTTGTCCAGCCGTTGCCCGATTACACCGTCTCGACCACGGGGGGCGCCATCGTGGTCACGGATGCCAAGGGCAACGGCGACACACTGGCGATCAGTGAGCCCGCGGCGGGGCAGATCCGGTTTGCGGCGGGGACGCGAACCTTCAGCGTCAATGGCGGGGCCAGCATCGCGGGCCATTCCGGAGACCTCCCGCTTGCGGGCATCAGTGCCATCACCGTGAACGCCGCGGCGGGCCAGGACACGATCAATGTCGGCGGCTTTTCCGGCACGACGTTTCCCGCGCTCACCATCCATGGCGGCACGGGCGATGACACGGTGAACTTCACCGGCGACATCACCTTCGCTTCCGGCAAGAGCCTGGATGTGGACTTGCAAAATGACGACGCCAGCCCCGGCGTGGACACGGTCAATTTGGCCGCGGGGGCGAATCTCTTCGCCTCTGGCACTGTGCCCTTCACCTTTGTTGCCATCACGATTCGCTGCAGCGGGAGCGTCTCGCTGGCCGTGGGCGCGAGCCTCGAGGTGGGGTTTGGCACCATCATCATTGAGGCGAATCAGCAGCCCACACCGACCGCGGGAAATTTCATCGGGGTCGATCTCAGCGGCGGCTCCTTGAAGGGCTTTGCGCTGAGCAGCATCACCGTCACCGGGAGAGGGGGGAATGCGGCGGGCGGGGTGCAGGTCGGGGTCCTAATCTCGGGCGGCGGGGTGATCGACGGGGAGGCGGTGACCGTCACCGGCACGGGTGGGGCGGGCGGCGGACAGATCAATCGCGGCGTCACCGTCATCGACGCCGGCTCGCGCATTTCCGGGTCGGACAATGTGACGGTCACCGGGATCGGGGGCGGCAACGGTGCGGCCGGCAACGATTACAATCTCGGGGTGAGCGTGCTGGCGGGCGGGGTGATCGCCGGGGTGGGCTCGGTCAACCTCGACGTTCTCGGCACCGGCGGGAGCGGCGGATTTTTCAATCAGGGCATCGAGGTCGCGGGAGCGGACTCGGCGATCACCGCCACCGCGGGCGGCGTCTCGCTCCGGGGCGTCGCCGGGGCGGGCACCAGCGTCGGCGTGTATCTCTCGAACGATGGGACGGTCTCCAACTCCGCCGGAGGCGGCACGGTGAAGGTGGATGCGGACAGCGTGGCCATCGACGGCACCGCCACCATCCTCACCGCCAGCCCCGACAGCGCGGTGACTTTCAGGCCGCTATCCCTGACGACGAATTTCGACCTCGGCGGGAGCGATGCGGCGGGATCTCCGGCGACGCTCGGCCTGACCGACGCGGAACTCGATCGCGTCACCACGGGCACCCTCATCTTCCGACATCCCGGCACGGGCAATCTGCAGATGACCCAGCCCCTCACCCGCGCCACCGCGACGAACGTAATTTTCTCCCTCGACTCCGGAGTGGTGCTGGCCGGCGTCTCCGGGACGGATGTCTCCCTCGGCGGCGGCACGCTCACCCTCGAGGCCCGGCTTTCCAGCCTCATCGCGGGCACGACGGCGGATAGCCAGTATGTGCAGCTCAAAGTCGCGGGCGGAGTGAGCCTCGCGGGCCAGCCGCTCGTCCTCGCGCCGTTCGGTTTCACCGGCGCGGCGGGGAATACTTTCACGCTCATCGACAACGACGGCACCGACGTGATCGCGGGCACTTTCCAAGGCGTGCCCGAAGGTGGGTCCCTCCTCTGGCCCGGCACGCCGACGCTCAATGCGCGCGTCACCTACCAGGGCGGCAGCGGCAACGATGTGGTCGTCACGCTGGTCAGCGCCCTCACCGTCACGAATCTCGCCGACACCGGCGTCGGCTCGCTGCGCAAAGTGCTCGAATACGCCGCGATGAAGCCCGGCGCGGATACCGTCACCTTCGACCCCGCGCTCTCCGGGGGGACCATCCGCCTCGCGAGCGCGATCCTGGTGAGCGATGCCGGTGGCGTCACCATCGACGCCTCCGCGCTGCCCAGCGGCCTCACGATCGACGGCGACACCGATGGCAACGGCACGGCGGACACGCAGCTCTTCACCATCGCGTCCGGCAGCGCGTCCATGACCGGCCTCAGCCTCCGGCACGGAGCCGGCATCTCCGTCGGCGCGATCAGCAACCTCGCCACGCTGACGCTAACGCGCTGCGCCCTCTCGGACAATAGTGCCGGCATCAGCGGGTCCGGCGGCGCGATTTTCAACAGCGGCAACCTGACACTGACCCACTGTACCCTCTCCAGAAATAACGCCGGAGCCGGCGGCGCGATTTTTCACAGCAGCGGCACCCTGACGCTGACGCACTGCACCGTCTCGGGAAATGACAGCGGCGGCAGCAGCGGCGCGATCTCCGGCAGCGCGGGCATGACGCTGAGCTACACGATCGTGGCGGGGAATACGCCCGGCAACATCTCCGGGGCCTTCAACAGCACGAACAATCTCACCAGCGGCAACCCGCTCCTCGCCCCGCTCGGCGACTACGGCGGCCCCACGCAGACTATGGCCCTGCGTCCCGGCAGTCCCGCGCGCGACGGCGCGGTCGGCAGCCCCGCAACCAGCGACCAGCGGGGCTTTCCCATCGTCGGCCCGCGCGACATCGGCGCGTATGAAGCCGGCACGATCCGGAATTACGCCGCCTGGGCTTACGAAACCCTCCCCGCCACCGCCACCGTCGCGCAGCTCGCCGCCGGCTTCGACTTCGACCTCGACGGCCGCCTCAACGTCCTCGAATACGCCACCCTCACCGACGGCGCCACCGCCACCGACGACGCGCTCTTGGTCCTGACGCCCAACGCCGCCGGCACCGAGGCCACCATCACCTTCCCCGTGCGCTTAGGCGCGCTCGATCTCATCTACGAACTCGAACGCAGCCTGCCCGGCGTCGGCCCGTGGGTGAAGATCGCGCAGGTGGACACCTTGCAGGGAACCTTCACGGCGAACTACATCCCGGGCATCTTTCACCTCGGCAACACCGCCACGGACAGCTTCTACTTGGACACCACGCTCACCTTCCAAAGCAAGGCCTTCTACCGCCTGAAAGTGCGCGGGCTGTGAGCAAAGCGCGGCGATTTGCAATCGCCGAACCAACGCTAGCGACGCCCCTTCGCACCAGTCTATCAATAGATTCTGGCGACAAATCTCTGCAAAACTCGTCCTTTGTGCCGCTTTCAGCGGGTGCAATTGCTGTGGACCATGACGGCGCTTTTTCCGGGCGCGACTGCTTCGGCTCCGTTTGGAACAGGCGGCGATAGGTTTGTGGCTCTTTTGGGACGGGGCTCTCCGTTCGGTACCAAGATTACGATCGGGGATGCGGTGAGCAATGGCCTCCAATGGCGAAGTCTTCACGGACGCGATCAATGTTCAAACGGGGATAGCCGATCAACTCTTCCCGGTAAAAGACACGCCGCTTGTCCTTCGAATTTTCGATCGAAATCAACCAACGATTGGCTCGTTCTTTATGGACCTGTCAAACAGCCAGGGCTCTTGGAATTGGAAAACACCCCGCGCTTCCGGCTGCCACGACCGGTGACAGGCGCCGTGATTCTCACTCTTCACACCGTCACTCCGGAACCGGCCTCCACTTTTCTGGCGCTCTTCGGCGGAGCGCTGCTCCTGGCACGCCGTTGGCGATAGGAGCGAAGCGTTCGTTTTTTTTCATCGCGCGGGAGCGGCGCGGAACTATTCTGCCGGGTCTTGTGCGTGACGAGCATCGAGTGAAATCCACGGCCCCGGCGCCGCAGGCCGCGCCGTGAGGGCGCCCGGCCTGGTCGCGCTCATCGGCGTCGGGCTGCTGTTGCTCATCGCCAGTTCGGCGTTGTTTTCGGCCATCGAGACGGCGCTCTTTTCTCTCCAGCCTTATCACATCGAGCGGTTGAAAAAGCGCAGGGCAAGCTTCGCCAAAGCGCTTGCGAAACTCATGGAAAATCCGCGCCGGCTGCTGAGCGCGATCCTGCTCGCCGATACGCTGGCAAATCTGCCGCTCATCATCCTGAGCCTCTTTCTCCTGCACGAGGTGGAAGGCGCGGACATGCCTTTCTGGGCGGCGGCGCTCCTCATCTTTGCGCTCGTGGTGGTGGTGTGCGACCTCGTGCCGAAGCTCGCCGCGCTGGCCGAGCCGTATCGCATCGCGGGCGTCGGCGTGCGCGTGATGCAGGCGCTCACGCCGGTCTTCGATCCCATCACGCGCGTGCTGCAGCGCGCGAGCGAACGCATCGCGGAGATCGTGACACCGGCGCGATTGAAGACCGGCCACGTGATGAGCGAGGACGAGCTCGAGACCCTGGTCGAGCTGAGCGAAGAGGAGGGCGCGTTGCAAGAGGACGAGAGCGAGATGATCCAGGAAATCATCAAGCTCGGCGACAAGACCGCGAAGGATTGCATGACGCCGCGCGTGGATGTCTTTGCCGTGGCCGACGATCTCGCGCACGACGCGCTCATGCCCAAACTCCGCGCGCGCCGCTACCGCCGCGTGCCG
>JBBRXP010000174.1:0-12812 GCA_038238555.1 Chthoniobacterales bacterium | reverse complement strand
GGAGGCTCAACAGGTTGTTCATGTCGAGGCGGAGTCTGGAGATGGGAGCTTTGAGTTTGAGGGAGTGGTGAGGGCGGTGCCAGTTATAGTTATGGAGGAAGGGATGGAGAGGTTGGGCGCGTTGGGAGGAATGGGCGTAGGCGTGAGCGTAGGCCCACTCGCGCAGGGAGGTTTGGATGAAGCGCTCAGCCTTGCCATTGGTCTTTGGAGTATAGGGTCGGGTTTGAAGCGATGCTTGAGGCCGAGGGCCGTGACGGCGTCGCGCATGGCCGCAGCGCGATAGCAGGAGCCATTGTCGGAGTAGATGCGTTGAGCGGCGATGCCGTGCCTGGCGAAGAAGGCGAGGGCGGCGTGGAGGAAAACGATGGCGCTGCGAGCGGTCTGGTCTGGGAGTAGCTGAGCAAAGGCGAAGCGGGAGTGGTCGTCGATGGCGATGTGCAGGAACTCCCAACCGGCGCCTGGGGTGTGATCGTGCTGGCGGTCGCCGGTGATACGATGGCCTGGGCGCACGATGCGGGCGAGTTGCTTGATGTCGAAGTGGATGAGCGGTGCTCGCGCTCATAGCGGCAAAGCGGCGGAGGCGGCAGCAGCGCGGCAAGCGTCTTGGCGTGACGGCGCAAAAAGCGGGAGACCGAGGCGCGGGAGCTCTTGGCGGCGCGGGCGATCTGGAAGCCGGGCAGCTTGCGGCGGCGCAGTGCCAGGACGCGGGCGACGCGAAGGGGGTGGGTGGTTCGGGGGGAACCTGTGGGGCGCGAGGAGCGATCGTGGAGCCCGGCGTGGCCCTCGGCGCGGAAGCGGGCGAGCCACTTGTAAGCGCAGCGCTCCGAGATGCCAAAATCGGTGGCGACCTTGGCGACTGGTTGGGAGAGGCAAAGGATGCGCTGGATCATCTCGGCTCGACTGAGCGGGGTGAGTTTGGCCTTACTGTGGCTCTTCATGCGGCGGTTCTGGCTGGTGGTTGGAGTCACAACCCCACCTCACCAAGTCCTCGCCGCATGAACAACCTATTGGAACGTCACAGCTATAGCTTTATATGACATACATTGTGGCACGTTATTAATCGTCAGGCTGGATTGAAGCAAGACCAGAGTGCTGACCTTCTTGAGCGCAGCAAATCGTGTTGTAAAACCCGTCTTGGGACGTCGTGGACAACCGCCAAAGTAAAGCTCCCGCCCGTTCGATTACGGACGTTTCGGTTTTTTAGGCTCGGCGCGGCTTGATGTTAGTCGAGGATTTCCCGGATTTCGTCGGTGGTGATATCTTCCATGATCGGCGACTGCCTCTCCAATGCGGCGTCAAAAATCTTCCGTTTGCGCTGCTGAAGTGCGAGGATTTTTTCTTCTACCGTACCGCGAGCGATCAGTTTGTAGTTCGTAACCACCCGCTTCTGGCCGATTCGATGCGTTCGGTCAGTTGCTTGGGCCTCCACGGCGGGATTCCACCATGGCTCAAAGTGGACGACTGTGTCAGCCGCGGTGAGGTTCAGGCCTGTGCCACCGGCTTTAAGGCTGATTAGAAATACTGGAACGCCGCCGGCTTGAAATCGATCTACCTCCAGACTTCGGTCTTTGGTCTGGCCGTCGAGATAACAGCACTCAGTGCGCGATTTTTTTAAGTGATCGCGCAGGATGTGCAGCATCGATACAAATTGGCTGAAGACGAGGACTGAGTGGCAGCCATCGATTGCTTCGGCAAGAAGTTCGTCGAGCAGTTCAACCTTTGAGGAGGTTGTTTGGTTTTGAACCTCCGCTTGCTCTACAATTTGGGGGTCGCAACAGACCTGCCGAAGCCTTAAAAGGGCCGTCAACATCAGCATGCGCCCTTTGCCTTGGTTGGCTGCCCCTGCCAACTGTTCCGCCTGCACCCGAGCCGCCAGAAGCAGACGCTCGTATATTTTCCTCTGATATGCATTCAGTTCACAATAAGATATTTGCTCTATTTTATCCGGTAGATCATTGATCACGTCGCGCTTCAGCCGGCGGATCATGAATGGCCGCAAGCGGCGCTGAAGCCTTGGTAGCACGGAAGCGGCAGCCTGCGACTGGATGGGCAACTCATAACGATCTCGGAAGTCATTTCGGCTGCCGAGGTATCCCGGCATCAGAAAGTGCATGAGAGACCAAAGATCACACACAGAGTTTTCCACTGGCGTCCCCGTAAGGGCAAAGCGATGACGTGCGCGAAGTGAGTAGGCTGCCTGCGCATTCTGAGTGTTCGGATTCTTAATGTGTTGAGCTTCGTCAAGGATGACGGCGGCGAATTCCATGGCTCGATAGCTTTCGATGTCGCGCCGGAGCAAAGAATAACTGGTTATAAAGAGGCCGCTCCCATCTCTGCCCGCGATAACTCGGGCGTGACGGTCGCTTCCGACGAGGGCGGTCACTGGGATATGCGGAGTAAACCGGGTTGCTTCCCGCTGCCAGTTGAAGACGAGCGACGCCGGGCAGACGACTAAAGATTTCCCGCCGATCAGGGACAGAAACGCTAGCGCTTGCACGGTCTTTCCGAGTCCCATCTCATCCGCAAGAATGCCAGACATTCTTTTGTCTGCTAACGATTTAAGCCAGTACACTCCATGCTTTTGATAAGGCCGGAGGATTTCTTCGAGGGTCCCGAGAGATACTGGCTGGGCAGTGGCGCCACCCACTAGAGACTGCCAGTCGCCCTCCCCGCGGAACTCCGCCCCCTCCTCCCGCGCGGTCTCGGCGAGGTAGGCGGCATTTTTGCGGTCGATTCGGTAGAGCCCGGGTTGGATCTGCCGTGGCTCGCAATCGCGGAGCACCTGCTGGAATTCATCGAGCATTGCGGGGTCGAAAACGGCGAGCCGCCGATTCTTCAAGCGTACCGAAGACTGACCTGAGTGGAGCAACCGCTGAATTTCCGCCGCCGAAAAGCGTTCGCCGGTTGCCGTGCCGAGTTCGAATTGGAGATCGAACCAGTCTTCGCCGGAACTTCGAATTTCGAGCCGCGGTTGGATGCGATCGATCTCTCGGGTCACGTGCTCAAAGCGCGCGCCGATCTTTACCTTCCACTCGCCTTGGAGCTTGGGAAGCAGCCGCGCGAAAAAAAGGAGTATCGGCGATTCCCCTCTCAGAACGAGTTGGGAGTGCGCGTCCGGCCCCGCAAACCCTGCGGCCCGCAGACGATCCAGCGCGGCTTCCTCGGCGGGTGCATTTAGGTTCGGTCGAGCGGCTCCTATTGCCCACGTCCGCTCGCCATATCGCACCGCCAATTCCGCCGTCAGATGGCGCAACGAGCCTTCGAGATTTAGCACGAAGCCGTCGGGCACTGCGACTGACGCGAGCGGTGGCGCGGCACCGTCGGAAGCGGACCGCACAGCGAGGATGCGCGTGAATGTGGGCCCGTCGAGGAGCCATGCGTGGGGGCCCGCGGTGAGGATGCGCGCCGAGGAGGGAGGCGACGCATCCAGCGTGGTCCCCTGCTCGCTCACTTTCACCGCGATATCTCGACCGAAAGTTACGCGGCCATGTCCCGCAAGCGCTCCGAGTAGCTCGAGAAATGCTGCCCGCGGAAATGAAGCGACGCCCGGCAGCACACCATCGCAGAGTGCGCGCAGCTTTTTGATGAGCGCGAGATCCCCGGGGTCCACGCGGAAATTCCCAGTCGGATCGAGCGCCGATAACAGTACGCGACGGCCCTCGCTCGCCACTTCGATGCCGACAGTAAGCGCTGCTTTATCCCAAGCTGCCGAAAAATCCGGCGGCAAAACCACATGCAACTCGATCGCACGATCGCCCTCGGCGGAAATGCGCGGCCCATTCAACTCCGCAACTATCGCCGGAGCCGGTGGCGCTGGCGCCCGGGCGCGCTGGAGAAATGCGAGACCCACCGCGAGAGAATGCGCGCAAATGCGCCCCTCCCGACGCGATTCGCGGCAGGTGCAAAGATTCTCCACGTTCGACTCCGAAAGAATCCGCAGCCCGGCACACACTTCGGAATCCGCTGTCTGCACGCGCCCTCGGAGCAGTGGCGGCTCGTAAGCGCTCTCGATCACGCGCCCCGCGTCCCGTATCGAGCGAGCTTCACGCAACGCCTGCCATCCGCCGCACTCGCTGAGAAATCGTTCAGTGATTGGGATCAGAAGAGTTGAAAGTTGAAAGTGGAGTGACGGAAGAATCGCACTGCGCGCGGCTTTCCAGCGCGTTGCCTTGATCGCACGGGAAACCGCCAAGCGGCGGACTCTCAACTCTCAACTCTCGACTCTCAACTCTTCTTCCCATCCTCCCCTGCCCGCCTACACTCCCCGCCCCAATGAAAATCATCGCGGTCGCCAATCAAAAAGGCGGCGTCGGCAAGACCACCACCGCCGTGAATCTCGCGGCCTGCCTCGCCGCGCGCGACCGGCGCATCCTGCTCGTGGACCTCGACCCCCAGGCCAATGCGACCAGCTCCCTGGGTTTCGATGGCATCGATGGCCACAGCATCTACGGCCCGCTGCTCGGCGAATGCGCGGTGGCCGAGCGCGTCATCCCCACACGTTGGGAACGCCTTTTTCTCATCCCAGGCGACCTCGATCTGGCCGGCGCGGAAATCGAAGTCGCCCGCGCCGAGGACCACCTCACCCGCCTTCGCTCTGCGTTGGAGCCGCTGCGCGCCGATGCGCCCTTCGACTTCATCCTGCTCGATTGCCCCCCTTCCCTCGGCATCTTGATGACCAATGCGCTCGCCGCCGCCGACGAACTGCTCATTCCGCTCCAGTGCGAATACTTCGCGCTCGAAGGGCTCTCAAAGATTCACCACGTGGTCGCGCAAATCCACGACTGCGGCGCCAATCCCGCGCTAAAGATCGGCGGCATCGTCATGACCATGTTCATGCGCAATAACCTCGCCTCGCAAGTCATCCAAGAAGTCCAGACCCATTTCGGCGATATCATTTATCGCACCGTCATCCCCCGCAGCGTGCGCCTCGGCGAAGCCCCGAGCCACGGCAAACCCATCCTCGATTACGAACCCACCGGTCTCGGCGCCACCGCCTACCGCGCTCTCGCCGAGGAATTCCTCGCGCGGCAGGAAATGCAAAGTGCTGTTATGCAGGCGAATATTGAGTCTCGCGAAAGTGGTTAAGACGAGATCTTGGAGGGACACGCTCCGTCGTGTCACCAATCAAGTCGGGCGGAGGCGGCGAGAAACGTAAGCGCGCACGGGCTCCGCGCCGCTTCCGCTCGCGGGAGTTTGGGACACTGCAGAGCGAGTCCCTCCAGGTTCGCCTTCACCACTTTCGCGAGACTCAATAAGTCAGTATCTCAATCGGGATCGCGCCTATCGGCAACACAGCGGACCTTTGCACAAGTCCGGCCGCGTGGTTAGTCGGCCATACGAGAACGTCGCCGCTACTTTTCTGATTGTCCCCTCCGGGCGTGCCGCCTATATGCGGCGGCGATGTTCAATAAGAGCGGTTTCCCCATCCGGCTCGGAGCGATTGTTGCGCTCTGGACTTTGAGTAATTTCGTTGCGAGCGCGGCGCCGCCCGGCGCGGCGGTGCTCGTCGAAAAAGAAAAAGAGGTCGCGGCGCAAGTGGCCGGCACGCAGTGGAAGCCGGCGCCCGTCGGGATCGAACTCGCGGTCCGCGACAAGTTAAAGACGGGCGAATTCAGCCGCGCCGCAGTGCGATTCACGGACTTGAGCGTGCTGCGCATCGACGAACTGACGGCGATCGAAATTTCGCCGCCAGTCGATAACAAGCAGGCGCTCGATGTGAAGAAAGGCGGCGCTTACTTCTTTAGTCGGGAAAAGCCAGGCGAGCTCGAGATTCGCACGCCGGCTGCCAATGGCGCGCTGCGAGGAACGGAGTTTGCTGTGCGTGTGACGGCGGATGGCAAGACGACGCTAACCATGTTTGAAGGCGAGGTGGAGCTGAGTAACGCGCGCGGGCGGGTGTTACTCAAGAGCGGCGAACAAGGCGTGGCCGAGATCGGCCGCGCGCCGCGCAAGACGGCTGTCATCGAGGCGAGTAACATTATTCAGTGGTGCCTGTATTACCCGGCCGTACTCGATCCGGCAGACCTTAACCTAAGTACGGAAGATCGTCGGACGTTTGCCAAATCGCTGGCTGCTTACCAAGCCGGGGACTTACTCGGCGCGCTCGCGGCACATCCCTTTGCGATCCACGGTGGGTCGGTCGATGCACGGCTGTTTCGCGCGGCCATCATCCTTTCCTCCGGCCAGGTGGATAAGGCGCGTGCGGTGCTGGAAAAAACGCCGCGCGATCATCCGGCGCGGCGCGCCCTTGAGCAGATGATTGCCGCGGTGAAGTTTCAGCAATGGACGCGCCCAGGCCCGCCGCGCACGGCCAGTGAGTGGATGGCGGAGTCTTATTACCGCCAGTCGCGCGGCGATCTCGAAGCGGCGCTGCACGCGGCGCGCACGGCGATGAACTTATCGCCGGAGTTAGGCTTCGCATGGGCGCGCGTGGCGGAGCTGGAGTTTTCGTTTGGACGCACCTTGAAGGCGATGAAGCTGGTCGAGCACGGACTGGAACTTGCGCCGCGCAACGCGCAGGCCGTCGCATTGCAGGGCTTTCTACTGAGCGCGGAAAATCGCACTGGCGCCGCGCGCCGCTGTTTCGACGAGGCCATTGCGCTCGACGGCGCGCTGGGCAATGCGTGGCTTGGACGCGGCCTTACTTTCATTCGCCAGAATCATCAGCAGGAAGGCCGGCGCGACCTTCAAACAGCCGCGGCTCTCGAGCCGAACCGCTCGTTACTCCGGAGTTATCTCGGCAAGGCATTCAGCCAGGTGGGTTACAACGCAAAGGCCAACCGGGAACTCGATCGCGCGATCGAGATCGACCCGCGCGATCCCACGCCGTGGCTCTACTCCGCCATCCAGAGAAAGCAGGAGAATCGTTATAACGAAGCGGTGGACGACTTGGAAAAGTCCGTGGCGCTCAATGATAACCGGAGTGTGTTTCGCTCGCGCTTCCTGCTCGATCAAGATCGCGCCGTGCGAGGCACCAACCTCGCGGCGATCTATCTGAACGACGGACTGGTCGAGCAGAGCGTGCGCGAAGCGGTGCGGGCCGTGGCCAGCGATTACACGAGCGCTCCGGCGCACCTCTTTCTCGCCAATAGTTATAGCGCACTGCGCGACCCATCCCGCGTGTTGCTGCGTTACGAGACGGGATGGTTCAATGAGTTACTTCTCTCTAACTTACTCTCCCCTGTCGGCGGCGGGCCGCTCTCCCAGTTTGTTACGGAGGAGGAATACTCGAAGCTGTTTGAAAGGGATAAGTTGGGCATTAGTTCGGTTACCGAGTACTTCAGCAATGGCGAGGTGCGCGAGACGGGATCTCAGTATGGCACCGCGGGCAACGTGAGTTACGCGCTCGACGCGGAGTACCGTTTCAACGACGGCATCCGCCCCAATAACCGCATCTCGCGCTTCGAGACTTATGGCACCTTCAAGCTTCAGCTTGGGCCGCAGGACACGGTTTTCTTTCAGACGAAATTTGGCGATCTCCGGACGGGCAATGTTTTTCCTTACTACGATCCGCGCGATGTCAGTTCGCGACTGCTGGAGTCGCCGGACGATCCCAGCCGCAAGATCCGAGTCGTCAATCGCGCGGCGCTCACGAGCGACTTTCACCAGCGGCAGGATCCCGCCGAGCTGCTGCTGGGCTGGCATCACGAGTGGAACCCGGGCAATCACACCTTGCTGCTGCTCGGCCGGCTGGCCAATCGCCAGGCGCGCACCGAACTCGAGACGGGCAGTCTCGTGGCGCATCGGGACGTCTCCCTGCTCGCGCCGGCAGATTGGGATGTAAACGTCGGAGATACCATCCCCCGGGATGCCGTGTTCTTCGCGGAAGCGGGGCGGCTGCTGAGGAAAGGAAGCATCGAACGACTTAGCACCGCTAACTTCGATTCCGATTACCGGGCGGGCTTTGAGACTTATGGCGCCGAGTTGCAACATATCCTCACGCTCGGGCCTGATACCGTGGTGCTCGGCGGACGTTACCAACGAGGAACCTTCGATACGCGGGTGTTGCTTACTAACTATAATAACAACCCGTTGTCGGGCGATGTGGAGTTGCTTACCAATCCTCCGGCGAATCAGGACGTCACCGCCGATCTCGAGCGGGTGAACTTATACCTCTACGACTTATGGAAGGTAACTCCGTGGCTTACTTTGGTGGGAGGGTTGACTTATGACCGCCTGCATTACCCGGATAACTTTCGCAACCTTCCGGTCAACGATCGCCAGGCCGACATCGAGCATGTGTCGCCCAAGGCCGGCATGATCCTCCAGCCGTGGCGCGGGGCCACATTGCGCGCGGCTTACTCCGAGGCGATCAGCGGAGTAAGCTTCGATGAAAGCGTGCGGCTCGAGCCCACTCAGGTGGCTGGGTTTCTCCAGGCTTATCGCACGCTGGCTTCCGAGGCGCTGGTCGGCTCGGTGGCCGGCAGCAGATACCGGCTCTCGGGAGTAAGTCTCGAACAGAAGTTGCCCACGCGCACTTATCTCGGCATCGAGTGCAATCTGCTCGAGCAGAATCTCGATCGGACCCTCGGTGTCTTTGACCGGCTCATCGACCACGGCATCGTGCTCGCGATCCTGCCTTCCTCGCTGGCCGAGCGGGGTAACTACCGCGAAGAGTCCCTTACCGCCACGTTGAACCAATTGCTCGGCGATTACTGGGCGATCGGCACGCGGTATCGTTACACGCATTCGCGACTCGAGCGGCAGTATCCCGAAGTGGATGCGGCGGCGCGCGCGACGCAGGATGCAGCGCTGGCGGAGAGTCTCGCGCGCAGCAGCCGCAGCCGCTCGGAGGCGGGGCTGCACGAGTTGAGTCTCTACGCGTTGTTCAATCACCCGACCGGCTTCTTTGCGCGCGCCGAGGCAAATTGGTATCAGCAGGAGAACGACGAGTTCATCACGGGCGCCACACTGGGCGCGCCGGACGCGCTGGGTATTTCGCACGCGCAATTCCACACGCGAAACGCGGGGCTGGCCGGCGAAGATTTCTGGCAGTTCAATGTGCTCGCGGGATTTCGCTTTTACCGCAACCAATGCGAGGTGAGCGCGGGCGTGCTCAACATCACCGGCGAGGACTATCGGCTGAACCCATTGAATCCTTACACGGAACTCGTGCGCGACCGGACCTTCGTCGTTCGCTGCAGGGTGAACTTTTGATTCCTCCCGTGCCCGCTCAGGCGCGCAAGGCGCTTCGGCGCAGGATTCGCAGGCTGCTGGGCTTTGCCTCGAGCCTCTTTGGCGCGGCGCTCGCGGCGACCGTGGGCTGGGCGCTTTTGCAGACGCCAGGGAGTGGAAGCTTCGGCCTGCGCGAGCCGCCGCGCTGCGGGTGGCTCTGCGCGGCGCTCGGGGAAAGTCTCGCGCGACTGAGTTACGATCTGCCTTTCATCCTGCGCGGCACGCTGCAGAGGCCGGAAGCGTGCATCGTCTTCCTCGATGAAAATGCCGCGCGCACGCTCGGCCAAAGAGGGGGCGTGTGGGATCGCCAGCTGCACGCCGCGCTCGTGCGCCGGCTCACGCAGGAGGGAGCGCGCGCGATTTTTTTCGATCTCATCTTTTCCGACCCGTGGCCGGAGCCGGGTGTGGATGAAGATTTCGCCGCGGCGATGCAGGAGAATGGCCGCGTCTTTCTCGCGGCGGCCATGGAGGTCGATGCGGGCATCGGCGCACGGCAGGAGCGGGTGCTGCCGCCCACTGCCACGCTGCGCCGCGCGGCCGCGGGGTGGGGCTCGATCGCGTTTCGTCCGGTGGATGCGGACTACGGCATCCGCCAACTATCCACTGGCTCGGACCTGGCGCCGGTGGCGGCGTGGCGCATCGCGCAGAAGCTCGGCGCAGCGCTGCCGGAAGAGAGAGAGCAACAGCGGTGGCTCAATTACTACGGGCCGGCGGGCTCGCTTGTGAACGTAAGCTATGATCGCGCACTGGCAGCCGACGGCGTGGCGTCGGGATTCTTCAAAGACCGCATTGTCTTTGTGGGCGGGCGCTCGACGATCTCGGAACTCAATCTCGGCAAGGACGAGTTTCGCAACCCGTTCAGTTGGCTTGGCGCCGCGTTCTCCACGGGCGTGGAAGTGCATCTCACAGCGACGCTCAATCTGCTCCACGGCGAGTGGCTCACGCGGCTCGGCGCGCGGCGCGAACTGTGGTGGCTGATCGTAACCGGGGTGCTGCTCGGCGCGCTGCTGCCGCAATGCCGCCCGCACGTGGCGGCATTGCTCGCGATGCTTTGGATATCGGGCCTCGGAGCGCTGGCCTGCTGGCTCTTCGCGCGCCGCGAGCTGTGGTTTGCGTGGTGCGTGCCGGCCTTTGCGCAAGCTCCGGTGGCGCTCGGCTGGGCCGTCTGCGCGCGCTACTTTCTCGAAGAGCGCCGCCGCCGCGCGCTGCGCGATGCTTTCGGACACTACCTCTCGCCGCATGTGGCCGATCGCATCGCCGACGCGGACTTCGATCTCTCGCCCGGCGGCACGGTGGTCGAGGCCACGGTGCTCATCACCGATCTCGAAGGCTTCACGCCGCTGGCCGAGGAGCTCGCAAATCCCGAACTGGTCTCGCGCGTTCTCATCGAATATTTCACGCAGACCACCGGCCACATTCTCGAGGCCGAGGGCACCATCATCAACTTCGTGGGAGACTCCGTGCTCGCCGTGTGGGGCGCGCCGCTCGCACAGAATGATCACGCCGGCCGGGCCGCGCTCGCCGCGTGGCGCCTGCATGCCGACTCGGGCATCGAGGTGACTGGCCACACCCTGCGCACGCGTGTGGGATTGCACACCGGAGCGGTGCTCGCGGGCAACATCGGCTCCGCCAAGCGCTTCGACTACGCAGTGATCGGAGACACCGTGAACTTCGCCTCGCGCCTCGAGGGGATGAACAAGCTCTTCGGCACCGCCATCCTCATCTCGGAAGCGCTGCGCGAAAAACTCGACGCTCGTTTTGCGGTGCGGCCGCTCGGCGAATTTCGCGTGGTCGGAAAGCGGGAGGCGCACCGAGTCCACGAACTCCTCGGCCCCGCCTCCGATACCGCGCCCGCGCCGTGGCTCGCGAGCTTTGCCCGCGGCCTGGAAGCTTTCCAGCGCGGCGATTTCGACGGATGCGAGCGGCAAATGCACGAGACCCTCGCGATGCGTGGCGGCAGCGATGGTCCAGCGCGATTCTATCTGGCACAAGCGGCCACCCTGCGGGAGCGGAAGGCGCCCGAGAATTGGTCGGGCATCGTGGAGTTGACGGCGAAGTAAGGGCGAAGCGGAGAGCTTTCGACCAAGGAGCCCTCTCGCTCGCAAGCCTCGCTCTCAACGTGCCGCGGAGGCCAACGTTACCTTGCCGCTCTTTCCACTTCCGCTGATTACGGGACCGAGAAAGAAGCCGGCACCTTGCGGATCTTTCTGGTATAACAATCCGCCGAAGGAAACCGGGCGTCCGCTAACTGGGTGGATAAAGGATCCGGCGAAGCTTCCGAGCGTTGCGTTGATGGTTAGGTTCAGATTTTCGTTGTTAAGCGCGCTCACCGTCACGGTGTTTGCTGCCGATAAGGTCACCGTCTTAATGAGAGGATTGGCGAGACTTCCTCCGCTCAATTCCACCTGCGCCACGCCGCCCGCAAACTGCAGCACCCGTTGCCCGGTGCGCGGCGGGTCGTAACGCGATCCGGCCACCGCGAGCAAGGGTTCCATCTCATCGGGGTAATAGGGCGTGCGGCGCCTGGCCGTGGCCCACGAGAGGGAGCCGTGGCAATCGTTTGTGTCGAGAGTCTCAAACAGCACCGAGCCGATTAACGCTTCGGTGGCGTTGGAGATCGTTTGGTTGTGAACAATCAGTTGTGTGCTCCCATTGCCGTCCACGACGAGCGCGCCGGCATGGGTGAAGGCAGCCCCCTCGGCAAGTCTGCCCGCCATTGTGGCCACGCCTCTCGTGCTCACCGTCAGGCGCGCGTAGCCGATGCCTTGTGGCAGCGCATCGCTGGGATCGGGCTGAGTTAAGAGAAGCGTGTAGCTACCGGCTTCGCTCACCGTGTCATTGGTTCTGTAAGCGGTGTGATAGGCGTTCAGCGCGAAGCCATTGACTGTGCCAGTGATTAAGTAATCGCCTCCATCGGCACCCTCTCCAATCAACCTGCGATGCAGCACCAATGGCAATGGGCCGGCTTTGCCGGTGAAATCTCCGTTGCCATCGAAGCTTCCAGTGAGAGACACGGAGGCATCGCCATATACCATCCTCCCCGTGAAGCGTCCCGCTGCGGTTAGCGTCAATATCAGATACCCATCGGAGCCACCCAATGGGTCGCCATCGATCGGTCCGATGAGGCCCATGTAAGTCCCGGGCGCGGTCGCCGGAACCACGCCTCCGCCCCTGAGTGCAATGTCAAAGGAAGGCGTCTCAGGGTCGTTGCTCCTCACGTGCAGTGTGGCGTTGCGCACTCCACTTCCGCGGGGAGAGAAAGAAATTGTGAACGTGGTGCTCCCACCGGGCGGGAGCGTCGTCGCGCCGAGACTGCCGGGGGCGAAATCGGCGCTGTTGACGCCCGTAACGATCGGAGTCCGCAGCAGCATGGGAGCCCCGCCAACGTTCTTGACGGTGAATACAAGCGGCACACTTGCAGGCACGGTCGCGGTTCCAAAATCCACCTTGCGGCTCAACAGTATTGAGCCGGCGGGCCGCTCGATGGAAATCGACGGAGCGATGCCGTTGCCAGCGAGGTTGATTTCGAATGGAGGATTGCCATTGCTCCTTACTTGCAAAGTCGCCGTGCGCGAGCCATTGGCCACGGGTTTGAACTTTACGGTGAAGGTGCTCGTCGCGTTCGGAGCCACGGTGGC
>JBBRXP010000173.1:0-12816 GCA_038238555.1 Chthoniobacterales bacterium | reverse complement strand
GGCTCGCTCCAGCTTCCCAAGCCCTCGATCGGCTCGTGGGTCGTGTACGGTCTCGGCACCGAAAACCAAAACATGCCCGGCTTCATCACCATCGGCGGCAAGCCGGAGTGGCGGCAGGCGTCGTTCCTGCCGGGGATGTATCAAGGCTGCAACGTGAACTTTTCGCAGAAGATGAAACTCGACGAGGTGCTGTTGAACATCTCCAACCAATTTACGGGGCAGGATCGGCAGCGCCGCCAGCTCGACCTCGTTCACAAGCTCAACGAGGAGCACGCCAAGGCGCTCCAGCGCGACGCGCAACTCGAGGCCCGCATCCAGGCATTTGAAATCGCTTTCAAGATGCAGACCGAAGCGACCGACGCCTTCGACATCAGCAAGGAGCCGCAGCCCGTGAGGGATGCTTACGGCGCCACCGATACCGGCGCGAAATTGCTGGTCGCCCGCCGGCTAGTGGAGCGCGGCGTCCGCTTCGTGCAGGTCAACACGGGCAGTTGGGATCACCACAACAAGCTCGACGAATCGCTCGCGAAAAAGGCCGGCGAAATCGACGGGCCTGCCGCGGCGCTCATCAAGGATCTCAAACAGCGCGGGTTGCTCGATTCCACGCTCATCGTGTGGGGCGGCGAGTTCGGGCGCACCGTCACCAAGGACCGCAACGGAAACGAATTTCCCGGCCGCGATCACAACGGACGCGCGATGGTTACTTGGCTCGCCGGCGGCGGCATTAAGGGCGGCACCGTCTATGGAGCGACCGATGAATTCGGCGCCCGCGCCGTGGAAGACAAGGTCCACATTCACGATCTGCACGCCACCATGCTCGCGCTCCTCGGCTTCGATCACACGAAGCTGACGTATCGCTACAATGGCCGCGACTTCCGGCTGACCGATAATTTCGGTCAGGTCGTGAAGAAGATCATCGCCTGATCGTCCGCCGCGAAAGATTTTAGACCCTCACGTGGAAGAACACAGACGTTCTGTGTTCTTCCCGTTGAGTTTTGATGGGAGCTGGAGCGACCCTCGCGGCTTCCGCCCGAGAAGAAAATACCACCCCTCCGTTATGATGCGCCCAATCGTTCTTTCCCTCGCCGCGACACTCGCGCTCACCTCCGCCGGCTTCGCAGCAGAAGCGCCGAAGACACTCGCCAAGGCCGATCCCCCGAAGCCCGCCGTCGCCCTGCCCGCGGCTGATGCCGACGTGATGATGTCCGGCAAAGGCGAATTCACCGCGGAGCAGATCGCCTTCTTCGAATCGAAAGTCCGTCCGATCCTTTCGGAAACTTGCTACAAGTGCCACTCGGTCGAGAAAGACAAAGCCAAGGGCGGGCTCACGCTGGATACCCGGGAAGGCTGGCTCAAAGGCGGCGAGAACGGCGCCGTGATCAAACCCGGCGATCCCGAGCAGAGCACGCTCATCAAGGCGATCAACTATCTCGATCCAGATCTGCAAATGCCGCCCAAGGGTGAGAAGCTCAGTGCCCAACAAATTGCCGACCTTACGCAGTGGGTAAAGATGGGCGCGCCCGATCCGCGCAAAGGCTCTGCAAAAGGAGGAAAGCTTACCGGTCTCACCGAAAAGGCTCGTCACCACTGGGCCTATCAACCGGTGAAGAAGCCGGTGATTCCGACCGTGAAAAATCGCGCGTGGTGCCGCACGCCGGTCGATGCGTTCATCATGGCCAAACTCGAGGAGAAGAACATGTTCCCAGTGCCGGATCTTCTCGGAAACGATCAGGACAAATCAAAGCTCCTGCGCCGCGCCACCTACGACCTTCTCGGCCTCCCGCCCACACCGCAGGAGATCACCGCCTTCCTCGCCGACAATTCGCCCGATGCCTTTGCACGAGTCGTCGAACGCCTGCTGGCCTCGCCCCATTACGGCGAGCGTTGGGGCCGCTTCTGGCTCGATACCGCCCGCTACGCCGATACCATCGGTGGCGACCGCAATGCGAACAACAATCGCCGGCAAGACTACCGCTACCCCTTCGCGTGGACCTATCGCGACTGGGTGATCAATGCGCTCAACAAGGACATGCCGTATGACAAGTTCATCCTGGCACAGCTCGCAGCGGACAAAATGCCCGAGTCACAGAAAAACCCGGCGCTCCTGGCCGGCCTCGGCTTCCTCACGGTCGGCGAACGTTTCAGGAATCCGAATGACATCATCAACGACCGGATCGACGTGGTGACCAAGGGCTTCCTCGGCCTCACCGTGGCATGTGCGCGTTGCCACGATCACATGTTCGATCCCATCCCGACCAAGGACTACTACGCGCTGCACGGCGTCTTTGCGAGCATCACCGAGCCGGACGAGAAGCCGCTCCTCGGCTCATCCAGCCCTGCGCTCCTCGAGGATTTCAACAAGAAACTGGCCGCGCTCGAAAAAGAAAATCGCGACCAGTACTATCAGGTGCTCGGCGAGACCACCGCGATCTTCCGCCAGCAGGCGGGCAACTATCTTTTGGCCGGTCAAAAAGGGCGCGATCGCGCTTCCGAATCGGAGCTCCTCAAGCGCGAGGCGCTCGTGAAGGAGCATAAACTCGACGAGGACATGGTGGCCTACATTCAGCGTTACACTCGCCGCTACGATTCGGTCTTCATCCCGTGGCGCCTCTTCGGTGCTCTGTCGGAAGGCGACTATCCGACGCGCGGCGAAGCGCTTTGCAAGGAGATCGCGGAAGGCAAAGGCGGGACGATCAATCCTCTGCTGGCCGCCGCATTCCGCGGGCAAAAACCAAAATCCATCGATGACGTCGTCGGGATTTACAACGCACTCTTCAAGAGCACCGACGGTCGCGCCAAGGATCTCTACAAGGCCGCCGCTGAGTCGAAAGATGGAAAGTATGCGGGCTTCGACGAGGCGACGGTGGAGTTGCTCGCAGCGCCATTCCACATCGAGCCGGCGACGAAGCTCGATACCGACGGCATTCGCGAGGCATCCCAAGGCTGGTCGCAACGCATGGCCGGACGGGCAAAGTACGTTTTTGGCGGCATCAATGCGCTCTACCTCACCCATCCCGGCGCTCCGAAGCGGGCGATGGTCGTCGCCGACAAGGAGCGGCCGCAGAATTCGCCAGTATTCATCCGCGGCCAGGCAGAGTCGCGAGGCGAAATCGTGCCGCGCCGTTTTCTCGAAGTCCTTTCTCCTGGGGGAAAACCGCAGCCCTTTACCCAAGGCAGCGGACGCATGGATCTCGCACAGGCCATCGCCAGCAAGGACAACCCGCTCACCGCGCGCGTCATGGTCAACCGCGTGTGGCTGCACCATTTCGGCGAGGGCTTTGTGCGCACGCCCGACGATCTCGGCACTCAGAGCGAGGCGCCCACGCACCCGGAGTTGGTGGACTACCTGAGCTGGTATTTCATGGAACAAGGCTGGTCGATCAAGAACCTGCACCGGATGGTGATGAACTCGCATGTGTATCAAATCACCAGCGCGAGCCTAGTTCGGAAAGAGTATGAGCAGATCGATCCTGAGAACCGCCTGCTGTGGCGCGCAAATGTCCGCCGGCTCGATTTTGAAGCCATGCGCGACTCCCTGCTGGTGTATGCCGGCAATCTCGATCCCACCGTGGGCGGACAGCCGGTGAACCTCACAGACGAGCCTTACAGCCAGCGGCGTTCCGTCTATGGCTACATAGACCGCGGCAATCTTCCCGAGCTCATGACGAACTTCGATTTCAGCGATCCCGACATGCCCAACTCGAAGCGCCCCACGACGATCGTGCCGCAGCAGGCGCTTTTCCTCATGAATAGCTCGATGAGCGTCGATATAGCCCGCAAGATCGTTGCGCGCCCCGAAGTCACCGGCCGTAGCGACCCGCGCGGGCGCGTGATCGCCATTTACACGATCATCTTTCAGCGGCCCCCGCTTCCGGCGGAAATTCCTGTCGCCTTGTCATTCATCGCCGCCGAAGAGCGCGCCGATGGAAGGCTCACCGTGAAAGATCACAAAGCCATCGACAGCGCCAACAAGGAAAACCAGCAGCAGCTCGCCAAGAAGCTGGCCGACAAAGGCAATGGACGCGACATGTACAAGGCGATTCAAAATGAGGGCGCTACCGTCGAGCGCAAACCGCTCACTCCGCTGGAGACTTACGCGCAGGCGCTGCTGCTCTCCAACGAAGCGGCTTACGTGAACTAAGCAGTGATGACCGCCACCTCGCGCGAGCTGCTGAAGTGGGAACTGTGTTGGATACCTGTTGAGATGGGCATCGTCGGAGTTGGTGTACTCCTGCTTCACCTCGCCGAGGCTGGAGGCTTCGTGCTCTTTGTCGGAGTTGCCCTCAGCCTCGCTGTCCGCGCGATCCACTATTCCAGCAGCGGGCTGCCCCAGCCGCCCGCCGCCGCCTGAACCTGCCATCGCGGGGGTCTTGCGGTTCGGCCGGCGGCGCACTACTTATTCGGACGCGCGATGCATAAGACCGCAAGCGATCTCCGTCCTTTTGAAATCGCGGAAGGCATCGCGTTTGAAGACACCGCTGGTGGACTCGTGCTGCTGAATATCGACACGCCGCTCGTGCGGGCGCAGGTCTATCTCCACGGCGCCCACGTTGCGCGCTTCGCGCCCGCGGGCGCCGAGCCAGTGCTCTTCCTCAGCCGCGAGAGCCATTACGCGGCCGGCAAGGCGATCCGCGGAGGAGTGCCGATTTGTTTCCCGTGGTTTGGGCCGCGAGGGGGCCGGCCGGATTTTCCGATGCATGGTTTTGCTCGCACCTTGGAGTGGGAACTCGAGTCATTGCGCCGCGATTCGGATGGCGTTGTCGCCCTCGCGCTCAAGCTGGTATCGAGCAACGAGACTCGCGCGCTTTGGCCGCACGATTTTCTCGTCCGGCATCGCATCGCCATCGGCGCGGAACTCAACATGGTGCTCGAGGTCCAGAACCCGTCTTCGGAGCCATTCACTTTCGAGGCCGCGCTCCACACGTATCTCGCCGTCTCCGATATTCGCGCCGCCAGCGTCACCGGCTTGGAAAATGCCCGCTACCTCGACAAGCCCGACGGCGGCAAAACGAAAACGCTCGGCCCTGAGCCGCTGCGCTTCGATGCCGAGACCGACCGCGTCTTTCCCGATCACCGCGCGACCTGTGTGCTGGACGATCCCGGCTTGCGGCGAAAGATCATCATCGAAAAATGCGCCTCCGACACCACCGTCGTGTGGAATCCGTGGCAGGCAAAAGCCGCCGCGATGGCCGACTTCGGCGACGACGAATGGCCCCGAATGCTCTGCATCGAAACTGCCAATGCCGGCGAAAACGCCGTGACGCTCGAGCCCGGACAACAGCACTGGATGCAGGCAATCGTGGAGCTTCATTGAATGTTGCCAGACATCGATCCGATCGGCCTGGTGCGAAACCGACGCGGTCCGGCGGGCGAAGGCAGGACGCTGGAGCAGTATGTGAATGATCGCTTTTACGTGGCTTCGTCGTTCTGAGTCGCGGGCAGGCAAGAACAAAGATCGTCCGGACCTCGTATGAAGGAGTTGATGCAAGGTTGCGGCTCTGGCCGGGTGCGGGAGTTTGCGCTCTTCGGCGAGACGACCGGCGAGACCGATGAATTCGGTCTGCCCCGTCCGCTACCACTGGGCCGCCGACTACCGCGGCGCAGCGATTTCGAATTTTCGGCGAGGGCGACGGGAGTCAATCAGCCGCCCAGACAATCCAATACCGTTCGCGGCCGGCCCGCCGCTTACGGTTCGATCGTTACCGGTGTGCCGACTTTCACCTTGTCGTATATCAACTTCGCGATCTCCGCCGGAAGCCGCACGCAGCCGTGCGAGGCGGCGTAGCCAGGCAGGATGCCGATGTGCATGCCCACGCCGCCATCGGTGAGCCGCATGAACCAACGCATCGGCGCGCCTTGGTAGTGCGTACCGCTGGGCGCGGCGTCCACCTTAAGACTCACGCCGGCGCGCACGGTGCGGCCCCTGGCATCGACGAAATCGCCGTAGATGTTCGAGCGGTGGTCGGGATCTTTTTCCAGCACGCTGAAGCGGCCCTGGGGCGTCATGCCCGCGTGTTTGCCCGAGGAGATGGGCGTGTCGATATACACTTCCTCGCCAACCATGAGAAAGGCGCGCTGCCTGCCGAGCGAGACGATCAGGTGGGAATTTTCCGCGTTGATTTGCGGCTCGAGGGATTTGTTGATTTTCGGCGGTTCCTGCTTGCGGAGATATTGCGAAGCGGGCGCCATTTTCTTCGGCCCGAAGATCCCCGCCGAAGCCTCCTGCGCGCCGAGCCACGCGAGCAGCGCGATACCGAGTGTCGGATAAATACCAGCGAATCTCATGGGGCGATCAAAGCGGAGCGCGTGCGTAAATGCACGCCCTGTGCCGGAGCAATCACATATTCGGACCACGCGGCGCTGCAAAAGGGTGGACGCTCCCGCACGCCCCGCGCAACGTTCCCGCCGCTGTGGAGAAACCCAATCGCATCCTCGCCGCGCTACTGCTAGCCTCGCTGGGTGCGTGGGCCGACGAGCCCGCCGACCCGGAACCAGGCGAAGTGCCGGCGAGGTTGTCCGGCCGGGTGCTCGAGACAGTGGCGGTCGAAGGCGTCCGCGTTCGCGACGCCGAGCCGACGAGCGCCATCCTCGAGTGGCCCGCGAAACTCGCGGAGGGCGCGCGCTTTCGCATCGAGATGCGCGAGGTCTTCACCGGCGATGATGAATGGCCCGCGTGGCGATGGGTGGAGTGGCGCCATGCCGCCATCGAGCGCACGGGCAATGTCTTCGTCGCGAAGCTCACGGGTCTCGCGCCGGGCCACGCTCAAGCGCTTCGCGTCCTTCCGCTCGATGCCGCCGGCGGATCTGGCGCGCGGCTCTTCGGCGTCGAATTCATCACGCCGCCGAAACCGAATCTCACGGCGTGGTTCACCGTGGAGCGCGGCATTCTGGCGGTGCTAGTGCTCGCGCTCGTTGCCATCCTGTGGCTGCGCCAGCGCGGGCGGACTCCGGGCTTCTGAAGGTCTTTCCCACGAATCGCCTTGCGGCCTCTTCGAGCCCGCCCCTAACTCTCGCCCCGCATGGCTCTCTCCACCGTCGAAGTCGAAGTGCCCGACACGCTCGCGCGCGCCAGCGCCGGCGCGCAATCCGCGGGCGAGGCGGGCGACATTCTCGGCGAAAAGCTCATCATCAACATGGGCCCCTCGCACCCCGCCACGCACGGCGTGCTGCGCATCGTGCTGGAGATGGACGGCGAGATCATCACGCGCGCCACGCCCGACGTGGGCTACCTGCATCGCGGCGATGAAAAGATCGCGGAGAACATGCACTACAACCAGTTTGTGCCTTACACGGACCGGCTCGATTACCTCGCGCCGCTCGCCAACAACGTCGCCTACGCGCTCGCCGTCGAGAAGCTCATGGGCTGGGAATTGCCGCCGCGCGGCCAGGCCATCCGCGTGATCTGCTGCGAGATGGCGCGCATCTCCTCGCACCTGCTCGGGATCGGCGCCTTCGCGATGGATACCGGCGCGATGACCGTGTTCCTTTACACGTTTGCGGAGCGCGAAAAAATTTACAACCTCACCGAGCTCCTCACCGGCGCGCGCTTCACCACCAGCTACACGCGCATCGGCGGACAGATTCGCGATTTGCCCGAGCCCTTCATTCCGCTGCTCCGAAAATTTCTCGACGGGGTGCTGCCCGTCATCGACGAGACCGACGCGCTGCTCAAGCGCAACCGGATCTTTGTCGATCGCACGCGCGACATCGGCACCATCTCGAAAGAGGACGCGATGAGCTACGCGCTCTCCGGCCCCAACCTGCGCGCCTGCGGCATCGACCACGACTTGCGCAAGCGCCGCCCGTATCTCGGTTACGAGCAGTACGAGTTCGATATCCCGCTCGGCAGCGTGGGCGACAGCTACGATCGCTATCTCGTGCGGATGGAGGAAATGCGCCAATCCGTGCGCATCCTGCGCCAAGTGCTCGACAAGCTGCCTGGCGGTCCCATCCACGTTACCGATCCAAAGAATTACGCGCCTCCGAAAACCACCGTGCTCACGCGGATGGAAGAACTCATCCACCACTTCATCCTGCACACCGAAGGCATCGACGCGCCGGCGGGGGAAATTTATTTCGGCGCCGAGAATCCGAAGGGCGAGCTCGGCTTCTTCATTCACTCAAAAGGCGGCGGCACCCCGCACCGGCTGAAAATCCGCGCGCCATCATTCGTGAATCTCAGCATCCTCCCAAAGCTCCTGCCCGGCCACATGATGAGCGACGTGGTGGCCATCCTCGGCTCGCTGGATTTCGTGATGGGCGAGTGCGACCGCTGACTCCGGGAAAATTCCAGGCTCCAAGTTCCAAGTTCCAAATAAATTTCAAGGAATGGAAATGGATGAAACGAGATGAGGCGCGCTGTCTTGTTTTCCTATTTTCCATGCGTTGGAATTTATTTGGAATTTGGAGCCTGGGATTTGGAGCTTTCTCACTCGACGGCGATCATCACCGTCTTCCCTAGCCGGAACGCTTCCTCTGCTCCGGTGTAAATTTTCGTGAGTTGCTCCTTGCTGGTGACGCGATACTCGACGGTGCGTGCATGAGTCGTGGCGGGATAATTTTTCACGACTTTTTTCCACGCATCCTGGCCCGAGCGTTCGGCCGCTTCCTGGAAAAGCTGCTTCGCTTTCTCGACGGTCGCGGCGCCGATGCCGGCCGGGGGGTTCGGTGTCGCAGGCTCGATGTAGTAAAAGCGCGCGAGCATGGAGCCGGCGGTGTCGATATTCACCTCGGTCACGCGCGCGACGCCATCGACGGTGTACTCGTGGCTCGCCACCGCCAGGATCGCGCGCACCGCGACTTCATAGGTGCCGCCGGGCAGCGTGCAGCGGAAGAGGTTTTGCTTCGTGTCAGTGCCCGTGGCCGTCGGTGGCTGCGTGGAGGGCGCCGGCGTCGAGGTCTTCTGCGCGTGCAACGTCGCCGTGAGGAGAAGGAAAAGGAGAAGCGGTTTCATAACGCGAAAAGTTCCTATCACTCCACTCTCAGGGCTCCAACACTTCCCGCAACCGGTGAGCGGATTGACGCCTGTAGGAGTGATGGTATAGCGATGGTATGCCTACCATGATCCACCGCACCACGTTCGCCTTGGACCGCACAACGGCTCAGCGCCTTCGGAGGCTGGCGGCCCGTTGGCAGGTCTCCCAAGCCGAAGTCGTCCGCCGCTCTGTGGAACAAGCCGAGAAGGCTGCCTCTCCCGAAAAACCAGACCCGGTCGCCATGCTGCGGGCGTATCACGCCAAGGGGGGCCTCGATCCCACCCGGGCGGCAAAGTGGCTCAAAGAAATCCGGCTGGATCGCAAACGCTGGCGGGACAAATGATCTGTCTCGACACGAACTACCTTGTCCGCGCGCTCATTTCCGGCACGCCGGACGCGGCGCGAGTCGAGGCGTGGATCTTCAGCGGAGAAATCATCATCCTTCCCACCATCGCCTGGTATGAATTTCTCTGCGGCAGCACCGCAGAAGAAGAAAGCCTCGCCCTCGCGCTGCTGACTGGCGGCCTCCATCCATTCGGCGACAAGGAGGCAAGGATTTCTGCCCGCAACTTTCGCTCTTTAAAAACTCCCCGGCACTTGCGGGTCGATGCCATGATCGCCGGGACGGCCATGGCTGCCGACGCCCGGCTCGCCACCAATAACCGCGCCGATTTCAAGCCCTTCCTCGCTCACGGGCTAAAGCTGATTTGAGCCCGGCACGCCGGTGAGTTCCAGTTCCGCGTGGTCGATGCGCGCGAGGTGCCAGTTCCACGGCTTCGATCCCACGTGCTGCCACGTGAAGATAAACGGCTCGCGCAGCGCGTTGACTTTGCCGATGGCGTACTGCGCGATCGGGCCGCCGGTGCCGGTGATCCGCACCGGAGCGCGCACCGTCGCAGTGTCGCCTTCGAGGTCGCAGGCATCGGTGCGGCTCTCGACGGTGAGCAGGAAGAATTGGCCGAAGACTTCACGCGACGCGGCGAGCACAAACGCTTTGTCATGGCCACAACGATCCGAGTAATTGTCCGCGAGAAATCCGCCCATCGCGTTCCAATTGCGCCGCTCTATCGCTTTCAAAAAATGCTTCTGATGCAACCGCACCTGCCGCTCCGGCTGCCACAGCCAAGCGCAATAACACGCGATCAACACGAGTGCTGCGCAGGCGGCAAGCGCGCGGGTTTTCAAATCCATGAGCGACACTGAAATCAAACTCAAAGCAAATGTCGCGGGCATTCTCCGCAATCCGCGCGGCGACATTCTCATCTGCGAGCGGCTCGGGATGCCGGGCGCGTGGCAATTCCCACAAGGCGGCGTGGACGATGGCGAGTCGCCCGAGCAGGCGCTGCGGCGCGAGCTGCGGGAGGAGATCGGCGTCACCTCCGACGACTATGCGATCGTCTCCGCGCGCGGGCCGTATCGGTATCTTTTCGACGCCGACCGGAAGAAAAAAGGTCACCACGGAAAGGAGCAGACTTACTTTCTGTGCGACTTCCACGCGCCCGATTCGCGCATCGATGTGGACACGGAGCACCCGGAGTTTCAGGCATTCCGCTGGATCGCGCCGCGGGAGTTTCAGATCGCGTGGCTGCCCGCGATGAAGCAGGAAGTTTATCGCGCGGTGCTCGGGGATTTCTTCGCCGTGAAAATTTGATTTTCCCGGCACGAATCGTGTTGACCTTGGCAAGCACGATGCCGCTAATCCTCCGCCCATATGTTGACTCTTGGAATGTTCTCTTTTGTCGTCGCCGCCTTTGTCGGATGCGTCTGGTGGGCCTGTCGCGACGAGGAAGTGTAGGCGCCCGCAACTCATCTTAAGACCATGCTGGACGCCGAAGAAATCCGGTGGGTCAAATCGACCGCCAATGAGTTGAACAACCTGCTCCAGGTTATTTCCGAGTCGAGTCAGGTGCTGGAAAATTTGAGCAGCAACGGCTCCGATTCCGACAAGTATTTCGCCATCCTGCGCAACGGCGTGGAGCGCGCCGGCCGCGTGACCCAGCTCATGATCTCGCGCGTGGGCGGTTACAATGTCCCGACGACTGTGCTGCCGATCGCGGCAACGCTCGCTCCTGCGAAAGCCGCGGCTGCTCCGGTCATCCAGGCAGTGTCGGCGGCGATTCCGGCCGACGTGAAGGTGAACAATCCGATGGGCGCGCGCGAACTGGTGATGATCGTCGATGACGAAGACTTCGTGACCTTGCTCGCGCAGCGCGTACTCACCGACGAAGGCTATCGCGTCGTCACGGCCAAGGACGGTTTTCAGGCGCTCGATCTCTACCGCAAACTCAGGGACCATCTCTCGCTCGTCATCCTCGACTTCACGATGCCCGTGATGGACGGCGCCGATGTGTTCAACGAATTGCTCTCGATCAATCCCCGCGTGCCGGTCGTGCTCAGCAGCGGATTCGCCGAGCAGGACGCCATCCGCGCGATGCTGGCGCGCGGCCTGCGCGGCTTCATCCCGAAGCCTTACACGCAAAAGAAACTGCTCGAGCAAGTGCGCTCGGTGCTCGACACGCTCCAAGCCGAGCGCAGCGGGCAACGGCGGGTGCTTTGAGAAAAATCCAAATTCCAAATCCCAAGCTCCAAACAATGCGGAGTAAGGAAATGGAAAAAGGCAGTCCAGGCAAACACAGCGGGGCCGCAACCGATCAGCGCAAGAAGGAGAAAGTGGCGAGCGGAGTGGGATAAGTGATCGTTTTCATGGTAGTTCGCAGAGCGCGAAACCTACGGGTCCCGAGCGAGTGCGCCCAATTCGTTTCCTGCCGCTCGATGTCCCGCCGGAATCGAGTCCGGCATCTTGCTGAAACTGCAGGGCCGCTCGATCCCCAAGTTACTGCTCCAGCCGGGTGAAGACCTGCAACTGCACCAGACCGGGATTACTCAGCACCGGTGGGGCGGATGGGTTACTTCCCTGCCGCAGTTCCACGCTATCGGGGATGCCATCCCCATCGGAATCGATATCGGGATGCAGGCGATCGACCCCAAGCTGAGCGACGGCGGAGCGTGGCGCGGTAGCTGCGAGGTGAGACGAAGGACAGCATCCGAGCTACGGAAAAAGGTGGGCCGAAGTGAAAGCTCTCGGACGTAAAATAGCAGCTATCGTGACACGCGGAGCCGTTCGCTGCAGCGCATGGTTAGGCGTCGTTGGTTTCACGAGATGCGTTCGACTAAAGTGTCTTTCATGCGAAATGAATTGGAACCGAGTCGCTCAAGTAAAAACCCGCCTCCGCTGCCGCACGTGCCGTAACCGTGACCCAAGTCCACAACAAACTCGTCATCGGAGATGGATAGAACTCGAAAGCAAAGGCCGTAAATCTCGAATGGTCGAATGATGTCCTCCAACGGCTCGGCGTCGAGGTCGTAGTTTCTGAGACTCTCGCAACACATTGGCCTGTTGAGCGTGGCAAGCGCCTTGAGCATGCCTCGGATAGTCTTCTCACCGTGACGATGCACAAGGCGTAAGGCATATCGTTGGTTCTTGCGGCGACGAAGTTCAGGTGGTCCCCACGTCGCAGTAGCTTCCGCCTCGAATGCAGCATTAGCCTCGCGCCTGAGGGCGTCGAACCGAGCCTCCTCCTCCGGGTCAGCGGTTCGTCCTCGTCTTGGAAATCATCGGGTTCGTTACTCATGGAGCGTGTGCTAGTCGCCTAACGACACAAGCTCAGTTACCGCGGAGGCTGGCGCGGTAGCTGCGAGAGTGGCGCGAAGGGAAGACATACGAGCTAGAGAAAAAGGTGGCCCGCACGAGAAACTCCCGAGCCAGAAATAGCAGCTACCGTGACAGCCGGAGCGGTTAGCTGCAGCGCCCTTGTTCGGCGTTTGGTTCGCGCGGAAGTCT
>JBBRXP010000172.1:0-12826 GCA_038238555.1 Chthoniobacterales bacterium | reverse complement strand
TGGTCCTTGAGCGAGTTACCCAGGTTGCAATGAGTTACCGCATCGTTTGGCTGGAGAAGAAGCGCGGAACGGAATTCCGCGATGGCTGCCTGTGATTGCTGCCGGGCTTGGAGCACAGTTCCAAGATTGGTATGGGCCTCGGCATAGTGCGGACACATCTCCAGCAGCGTGTGCAGTTCGGCGATGGTAGCCTCGTAATCGCCGTGATCCAGGAGCGCGGCGACCAGGTTGTTGCGGGCGACCAGGTAATCGGATTTAAGAGCCACCGTCGTCCGGTATTCGGCGATAGCTTCATCGAGCCGGCCACGATCGCGAAGCACGTTGGCGAGGTTATTGTGAGCCTCGGCAAAGTCCGGCCGCAGGCTAATCGCGGTCCGGCATGCGGCGATGGATTCCTCCCAACGCCGGCGGCTGCGGAGCGCATCGCCGAGATTGTTCCAGGCCTCCGCATAAGCAGGCTGCGCCGCCACGGAAGCCCGCAACGACGCGATCGCTTCCTCACTCCGCCCAAGCGACTGGAGCACGCCGCCGAGGGTGTTGTGGTAATGCGCCGCCGCTGGGTTCATCGCGATCGCCCTCCGCACCAAGTCCACGGCGATTTCCTGACGTCCGACCTTAAAGGCAATGATCCCGAGAGTCAGCACCGCCTCGGATTGCTCCGGCTGCACCCGCAACACTTCGCGGCAGATGGCTTCGCCCTCGGCGAAGCGCCCCTCCGTTACATGCTGGCCAGCCATGTCGAGAGCCTGCGAGAGAGTGAAGAGAGGCTTGTCCATTTTCGATGAACTCAGTGCTTTAGTGGAATCGAGAGTGAATGGTGGCGAGTCGCGAAGATGCCCGCCGCTCGCAAGATATGCAACCGGCGTGAAATCTCGCGCCGAGATGGAGAACTGATGGACTTGGCAGGCCGGCGCCATTACATCAGCCGGCATCCGTGCCATGAACCTGCCGAAGTTGACTGCCGGCGATCCTGACAAAGTTTACTCATTTTCCAAGCATCTGTCTTGGGGTGTGAGTGATGAAGGTCGCTTCAATGAATTGATCGCCGAAGCGGTCAAGTTAGTTCATCCAGGCTCTTACTTCGGCGACAACCTTTTCACCTGGTGCAGGAATATTTCCTTTGCCGACGATCAGCCTTTTGTGCAGGCATTGGAGAGCAATTTCAAGACGCGGAGCGATGAGGCCACAGTGTGGCGGCGGTATGTGCAAGCCTGCGCCGCCTACCACTGCGTCCAATTGCCGGGAGATTTCGTGGAATGTGGCTGTTACTTCGGCACCGGGGTCAAGACGGTGATGGATTACCTCGGCGGAAAGGAGTTTCCGAAGATATTTTGGGCTTATGATACTTTTGACTATCACCCCGTCGCGGCGCTTGCATGCCCAGATCACCAGCCTGGGTTATTCGACGAGGTAAGGAAGAGGTTCGATGGCTATCGCCAGGTAAGGCTCGCGAAAGGTTTGATTCCAGGAGTGTTCGATGTGGAATGCCCGGCCAGCATCTCCTATCTCCACATCGACCTCAATCACGCGGAGTCAGAGATTGCCGCGCTCGATCGATTGTTTCCTCTCGTGGTTCCCGGAGGCGTCATCCTCCTGGACGATTATGAATGGTCCGCGGATTATCGTCGGCAAAAAATCGCCGAAGATGCCTGGTTCGAGGCAAGGAGTTATCGAGTGATGCCGCTGCCCACCGGCCAGGGATTGGTGATAAAGCGATAATGCCGCGACGCTTTACATTGTCTCTCGCGGCCGGCGCGGCTACGCAAGGCGGACACTTTTCCAATTCTCATGCGCGGTTGCCTCTTGCTTTTTTGCCTTCTTGTTTGCAACGCCGATGCCGCCGCCGCACCACAGGCGGTGGAATCGGTCATCATCGTGGCCTTCGGAGATTCGACCACGGCGGTGCGCGGCTCGACGAAGGTCTATGCCGCGATCCTTCAGGAGGAGCTGCGCAATGTGCGCGTGATCAATGCCGGTGTGGGCGGGAATACGACGGAGATGGCGCGCCAGCGCTTCGAGAAGGACGTGCTCTCGCGGGAACCGCGGATCGCGATCATCCAGTTCGGCATCAACGACGCGGCGGTGGATGTGTGGAAGACGCCGCCGGCCACGGAACCGAGAGTTTCGATCGAGCGCTATGAAGCCAATCTGCGGCACTTCATTCAGACTCTGAAAAGCAGGAACGCGCGCTTGGTGCTGATGACGCCCAACCCGCTCCGCTGGACACCGGCGCTGAAGGAGATGTATGGCCGGCCTCCTTTCAAGCCCGATGAAGCGGACGGATTCAACGTGCTGCTCGCGCGCTACGGCGAAGCGGCGCGCCGGGTCGCGCGCGAGGAAGGCGCGGAGTTGATCGATGTGCAGCAGGCGTTTCCCGAGCAGGCGCGGAAACAGGGCGTGAGCATGGATGCGTTTCTGCTCGATGGCATGCATCCCAACGATGAGGGGCATCGCATTGTGGCGAATCTTTTGCGTGAGCGTATTCGGGCGATGACCACGCCTTTGGCCCGGTGATGTCCAAGCGCGTCCTCTTTGCCGGCCTCTTTCACGAGACGCATACGTTTCTCGAAGGAACCACCGGCCTGCGCGATTTCCAAGTGCGCCGCGGCGAAGAGCTGCTGCGCTGCGCGGGCGACAGCTCACCGCTTGGCGGCGCGCTGGAATGTGCGCGCGAGTTTGGATGGGATGTCGTGCCTGCCGTGGACTTGCGCGCCTCGCCGAGCGCGATGGTGGAGGATGAAGTGGTGGAAACTTTCTGGAGCGAACTCGCCGCGCGCATCGCGCCGCCGCTGGACGCCGTGTATCTCGTGCTGCACGGCGCGATGGTCTCGCAATCGCTGGACGATGTGGAGGGTGAAATCCTCGCGCGACTGCGCCAGTGCATCGGTCCCTGGGTGCCGGTCTTCGGCGTGTTCGATCTGCACGCAAACTTCACCCAGCGCATGGCGGACCTCGCAAACTGTCTCGTCGCTTACCGCGAAAATCCGCACACGGATGCGCGCCGTTCCGCGCAACTCGCCGCCACTTTGTTGCAGCGCGCGCTGACCACGGGCCGAGTGCCGCGCATGTTCTGGCATCATCCGCCCGTGATGTGGCCGCCGACCGGCACGGGCACCGCGAGCGAGCCGATGCTTTCGCTCGAACGCCTCGCGCGCGCACTGGAAGACGAGTCGCCGGAGTGGTGGGCCGTGAATGTCGCCGCCGGCTTTTCTTTTGCCGATACACCCGACACCGGCGTGAGCTTTGCCATCGCCAGCGTCGGCGCGGAAGCAAGCGCGCGCGCGGCCTTGGAACGGCTCGGTGCATTGGCGCTGAAGGCAAGAGTCGAGGGCAATGTGACCGACCCCTCGGTCCGAGAAGTCTTCGCGCAACTCGACCCACTGCCGCCCGGACTCACCGTGCTGGTCGAACCCTCCGATAACATCGGCGGCGGCGCGCCCGGCGACGGCACCGGCTTGCTGCGCGCGTTGGTGGAAGGTCGAATTCAAAACGCGGCGATTTGCATCAACGATCCGCTAGCCGTGGAACGTCTCTCGTCGCTGCCCGTCGGCGCGAAGACCGCGCTGCCCATCGGCGGACGTGGCAGCCGGCTCGATGCCGGGCCGCTGCCGCTCGAAGTCGAGTTGCTCCGCCGGGGCGGCGGCAAGTTCGAGCTCGAGGACCAGCAAAGCCACCTCGCCTCGATGGCCGGCGATCGCTTCGACATGGGGCCGTGCGCCGTCGCGCGCCACGGCGGGCTCACCCTCCTGCTCACCAGCCGCAAGACCCCGCCCTTCGATCTCGGTCAGTGGCGCAGCCAGGGCATCGAGCCGGCGGCGCTCTCCGTCATCGCCGTGAAAGCCGCCGTGGCCCATCGCCGCGCCTACGATCCCATCGCCGCGCGGATGCTCTGGGTGGATACGCCCGGCCCCTGCACGAGCAATCTCCAATCCCTGCCTTTCCGCAAAGTGCGCCGCCCGATTTATCCACTCGATCCTCTGCCATGAGTCATCCCCTCGTCACTTACCCACAGCACTCCGATACGCCGACATCGCATCTTCCATTCAGCCCTTGCGTGGTCGTCGGCGATCTCATTCTCGTCTCCGGCCAGGCCTCGGTGGATGAGACGGGCAAGATCGTAAGCGACTCCTTTGAGGGCGAGTTCCGCCGCTCGGTGGAAAATCTGCGCAAGGTGCTCGAAGCCGCGGGCAGCGACCTCGCGCACGTGGTGCAGACGCGCAACTATGTGCGCGACGCCGCGGAGGTGCCGCGCTACAACGAGCTCTATCGCGAATACTTTTCCGCGCCCTTCCCCGCCCGCACGACCATCACCGATTGCCTGCCACCGACGCTGCGTTATGAGATCGAAGCAGTGGCCGTGCGCCGCTCCTCGCATGCTCATTGATCATGCCGGCAGCGGCCTGCGCGCTCGAGCGCCCGCCTTCCCCGGATGCAGCGCCATGCAGGCGACAAAGAGCAGCGTGAAGAGGAGATCGCCCGCGAGGGTGTGGCGGAAAAAGACGAGCGTGGAAGGCCATCCCGGCAGTCCCACGGTGAGTGCCTGCCACAGACCGGCGCCATTTTTCACGTACCCCGGATCGGCCAGCCAGTCGCCGGTATTGGTGATGAAATAAAATGCGATGGACCCGAGCAGGCTCGCACCCACGATCGGCGCGAGGCGGGCCCGGCCGCGCAACCGCAATCCCATCGCCACGGAAAGCCCCAGCGCGAGATATTCCGGCAGCATTCGCACGCTCACGAGCGGCACTTGGTAGTGCGCGTTAAGGCAGAGATCCGAGAGGAAAAGCGCGAGCACCGGCACGGCCACCGCCGCGCGCCGCGGCAGATAAATCGCCCCGCAAAGCGCGATGGCGGCGAGCGGAGAAAAATTGTGCATCCAATCCAAATGCGCGCTCCCGGCGACGCCGAGAACCACGCGATAAATCACCGCGGCGAAGAGTAAAACGAGACTGGGAATCATTGCGCCACCGTGGCGGGCATCGTGCGCGCGCGCAATGAGGAAGTGGCAAGTGCAGGTGACAGGTGTCATGGCCTCGGGTATGGCAAGCGCACGCGGTGGAATCACCGGCCATGTCACTTGTCACCCGCACTTGCCACTTTCCATGTTTAAGACCCGCCATCCTCTTCCCGGCACCGCGCCAGGTTCGCTCGTCGCGCCCGATCCCTCAAAGGCCGGCCAGAAGCCGGTGCTGAAAGTGGTGGAGTACGACGGAGCCGCGCTCACGGAGCGCACCGTGCAAAGCGTGGAGGAGCTGCCCGACTGCACGCAGAGCGAGCGCATGCACTGGATCGAAATGAATGGCCTCGGCGACGTGGAAGTGCTGCGCCAGCTCGGCGAAAAATATCACCTGCATCCACTCGCCCTCGAAGACGTGTTGCATCCCGGCCAGCGGCCAAAGGTCGAGCCCTACGAGCAACACCTCTTCATCGTCGCCCAGATGCTCTACCGCGACGAAGAAGGCCGCATGTGCGGCGAGCAGGTCTCGATGTTTCTCGGAAAAAATCTCCTCATCACCATCCAGGAGGAATCATCCATGGATGTCTTCGAACTCGTGCGCGAGCGGCTCCGCGCGGGCCGCGGCTACATCCGCAAGCTCGGGCCAGACTACCTCGCCTACGCGCTGCTCGACGCGATCATCGATCACTGCTTCCCCATCCTCGAATCCATCGGCGACGCGCTCGAGGAGATGGAGGACGATCTGGTGGAAAATCCAAAGCACAACTGCATCACCACGCTGCACGACTACCGCCGCACGCTCATGCAGATGCGCCGCTTTGTGTGGCCCGAGCGCGACGTCATGAGCGCGTTGCTGCACGAGGAATCGGGCATCATCGGCAAGCAGACGAAAGTGTTCCTGCGCGATTGCTACGATCACACCGTGCAGATCATGGACCTCATCGAAAGCTACCGCGACGTGACCGGCGGCATGATGGAACTCTACCTCTCCGCCGTGGGCCAGCGCACCAATGAGATCATGCGCGTGCTCACCGTCATGTCCTCGATCTTCATCCCGCTCACCTTCATCGCCGGCGTTTATGGAATGAACTTCAACACCGACGAAGGCCGCAACCCCTGGAACATGCCCGAGCTCCACTGGCGCTATGGCTACGTCTTCTCGCTCGCGCTCATGAGCGCGGTGGCCATCGGGCTGCTGATTTTTTTTAAGCGCAAGCGGTGGTTCTGAGGATTGCGCCAGTCTCCACCGGTGGCGTCACTACATCGGAGGGCTGGGTCGCCGAATACTTGGTCGCACTCACAGTTACCACACCCGAAGTGGCGACCGCGGAGCTTAGCACGGTTAGATCGTTTTCACCGGGTACCCCGCTCGTGTTTGCATTGTTTGGGTTATAACCGGCGATTTTTTCAGCCCAGTCCCCGACGCCGTCGCCGTCACTATCGAGATCGAGAACAATGACGCGATAGAATGTGCCGTGACCTTCGGCAGGGTCAGTATTTTCGGGGCGCCATCTCCGGCGGATTGACCGGTGGAGATACCGCTGCCCAGCCTGCTGCATTCGCGCGATTGGTATTTCTCTAGGCCACATACAACTTTCCATCGACCGTCGGAAAAGTAGGTAACATCGAGGTCGCGGTGGTCGTCACCGCGACCTCGATGGCGGAGGCTGCCGAGAAAGGATTGGTGCCGGAGGTTGAGCAGGTGTTTTCAACCGGATTTTCCCGACCGCCGGCGCCCCAAATCGCCCTCTCGTGGCGGCGCCGCATTGTTTCCGCTGCGGGCCTTCCGATCGCGCAGCGTCTCCGCTGCATGGTTACGGCTAAGAAGCTATCCCACGAATGCAAAAAGGCGGTCGGCGCTCTCGGATTCCGCGAGCCGGCGCGCGGCCAGGCGGCAGTATTCGCCGCTGGTTTCGATGCCGAGCCAGCGGCGGCCGGCGTGCTCCGCGGCGAGCGCGGTGGTGCCGGAACCGAGGAATGGGTCCAGCACCAGATCGCCGGCCTCGGAAGACGACGAGACGATTCGCGCGATGACCGCGCGCGGCTTCTGCGATGGGTGGCCGCACTTTTCTTTCGAGGCGCCTTTGAGGCTCGGGATGCGCCAGAGATTGGTCGCAAATTTCCCGAGTTCCAAGTACGCGCTCGCGCCGCGCGGTCTTTGTAACGCGGATCCTTTAAGTAACGAGCGATGGTTGCCGCGTCATACGGTTCGCGCACCGCCTCTTTGTTGAATTTCACAGCGCCGGTCTTGCGCAGCACGAGGATGTTTTCGGTGGCCGGAGTGAAGCTGTCGCGTCGCTCGTTGTAGCCCACTGCTCGATCCCACGTGATGAGGTCGTGAAATTGCCAGCGGCGCGCCGCCTCGCTCATCAGGTGAAGGAAAGTGTGCTCGCGTTTGCCGTGCTGACCGAAGCAATAGAGCAGGCCGTCGTCGCGCAACACCCGCATCGCTTCCGAGAGCCATGCCAGCGACCAATCGAGATACGCGCGCGCATCGGCCCACTGGCGATCCCACGTTTCCTCGAGCACTTGAAAGTAGGGCGGGTCGGCGATGACCAACTGCGCGGAAGCGGCGTGGAGTTTTGCAAGTTCGACGAGCGCGTCGCCTTCGATGATGCGGCCGTTCACAGCGCGAGGAGGTAATGAATGGAAAGCAGGAACGCAGGCTCTTTGTCGCAAGCGTCCGCGTTCAGCGCTTAGCTGATCACGATCTTGCCGAAGTGCGCGGCGCTCTCCATGTGGGCAAAGGCGGCGGGGGCTTCGGCAATGGGAAAGACGCGATCGACCACGGGGTGGATGGCGTGTTCGGCGAGGAAGGTGTTCATCGCCGCGAAGTCCGCGCGGGAGCCGACGTAGATGCCGTCGATGCGGGCGTTGCGCGCCATGAGCGAGAAGAGCGGCGAGTCCGGCGCGCCGAAGCCGGTGAGCACGCCGATGAGTGCGATCTGGCCGCCGGCGGCCACGGAGGCCATGGACTTGCCGAGGGTGCCGGGGCCGCCGACTTCCACGACGTGATCCGCGCCGCGCTTGTCGGTGATGCGCCAGACTTCGGCGTCCCAATCGGGCGTCGTGTGGTAGTTGATGGTGGCCCACGCGCCAAGCTCCCGGGCGCGGGCAAGTTTCGAGTCGCTGCTCGATGTCACGATGACGCGCGCACCTGCCGCGGCGGCAAGCTGCAGCGCAAAGACCGACACGCCGCCAGTGCCGAGCGCGAGCACCGTCTCGCCCGCGCGCAAGCCGCCGCGGGTGAAGAGCGAAGCCCACGCAGTGACGCCCGCGCATGGCAGGCAGGCGGCTTCTTCAAAGGAAAGATGCGCCGGCATCGGCAGCAGCGCGTGCTCGGGCAGCGCGACCGATTCCCGCAACATGCCGTGGATGGAGCCGCCGCCGGCCGCTTTGTGGTAGCGCATTTGAAAGACCCCGTCGATCCAGTCGCGAAAAAAAATGCCGACGACGCGGTCGCCGACTTTGAATTGGGTAACGCTCGCGCCGACTGCGGTCACTTCTCCGGCGCCGTCCGAGCACGGGATGAGGGGCGGCGGCAGATTGCCGGGCCGCGCGCTCTTCACAGCGCCGAGGTCGCGGGAGTTGAGCGACGCGGCGCGGATGCGCACGAGCACTTCGCCCGGCGCGAGCTCAGGCTCCGGCCACTCGACGAGCGCAAGGCCATCGAGCGCGCCGTGTTTCTGGATGGTCCAGGCGGTCATGGAAGTGACAAGTGTCAGGTGTCAGGTGTCATGGCGTCCATTGGAATCACGGGACATGTCACTCGTCACTGCGCTTGCCACTTCCCTACGCTTTGCCGCCGAAGCTCACGAAATCGTCGAGATCGAGCAACTCCGCCCACGTCTTGATGTCGATGCGTTTCGGCGCCGTGGCCTGCAGTAGCTCATCGAAAAATTCCTTCGACTCCGCATCGGGGACGCGCGTGTTTTGCTCGTCGGACCACGCGGCAATCTCCGCAGTGGAATGTTTGTTGGCCTGGCGCGAGCGGATCCACGCGAGGATCTCGCCGTCGCCCGTGCCTCTCGCCAGCTCGCTCTTGAGTGCCGCGGGTTCGATTCCCAGGAAGCTGAGGATGCGCTGATCGAGCGGGCAATTGAAATGATACTCGCCACTCGAGCCTGCGATTTCGGCGCGCCCTTTATCCAGCATTCGCGGGAGCAAAGCGTAGCCGCCGAGGGAGGCGCGAGGGCTGCGGGGCGGGCGTTTCGTGAGGTCGGTCGTTTGAATATTCATGGCGCATACTTATCGTCACGAGCGCAGACACTGGCTGCACTCAGGCGGAAGGATGCAGGGGATTTGATGTAGAGAGGACAGAGGAATTGGAGCAAAGGAATTCTTCATAATCCCCCCGGCGCGCACTCGTAGCGCGCGCACACGGCCCGCCGACGGTGACCAGAGACGATGGAGAGGAGTCCCTTCGACGTGGTGGTGATGACCGACATGCGGATGCGACGCCGATGTAGCTGCGAAGCCGCGTCGCAGGAAGTCCTTGGCCGCACCCAAGGTGCGGTGCCGTGGGAACTCGCGACGGGGCGTCGCGGGCACTTCCTGCGACGGGGCGGCGCAGCTACGCGCGCGTGTCGCGTGAACCCCACTCCGATGCTCTGCATCCAAGCCTCTATTCCACGCTCACCTTATAAAAGAGCGCCGGGCCGTTCACCGCTCCAGCGCTGGTATCGGAGAAGGTCGTGATGGGCGGCAGTCCCGGCCAGCCGGTGCGGAGGGTTTCGTAGCTGGAAAAATCCGGCGTTATCGAGCGCAGCACGCTGTACGTTCGGCCCGAGACTCCGGCCCACTTCAGCGTCACGCTGCCATCCGCATTCCGCGAGATGCTGGTCATCTTCAGCACCGAGGACGCGTTTGTCGGATCGGTCCCCGCCAGCAGCTCCACAAAATCCGAAGCCCCATCGCCATCCGTGTCCGCACGCAGCGGATTGGTGTGAAGGAAGTTCACTTCTTCGCCGTCGCCGATCCCATCCTTGTCGGAATCGTATCGCCCCGGATCGGTGCCGAGCATCGCCTCTTGCGCGTCGGCAATCCCATCGCCATCGGAATCCCCGCTCACAAATTGCGCCGCTTGCTCCAATTCGATCCGGTAGAACATTCGCGGCGTCGCCGCCGGATCGGTCGCCGTGTCGAGGTAAGCGCTCGCCGGTCCCGTGGCGACGAGACCCGACGCCAGCACATCGAAGCTTGCAAAGTCCGCCGCGCTCGATCGGACGACGCGATAAGTCTTCCCGCGCACACTGCTCCATCGGAGCATGAAGCCACCGTTGACTCGTGAAAATCCGGTCACCGCAAAGACGGAACGGCTGTCCATCGGATCGAGGCCGGCAGCGATCTTCAAGTAATCGTCCATTCCCACGCCGTCCGAATCGGCGCGGAGCGGAGCGGTGTGAAATAGATTCACCTCGTCGCCGTCGCCGAACCCATCGCCATCGGTGTCGAAAAGCAATGGGTTCGTCCCGAGCGATGCTTCCTCTGCGTTGGTTAAGCCGTCGCCATCCGGGTCGTCAGACATACCCAGTGCGATGCTGTCCACGATCGCCACGGCATTGCTCGCGCCGCGGCTCACCAGACGGAACATGAGCGTGCCGTTCTCGCCCGCAAGCGCGCGCGTGGATGCTTCGTAATCCAGCCATTGGCCAGGCAGCATCGACGCACCGTCGATGACCGCGAGCGGGGCGTGGTCGCCGAAAGTGACGGTCAGAAAATCGCCCTCTCCGATTTGATCGAAGCGCACCCGAAACTTGAGATCGGTCGCCCCGATCGGAACCGTCAACGTTTTGAAGATGCCCGCGTCGTCGGCTTCTGTGAGCGTGAATTGCGCCGCAGTTTGCGAGACCTGCCCGAAACTCTGGAAGCCTGCAAGCGGCTGGTCGGGCAGCGCCGCGGATGCCGCCGCCTGCACGCGCAATGAAGATGCCGACGCCACCGCGACAGTTCCGCTCCACGTATTGCCGAGAAATGGAGAGAAATAGAATCCGTCCCTCCATGTGTCCGCCGAAGCTACGGAGTCGATATACCACTCGTGCGCTTCGCTGTGGCGTTTGAAATGGCCGGTGGTGCATCTGCCGGTGGATTGCGCGCTACCAATCCGATAGCCGGCGTCAGGGATGATCGTCGGAACAGACGATAGGAATGCTGCCGGTGTCGATTCGTCCGTCGTGGAAAACAGCACCGGATATACTGCCCAGCGATCTCGCATTAAAAACACGTCGGGACTTGCGATTTTACCGAGCTCGATGTTGTAACGTTCGATTCGCCCACCGTGATCCTTCACTCCGAGGATGTGCGGTTTTGTCAACATCGGCGTGTCGAGTGTCGTGACGAGCAAGTTGCTGAACACGCGAGGCGGCGTGCGCGGGGCGAGCAGGTTGCCGGCGCATTTAGCAACCGCAAAACCGCCCGCCGAATGACCAATGAAATGGATTGGTGCATCGATGGCAATTTTTCCGGCAGTGATCTGTTGTTCGAGCCACTTGGCGAGCGCATCACCGTGCCGTTCGCCGGCGCTGCGAATGTAACGAATGTCCACGAGACGCTGCCATATGGGAAAAGCGCCATAATTGAGAATCCCGGCAATAAACAGAATCCCACCGCTCGGCAAGGGAGCGATGCCGACGGTTGCGATTCCCAATTCGATCAGCAAATCGATGACGGCTTTTCGTATTGATCGGTTCCCCGATCGTTCGAAGGATCGGCGCTCTTTTGCCAATCGTAGAGCAATACATTCGGCGGCCCGTTCGGCGCGCTGGCCATTTTCGATTCGATGCTCTGCGCCAGGCGAATCATCCAATCGGCGCACGGATCGTCCGGCGTGGCTTGCTGCACCTTCGCGTAGATGCCATGCACGATCACCAGCAGGCCGGCCTTCTTTCGCGAGGCGAGCAGACTCACTCCGCTCACTCCGTCACTGCCAAAGAGCGTTCCCGGATTGTGATCGACGACCGAAATCATCGGCGGCGGTTGCGTCTGTGCGCGTGGTTTATCCAGCGCGAGGATGGTGAATTGGTTGCCAGTTTTCCCCGAGCCATCGTTGACCGTCACATCGAGCTGCCCGGAGCCGATCGGCCCGGCAACCGACGCGGCGAGGGTTAGGCCGCTCTGCCCTGTGATGGTGCTTCCGCGCCAGCGCCATTGCGCCATCGGTGAACCTGCACCTCCGGTCACGGATGCTGTCGCCTCGAGCATCCACGAAGTTCCCCCTTGGTTCGCCACGGGAGGTTTGGCGCGCAGCACGACATTGAGCGCCGGGCCGATGACGATGGGCTGCAGCGCCGGACACCAGGCGCTGGTTGTAGCGAAGATAGCTTGCCTGCGCGAAAGCCGTCACGGGCGTCGCACTGTAGCCAGCTTCCAGCGTGCGGCCCACCATGCGCGTCATGGGTGGCCCGCCCGTGACCGTCCACACGGCACGGGCGCTCACGTCTTCCGTCACTGAGTTTGAGTAGGTGACAGTCGCCGCAAGGTCCACTGCCGTTCCGCCGCTGACACTGGGCGGGGCTTGGACGCGGAGCGCGGTGGCCGTGACGCTGCGCGTATCGAGCACGAAGCCGCCGGAGACTCCCGCGCCCGATCCGCCCGGCGGATTGCGCAAGTTGAGCGTGAAGGGCGCGGACACTGCCATGCTCGCCGCGCCGGGTGTGAGTGTATTGAGGACAAACGCGGGCGACACCGAGTTGCTCGTGCTGCCGGGGGTCAGCGTGTTGAGGAGGAATGCGGGCGACTCCGCCGTGCCGGAGCCGGCCAGCGCATCAATCGAAAACAACACGAGCAGCAGCGCCGCCAGCGCCATGGAGTGCGCGCGATTCATCGCCGCTTTCGGATTGAGCGCGGAGCGCGCGGCGGGAGCGAGGCGTG
>JBBRXP010000171.1:0-12861 GCA_038238555.1 Chthoniobacterales bacterium | reverse complement strand
GAGCGCAGCTCGCCGGGCGGGAGCGATTGTGCCCATGCCATGGCGCCATGCGAGTCTGCAGTAGCCCAGACATTGAGCGCGGCGCGGCTGGCGGAGTATTTGGACTGGCGGTCGGCCAGTGCGAGGGCGTACTGAGCCGCTGCGCGCGGATCGGACTCGGCCCACTTTGCCACGAGCATCGGCAGCAGGGCCTCGCGCTCGCTCGCTTTGAGCCGCTGGGCGAGGATGATCGCGTCGGAAAGTTCCACCGGGCTCATCCGGCTGATCACTTCGTAGAGATCGTGTGCGCGGCGCAGCTCGTTGCCGTCGCTGAGCACTGCGCTGAGCGAAGTGGCGGGCTGCTTTTCCTCCTCGACGCGGGCTTGCGAAAAACTCCGCGGCACCGGTGCGAGCGACGGCTGTGTGGCATCACGCGGTGGGAACGCGGAGGGCGCGGAGAGGGGAGGGGATGGAAGCGCGGGGCGGTCGCCCATCATGTATCCGGCGATCCAGCCGCCGACGAGAAGCGCGATGCCGAGCAGCCATTTGAGTTGATCGCTCATTACTCGTCGCCGCTCGCGATGAGCCGGTTGATCTCGCGAGCCAGATCGCGCACTCGCTTCACGCTGGCGATGTCGATGGGCGTCTCGGCGGGCTTGGTGGTGATGGCTCGCACTTCTTTGAGGTTCGCCTCGAGCTTCTCCACGAGCTTGGTTTTGCGAAAGTTCGGGTTGAGCGTGGCGACGCGCTCGATGAAATAATCCATGAGCTCGGGCTGGACGAGGCGGCGCGCTTTTTCCGGCGAATAACTTTCCAGCACGGTGCCGCTCGTCATCTCGAGCCCGCGCAGCCAGCCGCCGAGCGCGACGAGGTGGGCGAGTTCCTCGTCCTTGAGATGCAGCATCCCCGTCTCGACTTCGGCCTGCGCGCGGACGAGTTCCTTCTTCACGTCGCTCCACTGCTCCTTGACCGCTTTTTCCATGATGCTTCGGCTGTGCTTGGTTACGTGCTCGGCGACGCCCAAACCTTTCGCCAGCCGCAGTAGCGTGCGGCCCACGGGCTCGATGCGCGATTGGCGCTGGGCGGTCACGGCGAGGAAGCCGTCGGCGATCACGCCGCCCGCGGCAAGAGCGAGGCGGGCGCGATTCTGCGGCGTGGTGTCGGGCATGTCGCGCCACACTTTGTCGAACGGAATGGGCCGCAGCGCGGTGAGTTCTTCAAAGACCAGCTCGATGGACGGCGCGGTGAAATCGTTGACGCCCAATTCTTCGCGCACGTGCTGGATATCCTCTTGCACGGGCGCGGCGGCGGCGGTCAGCGCGAGGCCGAGCCAAAGCATTGCACACGGGCGGACGGGAATTTCCATGGCCGGCGAACATCGGAAAAACCCGGCGAAATTGCAGCACGAATCTTCGCCTATTCCCGCTTGACCGTCTTTTGAGCCTCGCCATGATGCGCCCCTTGCTTGGCCGGAAACGGCAGAATTTTTACCATGCTCGGCACTTTGGGAAACACAATCTGGACACTCTGTTACTGCGTTGTCCTTCTCGGCCTCTCTCTCTACGGCCTGCATCGTTACGTCATCGTTTATTTATTTCTGAAAAATCGCCGGAACGCTCCGCAGCCTGTTGCGACTTACGAGCAGTTGCCGCGGGTCACGGTGCAGTTGCCGATCTTCAACGAACTCTATGTGGTTGAGCGCTTGCTGCGGTCGGTCGCGGCCATCGACTATCCGCGCGAGCTGCTGCAGGTGCAGGTGCTCGACGATTCGACCGACGAGACCACGGACATTGCCGCGAAGCAGGCGGCCGAGCTGCGCGCGCAAGGGCTCGACATTGAGTTGGTGCATCGCAGCGATCGCGCGGGCTTCAAGGCCGGCGCGCTCGAAAACGGGCTGAAGACGTGCAAGGGCGAATTTGTGCTGATCCTCGATGCCGACTTCGTGCCGACGCCGGACATCCTCCAGCGCACGGTGCATTTTTTTACCGACCCAAAGATCGGCATGATCCAGACGCGATGGGGCCATTTGAACCGAACGTATTCCCTGCTCACTCGCGTGCAGGCGATGTTTCTCGACGGCCATCTCCTGCTGGAGCAAACCGCCCGCAGCCGCAGCGGACGGTTTTTTAATTTCAACGGAACGGCGGGCCTGTGGCGCCGCTCCGCGATCCAGGGTTCGGGAGGCTGGCAGCACGACACGCTCACCGAGGATCTCGACCTCAGCTACCGTGCGCAGCTCAACGGATGGCGCTTCATTTTCATGCCGGACCTCGTGACGCCGGCGGAGTTGCCCGTGGATATCAATGGCTTCAAGTCGCAGCAGCACCGGTGGACGAAAGGATCCGTGCAGACTTGCCTGAAGCTGCTGCCGAAAGTGTGGAAGGCCGAGTTGCCGTGGCTGGTGAAATTTGAGGCCACGATGCATCTCACCTCGAACTACGCCTACCTGCTTCTCTTCTTCCTGTGCATCCTCATGCACCCGGCCACCGGCGGCGGCGAGTATCACGCGTGGCGCTTTTGGCTCGTCGATATTCCGATCTATCTTTCCGCGTCGATCCCGGCCTGTGTCTTCTACATGTGCACCCAGCGCGAGCTTTATCCGCGGTCGTGGTGGAAGGATTTCCTGCTCCTGCCGATGGTGCTCGCGCTCGGCATCGGGCTGGCGATCAATAACGCGCGCGCGGTCATCGAGGCGCTGCTCGGGCACCAGTCCGAGTTCACGCGCACGCCGAAGTATGGCATCGAAAATGGGAAGCAATCCTGGCGCGGGGCGCGTTACATCCCGATGAAGAGCGTGCTGCCATTCGTCGAGCTCGGGTTTGCGCTCTACTTCTGTTACCTGCTGACTTACGCGCTCGCCTTTGGGCAGTGGCTCAATGCGGCCTTCCTGCTGCTCTTCCTTACTGGCTTTGCCTACGTGGCGCTTTGTTCGATCGCGCAGTGGATTCCCTCTGCTCGCGACGATGGAGATGTGCTCGCGGCGTAGCTGCGACGCTCCGTCGCCGCGTGTCCCGCAACCCGCGCGGCGGAGGCGCCGCGGGCACTTCCTGCCACGAGGGCGTCGCAGCTACTTCTGTGGCATCTTCGGTGCTATCCGTTCCGTTGTGATCATCCACCATCGCGCCGCCTTCTTCTGCACCCTGCTCTTCGCTCTCGGCGCCTCGGCACTGGCTTCGACCGCAATCGTGGTCAGCGTCCCGGATCAAATCCTCGCGCTCGTCCAAGACGGACAGCAGGTGAAAAAGTTTCCAATCTCCACCTCGAAGTTCGGTGTCGGTGATCGTCCGCGCAGCTTCGCGACGCCGCTCGGCACTCTGCAAATCGCGGCGAAGATCGGCGAGGGCGCAGCGGTGGGAGCGGTTTTTCGGAACCGGCACGCCACGGGCGAAGTCCTGCGTCCAAATTCCCCGGGCCGCGATCCGATCGTCACGCGCATCCTGCACCTCCGCGGTCTGGACTTGTGCAACGCGCGCGCTTTTGGCCGCGGCATCTACATCCACGGCACGGCCGAAGAATCGAAGATCGGTCGCCCGGCGAGCTACGGTTGCATCCGCATGCGGTCGCGCGATGTGGTCCGGCTTTTCGAGAGCGTGCTCGTGGGGGCAAAGGTCGAGATCGTTAATCTGCCGTTGAGCCGGGCACTGGCGCATCTCGCGGTGAATTGAGTCGATTCCCGGGCGGGCTCAAACCTTGTGCAGTGGCCGGTTTCCAGCCGGCGATGCGCGCGGATTGAGGCTGCGCCGCGATCCACGGCGAGGGCGATTGATGTCAACGAAAAGCTTACTTTTTCACCGGATTTATTTTAAGCCGCCAACAAAGTTTTTCTTGTGACCGTCCTCTATCTTGTGTTCTCATCTTCCTCCGCACCCACTATGTTGTGGTTATTGGCGAAACTTCGCTTTGAGTTCACAGGTTATTGGCTGCAAGGCCACCCAGTTATTCACCACGTATTCGCACCGTCATGCTCACATTAAAGACCCACCGCCGCGCCCATCGCGTCAGCGCCGTCGCCGATTCCCGTCGGCGTCCAAATGAGGGACTGAAGTTTCATCGCGCCTTCAGTCAGAAATCCATCCAGCCTTTCGATGAGATCGAGTGGGAACTGCGAACCGCGGAGATCACCGACGACTCGGGCAAGGCGATCTTCCGCCAGGAAAATGTGGAGGTGCCAAAATCGTGGAGCCCGCTCGCGACGAAGATCGCCGTCTCGAAGTACTTCTACGGCGACCCCGCGCATGGCTTCGATCCTTACAAGGGCGGCCGCGAGTCGTCGGTGAAGCAGCTCATCCATCGCGTCACCCGCACCATCACCGACTGCGGGATCACCGACGGCTACTTCGCCGACACGGAGAGCGCGGACGTTTTCTACGACGACCTCACCTGGCTGTGCGTGAATCAATTCGGCGCATTTAATTCTCCCGTGTGGTTCAACGTCGGGCTCTGGCACCAGTATCGCGTCGGCGAGAGCCGCGGCGCGGGCACTTACTTTTACGACCGCACCGCCGGCGAGGCGCGCCGCGCGGCGACGCAGTACGAATACCCGCAGGGCAGCGCGTGCTTCATCCAGTCGGTCGATGACAACATGGAGGACATCATGCGCCTGGCGATGTCCGAGGCGATGCTCTTCAAGTTTGGCTCCGGCACCGGCAGCGATCTTTCCACTCTGCGCAGCACGCGCGAAAAGCTTTCCGGCGGCGGCAAACCGAGCGGCCCGCTCAGTTTCCTCAAGGTCTATGACCAGGTCGCCAACGTCGTGAAGAGCGGGGGCAAGACGCGCCGCGCCGCGAAGATGAACACGCTCAAAGACTGGCACCCCGACATCGAGGAATTCATCGAGGCCAAAACGAAGGAGGAGAAGAAGGCGTGGGCGCTCATCGAGCAAGGCTACGACGGCAGTTACAACGGCGACGCTTACGGCTCGATCATGTATCAAAACGAAAACCTCTCGGTGCGTGTGAGCGACGAATTCATGCAAGCAGCGATGGAAGGCCGCGAGTGGTGGACCCGCCGCGTGACCGACGACCAGAAGTGCGAGAAAAAAGAAGCGCGCACATTGCTGCGCAAGATCGCGGAGGGCACCCACGTGTGCGGCGATCCCGGCATGCAATTCGACACCACCATCCACAAGTGGCACACCTGCAAAGGCACCGGCCGGCAGAACTCCACCAACCCGTGCTCCGAATATTTGTTCCTCGACAACACGGCGTGCAATCTCGCCTCGCTCAACCTCATGAAGTTCAAGTCGGGCGACGGGAGCTTCGATGTCGAGCGCTTCAAGGCGGCGGTGCGCGTCTTCATCACGGCGCAGGAGATCATCGTCGATAACGCCAGCTATCCCATCAAGGAGATCGCGGAAAATTCCCACATCTTCCGCACCCTCGGCCTCGGCTACGCAAATCTCGGCGCCCTCATCATGAGCTACGGCCTCGGTTACGATACCGACGAAGGCCGCGCGCTGGCCGGCGCCATCACTTCGATCATGACCGGCCACGCCTACGAGCAGAGCGCACGGATGGCCAAGGCGATGAGCCCATTCCCCGGCTACCACGACGCGCGGTGCAGCGGCGTCCCGCATCCCGCCGATGAGTCGAATGAATCCCCCATGCTCGAGGTCATCGAGCAACACCGCTCGCACGTCGCCAAAATCCAGGCCAGCGAGCGCTTCGGTTATTTGAAAGACGAGGCCCGCCAATGCTGGGACATCGCGCTCTCGCTCGGAAAAAAACACGGCTACCGCAACGCGCAGGTCACCGTGCTCGCGCCCACCGGCACCATCGGCTTCCTCATGGATTGCGACACCACCGGCATCGAGCCCGACATCGCACTGGTGAAGTACAAGCTGCTCGCCGGCGGCGGCATGTTGAAGATCGTCAACCAGACTGTGCGTCCCGCGCTGCACGACCTCGGCTACGAGCCCGCGCAGATCGACCGCATCCTCGCGCACATCGACAAATTCGACACCATCGAAGACGTGACCGGCGACGACGGCACCACCATCCCGAGCGGGCTCAAACCCGAGGATTTGCCCGTGTTCGACTGCGCCTTCAAACCGCATCTCGGCCAGCGCTCGCTGCATTACCGCGGCCACATCCGCATGATGGCCGCTGCCCAGCCGTTCTTAAGCGGCGCGATTTCGAAGACCGTGAATCTTCCCACCGACGCCACGGTCGATGACATCATGAACACCTACGTCGAAGGCTGGAAACTCGGCTTGAAAGCCATCGCCATCTACCGCGATGGCTCGAAGCGCAGCGCCCCCGTCGTCGCCGACAAAAACAAACACGGCTCAAGCGATGCCGGCACCGAGTTTGCCCCCAAGCAGCAGCTCGAAGCGCGCATCGTCGAACTCGAAAACGACATGACCGAGTTGCGCGCCCGGGCCGACCAGCCCGTGCGCCGGCGCATGCTCGATACGCGCCGCGCCATCAACCACAAATTCGAAATCGCCGGTCACAAAGGCTACCTCACTGTCGGGCTTTTCGAGGATGGGCAGCCCGGCGAAATCTTCATCCAGATGAACAAGGAAGGCAGCACCATCGGCGGCCTCATGGACACGGTGGCCACGCTCACGTCGATCGCGCTGCAATACGGCGTGCCGCTCGAGAGCCTGGTAAAAAAGTTTGCCTACCAGCGCTTCGAGCCCAGCGGTTTTACTAAAAATCCCGACGTGCGCAACGCGACCTCGATCACCGACTACGTCTTCCGCTGGCTCGCGTGCAACTTCATCAAGGGTTACAAGGAGGCCACCGCGCCGCAGACCTCGCAGCCCGATCTGCCGATGAAAGGCATCAGCGAAATGGAGAAAAAAGCTGTCGATCGCCCCGTGCCCGAGCTCCAGCGCGAGACCGCCGACATCATCGACGTGATCTCCCATAAAAACGGCAGCGAAGGCCGCCCGCACATCGGCGGAAAAGCGCAGACTCACGCCGACCGCGTGCAGGAAGCCATCGGCAACATGTTCATGGACACGCCCTGCGCGAACTGCGGCTCGAGCAAAGTCATCCGCGCCGGCGCCTGCGGCTGCTGCACCGAATGCGGCACCAGCCAGGGCTGCTCATAGAAAGTGACAAGTGGCGTGACCCTTCACCTACCAATCCCATGAAACACTTCCAATGCCTGGTAGCCTCATTTGTCCTCGCCATCGCTAATGTCGCCGTCGCGGAATCGGTGACCGGACAAGTAAAGGAGGTGAACCCAACCGCGAGCACATTGACGCTGACCGGCACGAAGGGAGACTTCCACACCTTCCGAACAAAGACTACCACGGAGATATTGCTCAATGGAAAACGCGCGACGCTCACAGAACTGACGCCGGGAACTTTCGTGCAATTAACGCGCGGGGAATCGGACTTCGCCGTGCGTATTGTCTCCCCGGCGCCGCTTCCACGAGTGAAGGTTGCGCCGCCGCAATCTGAAGTAACGGTTCCTGGCACGGGAGGAAGGGCCAAACCGGTGCTCATCGGGTTGATAAAGGCGGGGCAGCGGGTGACGATTACGCCAAAGAAAGTGTCGTGGAGCGGTGGCGGATCTCGAAAGGGGGGATTCTGCGATTGGCGCGGCTACGATGGGACCAACATGAACGGCAAGCCGTGGATGGCGTTTGTCGCCGCCGTGGGAACCGAGGAATACTGGCCCAAAGACAATGCGCTCTCTTTCACCGTTTCCGCCACGGGTGTTTTGACACTCTTTGCCAACGATACTGCCGGGAGGACAACGCGGGCCAAGGCCATGTGACAGTCACGATCACCGATCCATGAACGACAAAAGATCGACCCATGACATGACCCAGCAATCCGCCAAACCGAGCGACACAGGCACCGGCCCGATCCTGGCCGACTGACCTTTCCAGATTCCGCTGCGACGAAGGAAGGGCGGGCTGTCGGCGCGCAAGCGCCGGCAGCTCGCTTCTTCTTTTAACGCGATGAGGCTCTTTCGGACAATGAAAGGGGGACAAAGGAGTATTGTTTTTGGTTCTCAAAAAATTCCTTTGTCCCAATTCCTCTGTCCCTGAGCGAGGTTGCGTCGCGAGGCGCCGCACGTTCACCTTCCCACTTGCACTTTCACATTCCACTTCCGTGCCCATCTACGTTTACGAAAGCACCGATCCGCGCCGGCCGGTGCGCCAGTTCGAAATCCGGCAGAGCATGAAAGACGCGCCGCTCACGCACCATCCCGAGACGGGCGAAGCGATCCGGCGCGTCATCACCAGCGGACTCACCATGAGCCGCGGCCACCTGCCGAAGCACGCCGATATGCAGCGACAGATGCGCGGCGGAACATGTGCGGAATAGCCGGCTTCGCGGGCCGCGGCGAAGCGGCCACGCTGCGCCGGATGACGGATGCCGTGCGCCATCGCGGCCCCGACGCCGAGGGGCACTGGATGGATGCGGAGGCCGGCATCTTCCTCGGTCACCGCCGGCTCGCGATCGTGGACCTCGCCGGCGGCGCGCAGCCGATGTGGACCGCGGACGGCGCGCTCGGCGTCCTCTTCAACGGCGAAATTTACAACCACGCCGAACTCCGCGCGGAGCTGAAAGCGCGCGGCTGCGTGTTTGCGACCGATCACTCCGACACCGAGGTGCTGCTGCACGGCTACCGCACGTGGGGCGACGCGTTTGTCGAGCGGCTCAATGGCATGTGGGCTTTTGTGATCTTCGACCGCTCGCGACGGCGGCTCTTTTGCAGTCGCGATCGGTTTGGGAAAAAGCCGTTCTACTACTTTCACGAGCATGGCACGTTTGGATTTGCCAGCGAGCTGAGCGCGCTTGTCGAGCACCCGAGCTGCCCGCGCAGTTTCTCCACGCTCTCGCTTAAAAAATACTTTGCCTACTGCTACATCCCCGCGCCGCGCTCGATCTACGAACGCGTGTGGAAGCTGCCCGCCGGCCATTCGCTGAGCTACGATCTCGAGACTCGCGAGCTCAAGACGTGGCGGTGGTGGGAGTTTGTTTTGAAAGTCGATCCCTCGCTTGCACCGCCGAGCAGCAAGGCACTCATCGTCCCAGAGAGCGGCAGCCGCGCGCAGAAGGAATGGCCACGCAAGAGCGAGGAAACGCTGTGCGAAGAACTTCGCGCCACACTCGAACGCGCGGTGAAGCGGCGGCTCATGGCCGATGTGCCGGTCGGCGTTTTCCTGAGCGGCGGCATCGACTCCAGCGCAGTCGCGGCGCTCGCGGCCCGCCATGTTCCAGCCGGCCAGCTTCACAGCTTCTCGATCGGCTTCAGCGATCCCACCTTCGACGAATCGCACTTCGCGCAACTCGTCGCCGCGCGGCTCGGCACGCAGCATCACCACGACACCTTCGATCTCGACAAGTCCGCCGCGCTTTTTCCCAACCTCATCGCGCGCCTCGACGAACCGCTCGGCGACGGCTCGCTGCTGCCCACTTATCTCCTCTCACGCTTCACCCGCCGGCACGTGACCGTGGCGCTCGGCGGCGATGGCGGCGATGAACTCTTTGCCGGCTACGACCCCATGCGCGCCCTGCGACACGCCGAACTTTATTCGAAGTTCGTGCCGCGTCCGATCCACGCCGGCATCCGCCATCTCGCCGCGCGGCTGCTGCCGGTGAGCCACGACAACATGAGTTTCGATTTCAAAGTAAAGCGCTTCCTCCGCGGCATGAGCTACCCGCCACCGCTCTGGAATCCTGTGTGGATGGGCGCTCTCGAGCCGCGCGAAATCGGCGAGCTCTTCCGAGAGAGGACCAGTGAGGAGGAAATTTACAGTGAAGCCATCGAAGCCTGGGACCGCTGCGCGCAGCCAAACCTGGTCGATCGCGCGCTGCAATTTTGGACCAACCTCTATCTCCAGGGCAGCGTGCTCACGAAAGTCGATCGCGCCTCGATGATGTGTTCGCTCGAAGTGCGCGCGCCCTTTCTCGACATCGATGTGGTCGATCTCTCGCGCCGCATCCCGTGGCAGCTCAAGCTGCGCGGGGAGGAGACCAAGTGGATCCTCAAGCGCGCGCTCGCGGCGCTGCTGCCGAGCGAAATCATCGAGCGCCCCAAGAAAGGCTTCGGCATGCCCACCGGACGCTGGATGCGCGAAGGGCGATTCGAGTTCGACCGCGGGGAAGTTCCCGCCGGATGCGACCACGAGTTTGTCCAAAAAAAACTCGCCGCGCATCGGAACGCAGAAAGCGACGAGCGCCTCTTCCTCTGGTGCGAGTGGCTGCTCGAGCAGTGGACAAAACGCACCCGCCGGAAGCAGCGGAAGTGAAAATCCTGGTGCTCTGCTACGAGTATCCGCCCATCGGCGGCGGCGGCGGGCGCGTCGCAAAGTCCGTGGCCGAAGCGCTGGCGCGGCGCGGTCACGAAGTCCGCGTGCAGACCGCCGCGCTCGGCTGGCGCTCGATCCGCGAGACCCTCGGCGGAGTGAAAGTCTTCCGCACCGCGAGCCTGCGCCGCCGCGCCGACACGTGCGCCGTCCACGAGATGGCGCTCTTCTGCGCGACGAGTTTCATGCCGGCGTTGCGTCATGCGACGCAATGGCGGCCCGACGTGATGCACGCGCACTTTGCGATGCCGACCGGCCTGCTTGCGCGGGCCGTGCATGCACTCACCGGAATCCCATACGTCCTCACCGCGCATCTCGGCGACGTGCCCGGCGGAGTGCCCGAGCAGACCGACGGGCTCTTCCGCTTCCTTCAACCCGTCGCCCGCCGTATCTGGGCCGGAGCGGCAGCGCGCACTGCCGTGAGTTCCTTTGTGCAGCGGCTCGCGGAACGCGCCTACGGCCACAGCGTCGCGCGCATCCTCAATGGCATCGACCTCACCGATGGACTGCCCGCGCCGTCGCCCGCGCACCGCCCGCCGCACTTCCTTTTCGTCGGAAGATTTACGCAGCAAAAGCAGCCGCAGATTTTCGTGCAGGCGCTGGCGAAACTCGCGGCGCTCGACTGGCAGGCGACGCTGATCGGCGATGGGCCGCTGCTGCCGATGATTAGGGAACTCATCGCGCGAGATCGTCTGTGGCATCGCTTGCCACGCGCCGGCTGGCTCGCCGCACCCGATGTCCGCCGCGCACTGGCACGCGCCGACGTGCTCGTGATGCCTTCGCTCGCGGAAGGCCTGCCGCTCGCGGGCATCGAAGCGCTCGCGCACGGCCTCGCCTTGGTGGTGAGCGACAGCCCCGGCTTGAGCGACCTCATCGACGATGGAGTCAATGGCTTCGTGTTCCCCGTCGGCAACGTCGAAGCGCTCTCGCACAAACTTCGCTGGCTCATCGAAAGCCCCGGCACGCTCTTGGCAATGAAGCGCGCGAGCCGGCAAAAAGCGCGTGGCTTCGACCTCGCCGCGATGGTCGATCAATACGAGACCGTGCTGCTCACCGCGGCTTGCGAAGCCGTGGAGCTCGCACCTTGACCGTGCGCTCCGCATCCCTTACTCACTGGCCCTTCACTTCCGAAAATCCATGGGCCAGCAAACAAACAAAATCCAAAAACGCCGCCGCCGGCTCAATTATATCGAGCGCAAAAAAGTGAAGGCGAAGACGCCGTTGAAGAAGCCGGTGAAAAAGAAACCCGCGCCCAAGAAGAGGGCGGAGCCGGAGGTCGCGGCGGCGGAGTGAGGCGGGAGTGAATGGTGATTGGTGATCGGTGAATGGAGGGTGGGCTCACTCGTCATGCGCTACCTGCTCGTCGATGGGCACAGCGTCATTTTTGCGTGGCCGGAATTGCGGAAGATGCACGGGCGACGCGGCGCGGTGGCGCGTGAGGATCTGGTGAAGCGGCTCACGCAGTATCAGGACGCGAGCGGTGTGCGGGTGGTCGCGGTCTTCGATGGAAAAGGGGAGAAGGCGAGCGAGACGACGGAGCCGGGAGGCATCCAGGTTTTCTACAGCGGCGCGGGGCAGACGGCGGATGAAATCGTCGAGCGGCTCGTGGCGAAATATGCGGAGCGTCATGAAATGACCGTGGCAACCGACGACAACATGGAACGCACGACGGCGCTCACTTTCGGCGCCGTGGTGGTATCGACCGAACATCTGCGCGCCCTGCTCACGGAAGCCGGGGGCGATCTCGCGCGCCGGCTCCAGCGACATCGTCGCAAGCCGTGATTACGTCCCGTCGCGCGACTCTTCCCTGCCGCCGAGGTGCATGACAGGCTCCCCGCGATGCACACCGACGTCCTCTCGACCGAAACGCCGGCGATGCTCGCGCTCGCTGTCGAGCGCGCCGGGAGCGCGCTCGCGTCGGGCGAGGTCGTCGCGCTTCCCACCGAGACGGTGTATGGCCTCGCCGCCGATGCCACGCGACCCGAGGCAGTCGTGAAGATTTTCGAAGCAAAGGAGCGGCCATTTTTCGACCCGCTCATCGTGCATCTGCCGGAGCGCGATTGGCTCGCGCGGATGGCCAGCATTCCCGACGCCAGCCGCGAAACGGTCGAGGCGCTCATCGCAAAATTCTGGCCTGGTCCGCTCACTCTCGTTCTCCCGCGACGTGAACTCGTCCCCGATCTCGTGACCGCGGGACTCGAAACCGTCGCCGTGAGGATGAGCGCACACCCCGTCTTCCGCGCGGTGATCGAGAGTTTCGGAAAACCACTCGCGGCACCGAGCGCAAACCGCTTTGGCCGCATCAGCCCGACCGCCGCGGATCATGTGCTGGCTGAGCTTGGCGGGCGCATCCTGCTCGTCATCGATGGCGGCGCGACGGCGCACGGGCTCGAATCGACGATCGTGAAAATCGACGGCGGGCGGCTCCAGCTCTTGCGCAGCGGGCCGGTGACGCGCGAAGAAATTTTGGACCTTGGATTTCAGATTTCAAAGACAGGCGCCGGCTCGCAAACGCAGGCTCCTGGCCAATTCGCGAGCCACTACGCGCCGAGCACGAAGCTGGTGCTCGGAGCGCCGCCGTCCTCGTGCGGCCTCCTCCCAAT
>JBBRXP010000170.1:0-12918 GCA_038238555.1 Chthoniobacterales bacterium | reverse complement strand
TGTCAGTGAACTCCATGTGTTCCTGGCGGGGAATACAATCGTCGATAAGTGGCAGATTATGGGCGAGGAAGAGCAAGCCGCTTCACTTCCGCCAGAAACCTTCACGTCAATTGATCTGGTGAAAGTTCGGGAACACGATGGCTGTGTTTAGGTGCAAATCGTGGTGCCCCTGACCGGAGGAAGACGCAAGACAGTGGTTCGGACGTTTGACTTCACCACTGGTGCAACCTCGGTGCGAGTTGTTCCCTCGCCCTCTGTTTGGACGGCAACGGAAACGCAGCCAACTCACGAACTCGTCGAGGCGCGGGAGTGAGAGCGAGGGGATTCACAGAATTTCGTCCGCTGCCTTTTTGGATGAGGTTTCGCGAGCACAAAGCATGACGGGCGCGTAGCGACGGGCGGGCTTTGTGCCCGGCGGGCGGGTCCGCTACCGGGAAGTTTGCATCGTCGGAACTTTGTGGAGCGATGCAATCTTCGCGGTTGGACTTCGGGGGGCGGGGGCAAAGGCTTCGACGTTCTGCGAGCGCGGAGGCGTCGCGGGTTGTGGGGACGCCGTAGTGCCGAGAACGGCGAAGTCTTTGCCGGGGCGCGCGGCGTGAATTATAACTTCACTCGCCGAGTGTCGGCGGAAGCGGTGACTCCATTTGCGAAGTTGCGGTAGCGGGAGGCTTGACCACTTTTACGGTCTTCCGTTCTGAGAGTCGATGGCATCCACCATAGCTGCAAATTTTCGTCCATCAGTCCCCCAAGCCACTTATCTTGGTCCGAAAGGCGTAGCGGCTGAAGCTGTCATGGATGATTCAATCAGTTAGTGGACGATTCGGACAAATCGGACGTTCTCACGCGCGCGAAGTTCGCCGCGGCTTTCGCCCCACCCGAGAGCCGGCGACGGGACGGAATCTTGCAAGGCCGGGAAAGTGAATCGAGCGTGCGGTGGGAAAGAACGGGCCGGTGTTGCGCCCGAGAAGTGCAGGGAAAGTGCAGGAGTAAAAAAATTTGAGCCGAGGGAGTCCGTTGTAAATCGCTCTCCCAGAGTGGCGCACTCGCCGCGACTCGAACGCGGAACCTTCTGATCCGTAGTCAGATGCTCTATCCAATTGAGCTACGAGTGCTTTTTGCCTCACAAATCGGGAGGCGGGATAAGAGCATCCTTCGCAAAGCGTGGCAACATTTTCGTTGCACGATTCTGCGGCTCACCCTTTATCGCCCGTAGAGGCACTGAGCGAGGTAGCCGGTCAGTGCGGTGAGGCGGTTCTCTTTGCGGAATGTCTCGATCTTTTTGCGATCCACGGCCAGCGCGCGCTCCCAGAGCCAGAGAAGATTCTGGCTCGAGACGCGCAGGATGTCGGCGATGTGCGCCGGGTCGTCCACGCGCGGCGCTTTCACGTCGAAACAAATCGGGCCCGCATACTTCGCGTCCTGGAGCACCACGAGGAGCGCGAGATCCTTGAGCGGCTCGATGTAGCCGAAGGGCAAGTCCTGATCGAAGCGCTGCCCATCTTGCGCATTGAGGTGAATGTGAAAGAGCTTGCGGGCTTCGAGGCACAGCTCCACGTCCCAGAGATAATCGAGCCCCGCGATCCGTGAGTGCGCCGTCTCCGGATTCACGCCGAAGAGGGGCTGGAGCGAGGGCTCGAGGCGCGAGATGAGGTAGAGCACCTCGCCCACATTGGCCATGTACATATTGGCGCGCGGTTCGTTTGGTTTGGGTTCGATGGCAAACTGCAGCTTCGTCCCGAAATTTTTCTTCGCGTATTGGCCGACCTTGTTGAAGCCCTCGACGAGCCGCTTGAAAGCGTCGCGCCCATTTTTTGCCAGCACGAAGTCAAAGCCCTCGCGTCCATTCCAAAAGACGATCGTGCGAGCGCCGAGCAGCACCGTGGTGTCCACGGCCTTGAGCGCATTGTCCATCCCGAGCTTGCGCACGGCGGGATCGTTGGAAGTCATCGCGCCATCCTTGAAGACGGAGGCGGCGAAAAACGACGGCGTGTACATCGCGCACTTCAGCCCGAGTTTCTTTGCCAGCCTGGCGGCCTCGGGCGCCATCGCCGCGGTGATCTCGACATCGTGCGCTTCGTAGTAAGACATCCCCGCCTCTGCCAGCAGCCGCAGCCGCTCCAGCATCGGGATGGGCTCACGCGTCGGCCCGCCAAAAGGATCCGCGCCCGGTCCGAGATTCCACACGCCGGCGCCCACGCCTTTCATGCCGGTTTTATTTTTGAGGAGAATGGGAGAAGACATCGCGGTGGAGTGAGGGGCGGGAGATTGAAAAAGGCCGCCGCCTTTGTCAGCAAAAATGCATGTGCATCAACGTTGCCATGTTGCGAAGGAGTGTGTTTCACTCCGCCCCCAATGAGATTCCCCTTACCCCTCACCGCCAAAATCGCCTCCTACATCATCGGCAAAAAACTACGTGGCGTGGAAAAATTCGCCACCGTCCTACAACTCGAACCGCTCCACACTTGCAACCTCACCTGCACCGGTTGCGGGCGCATTCGCGAGTATTCCACTTCGATCAAGGATGTGATGCCGCTGGAGGATTGCCTCGGCGCGGCCTCGGAGTGCAATGCGCCGATGGTCTCCATCTGCGGCGGCGAACCGCTCATCTATCCGCACATTGAGGCGCTTGTCCACGGGCTGCGCAAGCAGGGGCGGATCGTTTACATCTGCACAAATGCTACGGCGATGCGCAAGAAGATGCGCGAGTATCTGGCGGTGCAATATCTGCGGCGCCGGCAGGAGGTGGAGGAGCAGATGCAGGTGCTTATCTCGGAAGAATTGCTCACCGCCGCGCAAGCCGAGGAAGTGCGCCGCGGGCCGAAGGATGAGACCAAGCCGGTGATTGCGCCCAGCCGCTGGATGTATTGGAACGTGCATGTGGACGGCCTCGAGCGGACGCACGATCTCATCGTCGAACGCGAGGGGGTCTTCAAAGAATGCGTGCTGGCCATCCGCATGGCCAAGCTGCTCGGCTATCAGGTGGCCACCAATACGACGGTGTACAAAGAGACCGACGTGACCGAGATCGAGCAGATGTTTGCCTTCCTCAGCTCGCTCGGGGTGGACGGCCACACCATCTCGCCCGGCTACGAATACGACGCAGCCAAGAAGGACATGGTCGCGCGGCTCGGCATCGCGCCGGAAAATTTCTACCTCACGCGCAAGCTCACGGTGGAGAAATTCGCGCGAGCCGTGGAGTGGGGAAAAAAGTTTCCGATCCTCGGCACGCCGGTCTATCTCGAATTCCTCGCCGGCAAGCGCGACCTCTCGTGCTCGGCTTGGGCGATCCCCACTCGCAACGTGCGCGGCTGGAAAGGCCCGTGCTACTTGATGACCGACGGCCATTACAAGACCTACGCCGCCCTTCTCGAGAAAACGAATTGGGACAAGCTCGGCGTGGTCAATGGCGAGGTGCGCGATCCGCGCTGCGAAAATTGCATGATGCACTGCGGCTACGAACCGACCGCCAGTCTCGGCCTGCAAGCCAGGCCCGGCGACACATGGAAGACAGTCGCCTTCAATTTCGCAGCGCGCCCCGCGCCTGCCTCAGCGGATGGCGTGGAAGCTTTTGACGGCGTGAGCGCAGGCAACGGCCACGCGACTGGAAAAGCCGCCGAGCGCGTCGCCGTGGCATCGTAGCGATTCACGCGCGAGGATCTCGATCGGGCGAGCGCGACGCATCCGATCATTATCTCGCACATGAGCTGACATCAGGCGGCGTGCAACCACGCGGCGGCTGCGCTCGAGCTTAACCAAACTCGATCACATTCTTAATCCCCGTTGCGCCCCCCACAAGCAGGTCGCGGTGCGCGTCGATCTTGTGGCGGCCCGTGATGAGCGCGCTGAGCGCCTCGGGCCAGCGCCTTTTGAATTCACCGAGGTCGCGGATCGCGTCGGCAAACGCCTGCGGGCTGGCATTGACGGTGCCGACGATGGCTTGGTTTTTCAGCGTGATATTGCGAATGAGATTGTCGGCGAAAACCGGGATCGCCGCGTGCTCGGCGGGGATGCCGGTGAGAATGCACACGCCATTGATGCCGAGGGCGCGCAGCACCTCGAAAGTCACCTGGCCTTCGCCCACTGCTTCGTAGATGAGATCGATATTGCCGGCGCGCCGCGCGAGTTCATCGGTGGAGAATTCTTTGGCGGATAGGTATTCCGCGCCGATCTGCGCGGCGATGTCGGCTTTGAAATTCGGCTTGGGCGAACGCGAATAAATCCACACGCGGAAGCCTTCAACGGTGAGCTTCATCGCGCCGAGCAAGCCGATGGGGCCGGCGCCGAGCACCACGGCGTTGCGCCCGTGGCCGCGACCGCGGCCGTCGCGATTATCGCTCTCCCACACGGAGAGGCGTTTCTGTACCTGCCACGCCTGGGTGAGGCCTTTTTCGGCGATGGTGAGCGGTTCCGCCATCACGGCCACATCGCGCAAATCCGACGGCACCGGCGTGAGGTAGCTCTCCTCTTCGACGAAGAATTCCGTCATGAAGCCGTGGCGCTGATTGATGCCGCGCTCAGTGAATTGCCAGGTGAAACAAAAGTCCTGCCGCCCCTCGCGGCACGGCCCGCAGAGTGGATCCGCGCAGGGCCGGCGCACGCTCGGAACCACCAGATCGCCCACCTTGAGATGCTTCACACCGGGCCCCGCTTCGACCACTTCGCCCAGGCATTCGTGCCCGAGGAGCAGATAATCCTGCCCCGCCGGCGGCTGGCCGTAGGCGAAGGTGCAGATCTCCCGGTCCGTGCCGCAGATGCCGACTTCGATCGTGCGAATTTTGAGCTCGTTGGGCGCGCCAATCGCCGGCTCGGGGTGATCGATAAGACGCAACTCGCGATGCTTGGGAACGACGCCGACCGCTTTCATCAATTTGGAATTCATTGGTCTGGAACGAGAGAGAGGTTAGTGGTCCTCGATGTTAGGGAGGGAATAGTTTTTTTGAGCTTCGAAGCGGCGGAGAGTTGTGAGCATGAAGCGACACTACCAGCTAGGAGTCGTTACGTTCACGCACCAATTCCGCCACATCGCGCGATATGCATCCTCCAGATTCCGAGTGAAACGCGGCGGATCCATTAGGGGGGATGAGCGCATCCGCTGCCGCATCGTAACGCGCCACCGCGCCAGTCGCGGCAGGTCTCCCGTCAAAGTTTTTGCGATGCACACATACTCGTCTTCGTCGCCAGCGACCAGTTCTTCGAGTCCGACGGCGGTGAGCAAGCTTCGGCCCGCTCGAGAAACCGCGGCCGATCCCGAAAGGGTCACAACGGGCACGCCCATCCATAAGGCGTGACACGTCGTCGTCATCCCATTGCAGGGAAAGGAATCCAGACAAACGTCGATCCTTCCGAATAAGTGAAGATAGTCAGCCCAAGAGCAACGCCCCGCGAATTCGATCCGGTCGTCACCTATCCCCGCCTCCTCAAATAACTGAGTGACATACTTCCGTCTTTCCACGCTCGGACAGTGGAGTAACAACCGCGATCGCTCGACCGCCAGAAGGATCTGCGCCCAACAACGCAGCATCTTTGCGTTACACTTTGAGAACTGATTGAGCGAACCAAACGTCACACGGTTCGTTTGAAGAGCGGGAAGTTCCGCGACCGCCGGAAAAGTGCAGATTGCCTCGTAGCAGCACCACGAGTCGGGCAGGCGCACGGCGGACTCCAGGGATGCAGACTCGGGCGCTCCCGCGGGTTCCATCCGCGCATCGGTGAGCCGATAGTCGATGGCATCGAGACCCGTCGTTCCTGGATAAGCAAGCCACGAGACCTGCACCGGCGCAGGTTTGCGCGCGAAGACCGGGAGGCGATTGTCGGCCGAGTGCATCGTCAGATCGACTAGCACGTCGATGCGATCCTCCCGGATCCGATTCGCCAACTCAGCATCCGACAACGCCGCCACGTCGCGCCATCTATCCGCTGCCTGTTGAAGGCGGGTGGTAATACTATCCCGCCACCGCACGGTCGAATAGCAACACACTTCCACTTTGCCGCGATCGTGGGCTTCGATGGTAGGAACAATAAAGAATGCAAGGGGGTGATCGCGAAAGTCCGGCGACACATAGCCTACCTTTAAGCGGCGTTCGGGATCGGCGTCGTTGTCGTGCGGACGAATGGGTTGCTTCCCACTGTTGGCGTGCCGGCGGTTCCACCGCAGTTGCTCGCTGCGGATCGCGCCAGGATTGGGCGTTTCGAGGAACTCCAAAGCATAAAGCAAGTTACTCTGAAACGAAGGAAGACCGGGATTCAAACTTACCGCACGTCGATAACTCCCGATCGCTTCCTCCAGCATGCCTTGATCCTTGAGCGCGTTGCCCAGGTTATTATGGAACTCGGCGCAACCTACCTCCAGCCGAAGCGCGGCCCGGAACGCGGCCACCGCCTCGTCGAGACAACCTTGAATGCGAAACGCGTTACCCAGGTTGTTATAAGCCGGGGTATAGTTCGGATTTGAGTCGATAGCCTCGCGGAATGCGTCAATTGCCGCGCTCAGTTGCTCCATTTCCGCCAACGCGTTCCCAAGGTTGTTATGGGCCTCAGCCAGCCTTGGCTGACATTGGATGGCGACGCGATATTCGACGACTGCCTCCTCGTAACCACCCTGTTGTGCCATTACCAGCCCGAGATTGTTGTGCGCCAGAGCGTAATCCGGCTTCAGTCGCAATGCCTCGCGGAGGCTCCCCCTTGCTTGGTCCCATTGTCTTGTAACGGTCAGGATCAATCCAAGACTGTTGTGATAATGCTCCGCCTCGGGACTGATTGCGATTGCCCGCCGGACCAAGTCCGCCGCCAGCCCATGCCGGCCTGCGCCGCTGGCGAGGAGGCCGAGAAGATGAAGCGCTTCCGCATGGTCGGGCTGCGCAAGCAGAATCGTGCGGCACATTGCTTCAGATGCAGCCATGCGACCGCTCCGGTAGTGCTGCGTCGCTACATCCAGCGCGAGAGAGAGGGGTATGCCCGGCATGGACGCGGAAAAGCGAGTAACTTACTCCGCGGTCTTTGCGCACCTGTCCACCCACATAGTCCGATAGGCTTGCTCGATATTCCGTGCGAAGCGGGGCGCATCCATCAGCGAAGATCTCTCCATGCGCCCCCGAAGCGTCGCGCGCAGCTCCGAAAGACGTGAGAGATCGCCTCCCAATTCCGCCGCGATCCGAGCGTATGCCTTCTCCGAATCGGCCGCCCATTCCGCAAGGCAAATAGTGGACAGAATACTGAGAGCCGTTCGCGATGCCGGCAAGTCGCCGGGCAGGGTTAGCACAGGAAGACCCATCCAAAGCGCGTGACAGGTAGTCGTCATTCCATTGTAAGGAAAGGTATCCAGCACGATGTCCATCCGCTGAAACGTCTTGAGATACTCCGACCGCGAGCAGTATCCCACAAACTCCACTCGCGCCTTGGAGATTCCATGTGTCTCAAACATCTGCAGGATTCGTTCGCGACTCCTTCCCTCGGGAGCGAGCATCAATAAAGTCGAATCACCTACCTCTCGGAGAACTCCAGCCCAGCATCGGATGACGGCTGGGTTGACCTTGCATAAGCGATTGACCGATCCAAATGTGATCCGACCTATGCCGCGCGCCGGAAGTTCACCCGGCGCCGGAAACTCCGAACCAGGCTGGTAACAGCACCAGGCATCCGGCAGCCGGTAAGGCCGCTCGTGTCCAGGAACCTCCTCATCCTGCGGAGGCTCGATCATACTATCTGTGAGACGATAGTCGATGGTTTCCAACCCCGTGCTTCCCGCGTAAGCCAGCCAGGAGACTTGCACCGGCGCAGGCCTCCGGCCAAACGCCAGAAGGCGGTTATAAGCTGTGTGCATCGAGAGATCGACCAACATGTCGATCCCGTCCGCGCGAATCTGATCGGCTAACTGTGAGTCGGAGAGTAACTGCACGTCATGCCAGACATCGGTCTTCCTCCGCAATTGCTCGGAAACTGCGTCCCGCCGAGAACCGCACGAGTAACAATGCACTTCCACCTGCGTCCGGTCGTGCTCCTCGAGTAAGGAACGTAAAAAGAAAGCGACGGCATGATCGCGCAGGTCGGGAGAAACGTAACCGATCTTCAAGCGTCGATCGGGATCGGGATTGTTGCGCAGCGGAAAGCGGAAGTGCCGCAGCGGTTCCGCGTGTGCTCGATTCCATAGCATCTGCTCGTTACTTATCGCCGCTGGAGTGACGCCCGACTGAAACTGCAAAGTATAAACCAGGTTACTGTGCGTCACTGCGTCATCGGGTCGCAGCGCCAGAGCCTCCCGGTAGGCAGCCAAAGCCTCCTCGATTTGGCCATTGTCTTTCAGTGCCGTGCCCAAGTTGCAGTGGGCCTCGGGAAGGCCAGGCTGAAGTTTCAGCGCGGTAAGGCATGCTTCGATCGCATGTTCGGGATGCCCCTTGTTTGCCGCGGCAGCGCCTAGATTTTCGTGCGCCAGGGCATAGTCCGGCTTTAGTTTGATGGCGGTTTCAAATTCTTCGATCGCTTCATCCAGCCGGCCAAGCTCGGTCAGCACGCCACCCAGATTGTTATGAGCATCGGCGGAGTCCGGTTTGAGCCGGATCGCGGCGCGATAAGAAGCGATGGCTTCACTCCACTTACCCGCACTGTTCAGCGCGATCCCAAGATTGGCATGTGCATCCGCAAAGTCGGGCGACCATTCGATCGCCGTGCGGTAGGCCTCGATGGCTTCCTCCAGACGCCCGAGGTCCCGCAGGGTATTGGCCAGGTTACTTTGGCTGATTGCATAATGAGGTCGCAGTTGCAGTGCATTGCGATAAGCATCAATCGCCATGTCGTATCGCCGTTCGTTATGCAGCCCGATACCGAGGGTATTGTAGTATTGCGCCACGGCAGGATGGATGGCGATCGCCCTCTTGGCCAATGCCACGGCGAGCGCGTTCCTGCCTACCAGATGCGCGATATTCGCGAGTAGGTGCAGCGCGTCCGCGTGATCGGGCAGCGCGGCCAAAATCTCGCGGCAGCGTGACTCCGCGGAAGCGAAACGCCCGGCGCCGATCTCTTCGATCGCGTTCTGGGTTGCCTGTTCGATCGCCGCGCGCGTCATCGCCGTTCAACGGTCCTGTCGCACCAAGCCTTCCACATCTTGCGATAAGCGTGCTCCACGTTCGTTGCAAACCGGGGTGCATCCATCAACGGGGATTCCCGCATTCTTTCGCGGAGCGTCGAACGCAGTGCATTCAGCCTGGGTATATCGCGGGCTAACTCCGTGGCAAGGTGGACGTATTGCCTCTCCGTCGTCGCGGCGAGTGGCTCAAGTCCTATCGTTGCCAACAAGCCGAGTCCCGCGCGGGATACCGGGGTCGTCCCGCAGAGAGTAACAACCGGAATACCCATCCATAGTGCATGACAGGTGATCGTGATTCCATTGCAGGGAAAAGTATCCAGACCAATGTCGATCCGGTGGTAAAGCGCCAGATAATCCTGCCACGGCAGATGCGCCACAAAACCCACTCGCTCTCCCATTCCACTATCGGTAAAAAACTTCTCGATTCGCTCCCGGCTCTCGCCCTCAGGGCACAACAGGAGGAGCCTCGATCGCGGGACGCGGTGAAGGATATGCGACCAAGTTTGCAGCACCATTTCGTTCACTTTGCAGAAGTTATTGAGCGATCCAAAGGTGACATAGCCTGCTTGCAACGCTGGAAGGCTGGCTACGTCGGGAAAGCCGCCCATCGCCTCGTAACAACACCACGAGTCGGGAAGGCGGATTGCTTGCTCCTCAGAAGCGGCCTTTTGCGGCTTGTCCAGCGGCTCCATGTAGGCATCGGTAAGTCGGTAGTCCATCGTCTCGAGTCCCGTGCTGCCGGGATAAGCCAGCCACGAAACCTGCACCGGCGCCGGCTTGCGCGCAAACATCAGCATCCGGTTAAAAGCGGAGTGCATCGAGAGATCGACGAGGATGTCGATCTTATCCTGTCGTATCAATTCCGCCGCCTCGTCGGAGGACGTTCTGGTGATGTCGCGCCACACATCCGCGCGTCCGTGCAGGCGTCCCGTGGTAACATCAGGATTCTTGACGCTCGAGTAACAATAAATCTCCACCGCGGCGCGATTGTGCGCTTCGAGCAGCGGGGCGATGAAGAAGGAAACGGAATGATTGCAAAAGTCGGCGGAGACGTAACCCACTCGCAGGCGGCGTTCAGGATCTGTGTTATTCAAATGCATCCGGCGCGCCGGGCGAAGGGGGATGGCGTGTTGCTGGTTCCAACGGATACATTCCTCACGGATCGCGCGGGGATCGTATCCCGTGTGAAACTGGAGAACGTACACCAGATTGCTGTGGAAGGAAGCATCCTGCGGCTTGAGAACCATCGCTGTCTGGTAACAGGCAAGCGCAAGATCGAGGCGGCCTTGATTCTTATAAGCATTACCCATGTTCACATGAGCATCCGCCAGTTCTGGCTTGCACTGGATGGCGGCGCGATACTCGACCATCGAAGCATCGAGCTGGCCTTGGTCTCGCATGGCATTGCCCAGGTTGTAATACGCTTCGGCAAGGCTGGGGTTATAAATCAGCGCAGTGCGATAGGCAGTCATGGCCTGCTCATATTGCCGGAGCTCCGCAAAGAGCGTTCCGAGATTGGTGTGCGCTTCAGCGTAGTCCGGCTTAAGCTGGATGGCCATGCGCGCCGCGGCCATGGCTTCCTCGGTTTGCCGACTGTCGGCCAGGGCGTTGGCGAGGGTATTGCACGCCTGGTAAAAATCCGGCTTCAGCCGGACGGCAATGCGGGCTTCCGCGACTGCTTCGTCCACCTGTCCCAAAGTAAGTAACGCACAGGCGAGGTTGTTATGCGCTTCGGCATAATCCGGCATAATACTAAGAGCCTTGCGGAGCGCTGCGGCGCCGGCCTCCGCCTGCCCCATGTCACCCAGAGTAACTCCCAGGTTATTATGGGCGAGCCCGTAATCGGGCGCGGCCTGAATCGCCGCGCGGTAAGCCGCGGTGGCTTCGTCGAAGAGTTTCCGGTGCGCCAACAGGTTGCCCAGATTGTAATGCGCATCGGCGTAATCGGGCTTGAGAGCGATCGCAGCGCGATACTCTCTTTCCGCGCCTTCTCCGTCGCCGGATTGATTGAGTGCCGCGCCCAAGTTGTTATGAGTCTCGGAACGATCGGGAGCGGCTCGCAGCGAGGCTTCAAAGACAGCCGTTGCTTCGGCGACCTGCTTGAGCTCCATGAGAGCGGAGCCGAGGTTATTCAGTGCGTCGATGTGATCCGGCTGGAACTGCAGCGCGGCGCGATAAGCCAATGCGGCGCGCTCGTATTGATGCAAGCCATGCAACGCGATGCCCACGGTATTGTAATAACTCGCCGTCGGACGAATCGCGATCGCGCGACCTGCTAACTGGATGGCGAGGTCGTTCCTTCCAAAGCGATACGCGATCAGCGCCAGCATGTGCAGAGCGCGGTCGTGATCGGGTTGGTCAGTCAGAATCCGCCGACCTATCGACTCCGCCTCGGCAAAGCGGCCGGCTTCATAAAGGCAGGCCGCCTTCTCGTAAGCATCGGGGTCGGTCACAACGGGAGCGCAGTGTGGCCGCACCATTCGCGCCACATCGCCCGGTAAGCCCCCTCGATGGCTCTGGCGAAGCGCGGAGCATCCATCAGGGGCGACGCCCGCAGCCGTTGGCGCGCGGTCGCCCGGAACTCTGCCAGCCGCGGAAGATCGGTCGCGAAATCCATCGCGATGCCAATGTAGTCGTCCTGCGACCTGGCAACACACCCAAGCAGTCCCACGGTGGATAACAGACTAAGTGCCGCGCGCGATACCGGTGTGCTACCGGGCAACGTAACTACCGGTGAACCCATCCACAGCGCGTGGCAGGTGGTGGTCATGCCATTGCATGGGAATGGATCGAGGCAAATGTCGATCCGACGATAGAGGCGCATGTGCTCCTCTCGCGGGCAATGAGCCACAAATTCCACCCGTTCCGCGCCGACGCCGCGAGCGGTAAAGAATGCAAGCAAGTCCCGCCGGCCATCGCCTTCCTGGCAGTAAATCAACAGCCGCGAATCCGGCGTCGCCTGCAATACTCGCACCCAGCATTCCTGGACGGCTTCGTTGATCTTGCAGAAGTTATTGAGCGAACCATAAGTGACGTGGCCGGCTCGAAGGGCGGGTAAGTCGCCGGGTTCGGGAAACTCGCCGAGCGGTTCGTAACAACACCAGGAATCGGGCAGGCGCAACGGGCGTCCCCCCGATAAGTCGTTCCCACAACCCGAAGGTTCCATGAAAGCGTCCGTCAGCCGGTAGTCGATCGTCTCGAGGCCGGTGGTCCCCGGATAAGCCAGCCAAGAGACCTGCACCGGAGCGGGTTTTCGGGCAAAAGTAAGGAGTCGATGATTAGCCGAGTGCATGGTTAGATCGACGAGGATGTCGATACCATCCGCGCGGATCTGGGCAGCCAGTTCATCGTCGGAATAAGTGGGCACCTCACGCCACACACTCACGCACTTGCGAAGGCGCTCAGTCACTGCATCGGCCTTGCGGATGCCGGAGTAACAATAGGCTTCCACTTGTTGCCGATCGTGAGCTTCGAGCAACGGGGTAAGGAAAAAACTCACCGAATGGTCGCGAAAGTCGGAGGAAACATAACCGAGTTTGATCCGTCGCGTGGGATCGCGGTCATTGCCATGCGCCTGGCGCAAAGGCTGGAGAGGCGCGGCGTGCCGTCGATTCCATAGCGTTTGTTCTTCACGAATCTCGCGCTCGTTCTTATCGGGAAGGAACTGCAAGATATAGACGATATTACTGTGAATGGCGGCGCTATCGGGGGTAAGTGCGGTGGCTTGGCGGTAACATTCGATAGCTTCACCGAGGTTGCCTTGGTCCTTGAGCGAGTTACCCAGTTTGCACTGAGTTACCGCATCGATTGGCTGGAGAAGAAGCGCGGAACCGAATTCA
>JBBRXP010000169.1:0-13090 GCA_038238555.1 Chthoniobacterales bacterium | reverse complement strand
GGCGGCCGGCGTGCCCGATGGACAAAGGAACGCGGGCCGCATGCACGTCTTCACGCTGCTCTCTCACCAGCAGGATGAGTATCGCTTTCTCTACGTGCGCGTGGAAGACCAGGAAGACGGCACGGTCTTCTGCACCATCCCGCTCGCGCGCATTCTCGAAGGCGTGCCGCCGCAGGCGGAGTTTGACGGCGGCAATAATCTCCACGTGCTCCAGCTCACCGGCCTGCGCGCCTACGTGCTGACCAAGATCGGGGTGAACGGCAATTTCATGGGCACCGCCAATTACACCGCGCCCAAGACCCGCCCCACCCTGCGCAAGCTCGCCGACGGCACGCTGCAAATCATCGGCGGAAAAAAAGATTCCGGCGTCGCACAGGCCCCCGCCTCCCCGCCGACGCGGCTCTCCGACCGGCCGGTGGGATTGCCGCCGTAACACAGTATGAACCACACGCATCTCCCCATCTTCTGCGCGCTCAGCGCCAGCATCTTTGCCTTGCCCGACGCGAGCTTTGCCGGAGTGCAGGATCACGAAATCAAGTCGCCGCTTGAGAAAACTCGCGAGAGCTGCATCACGGGCGACATCGGGGTGGATGTCGTCTCGCAATTCATCCGGCTGGGCATCCCGCTCGAGGACCAGGCGGCGATCGTCCAGCCTTACATCGATCTTTCCATGAAAGTCTATGAAGGCGACGGATGGCTGACGAAGGCCGCCGTGGATTTCCGCTTTTGGAATTCGCTGCACTCGCGGCGCACCGGAGCGAGCGCCGACTCGACCACCGACTCCTGGTTTGAGAGCGACTTTGTGGTGGGTGTCTCGCTCGCTCTTGCCAGGAATTTCGTGGTGAGCCCTTACTACCACGCCTACTTGAGCCCAAGCGATGCGTTCTCCACGGCGCACACTTTCGGCGTTCGCTTTTCTTACAGCGACACCGACGCGCTCGGCCCGTTCGCGCTGCATCCCTACGCGCTCGTGCAGTGGGACGCAGATGGAAGCCCCGGCAATGGCGGCGACGAAGGCGTGTATTACGAAGCGGGCATCAGCCCCGGAATGCAGTGCGGCCCATTCTTGCTGCGCCTGCCCATCGCGGCCGGATTTGGCTCGGGCGGCTTCTATGCGGGTGGCCGCGGGTTTGGGTACTTTTCCATCGGAGTGGATGCGGAGTATGCGCTCGCCTGCGTGCCGGCATCCTTGGGCGCGTGGAGTCTGCACGCCCATGCCACTTACTATTTCCTCGGCGAGGGCACGGAGAAGGCGAACGTTCCGCTCATCCGCGATCGCGACGACAGTGAGTGGGTCTTCGGAGGCGGCTTGAAGGTGGCGTTCTAAATAGGACACGGTGCCGTCGGAAATGATTCACTCGCTCCTGCGCTCCCGACTTCTTCTCGCGTGGGCTGCGCTGTTTGTGGCCGCGAGTCATGCCTTGGCCGCGGATGCCGCCTCCGGACGAAATCAGTATATCGACTACCTCGCGGGCGATCTTCCGCTCGTGCTCTCCGCCCCGCATGGCGGACGCGAAAAGCCGGAGGAAATCCCCGACCGCACTGAAGGCAAGGTGGACATCGACACCAATACTCAGGAACTCATCCGTGCCGTCGGAGATGAGATCTACGCGCGCACCGGCCACCGCGCGCATCTCATCATCTGCCGGCTCGCGCGCAAGAAGCTCGATTGCAACCGCGAGATCGTCGAGGCGGCCGCCGGCAATCCCGTGGCCGGGCAGGCGTGGGGGGAATATCACGGTTTCATCGAGCAGGCGTGCGCGGCCGCGGTCGCGCGCTTTGGCAAGGCATTCCTCATCGACCTCCACGGCCAGAGCCATCCGGACCAGCGCATCGAACTCGGTTACCTCCACACGGTGGAAACTCTCGCGCTGCCCGATGCCGGATTGAATGCGCCCGCAGTCGCCGCTGCCAGCAGCCTGCGTCTCATCGCCGCGCACGCACCGCGACCCTACGTCGAGTTGCTGCGCGGCCCGCGAAGCCTCGGCGCGTTGATCGAGGCCCAAGGTTTCCCCGCCACTCCCAGCCCCGGGCGGCCCGTGCCGGCGGTTCCCTATTTCAGCGGCGGCTATACCGTGCGCCGCCACACCGGCGGCAGCTCGCCGATCGCCGGCCTGCAGATCGAGTCGAATCTCAAAGGCATCCGCGACACCGCCGCGAACCGGGAGAAATTTGCCCGCGCGCTGGTCACCGTGTTCGACACCTTTCTCGCCGAGCAGTGGGACGTGAAACTTCACGCAAAGCCGGCCGCGGCTCGCTGAGCGGCCGCGCTTCGAGGGCGCCTTGCATTCTCAATTCGCCGCTTCCCTTACGCCCTGGTGTCCCTTCCATTGCCCTCTCCTGCAGTCTTCGGCACATCGGGCGCGGGGAAGGCGCCGAGCTTGGCGCGGATGATGTCCGAGCGCAGGGCGTCGCGCTCTTCGGCGGCGAGCTTCTGCTGCGTGCCTTTCTGCAAATGCGCGGGCTGGGTTTCCATGAAGAGCGCATCGACGGGGTGGCACCATTCCTCTTTGAAAAAGCCGAGGTCGATGCCGAGCTTGATGTGGCTCAAAAGATTGAGCGCCTCTTTACTGCTCATGCTGTGCGCGTGGCGCAGGATGCCGTAGCTGCGGCCGATGTGATCGAGGAGCGTGGTGGGTTTCTTTTGCAGCAACGTGGCGCGGGCGTTTTGTTCGTGCTCGATGATTTGCAGGATGACCTTGTTGAGCCGCTCGATGATGTCCTCCTCCTTCTCGCCGAGCGTGGTCTGGTTGGAGACTTGGAAGAGATTGCCGAGCGCCTCGGTGCCTTCCCCGTAAAGGCCGCGCACGGCAAGGCCGATCTTGTTGACGGCCTGGATGACTTGATTGATCTGCTCGCTCAAGACAAGCGCCGGCAAGTGCACCATTGCCGAGGCGCGCATCCCGGTGCCGACATTGGTGGGACACGCGGTGAGGTATCCGAGCTGCGGGTGAAAGGCAAAGTCGAGCCGGCCTTCGAGCTCGCTGTCCGCCTTGTCGATCATCTTAAAGACGGTCTTGAGCTGAAGCCCGCTGCGGATGGCCTGCATGCGAAGGTGATCCTCTTCGTTGACCATGATCGAGAGGGTCTGCTTGCGATTCATCACCACCGCGCTGCCCACGCCCTTGGCGGCGTGTTCGCGAGAAATGAGATGGCGCTCGACGAGCACCTGCTTTTCCAGGGCCGAGAGATCCTGCGAGAAGACGGAATACGCCTCGAGCATCTCGGGCAACGCTTCCACTGCGGGCTTCACGGTCTCAAGGATTTGGAGGCGCTCGGTTTTCTTAGCCCAGCCGGGGAATGAATGGTTGCGGATATTGCGCGCGAGCCGCACGCGGCTCGATACGACGATCTGGTGATGCGGCCCTTCGCCGCGCAGAAATTCGCCGGTGCTGGCGAGGATATTGTGGATGGGCATGAGTCAGATTTCGACTTCGAGGTGCTTGATCTGGTCGCGAATCTTCGCCGCGTTTTCGTAATCCTCCTGCGCCACCGCCCGGCGCAACTCGCGCTGCAGCCCCTTCATCTCCTGCTCACGTTCGAGGTGCGCGAGCATCCGCGCCGGCACCTTGCCAACATGCGCGGTGCCTTTGTGCATGCCCTTGAGTAGCGTCTGCAGACCTTCGGCGAAAGTCTCATAACAGTGCGAGCATCCGAGCCGGCCGGTCTTCTTAAAGTCCTGCTGCCCGAAGCCGCACACCGGACATTTTTGCACGCTGCCATCGCTCTCCATCGCCTGCGCCGCGCCCATGCCGAGCAGCAGATCGGCGAGCGCAAAGCCGGTGGGATCGGTCACGCCTTTCTCCTTCGAGCAGGACTCGCACAGATTCACCTTCTGCATCTTCCCCTCCACGATCTGCGTGAGAAAGACGGTGGCTTGGTTTTGCTTGCAGACGTCGCAGATCATTCGGGAAGGGAAGCGCTCAGTGCTTATTCATAAATGGGCGTCCCCGTCGTCTGCGTCAACTCCCGGAAGCGCGCGATGATGCGCTGCGTGATCGGACCGGGTTTGCCCGAGCCGATCACACGCTGATCGAGCTTCACGGCGGCGATGACTTCGGCGGCGGTGCCGGTGAGGAAGCACTCATCGGCGATGAAAATATCGTGCCGCGAAAAATCCCGCTCGCGCAGCGGCAGGCCGAGTTCTTCGGCGATGTCGAAGAGGGTGCCGCGCGTGATGCCGCCGAGCGCGCCGGCGGTGAGCGGCGGCGTGGAGAGCACGCCGTCGCGCACGATGAAAATGTTGTCGCCCGTGCATTCCGCGACGAGGCCGACGTCGTTGAGCATGAGCCCTTCCTCCGCGCCGGCCTGGATGGCTTCCACTTTGGCCATCACGTTGTTGAGGTAATTGAGCGACTTTACCTGCGGGCTCAAGATGTCGTGCGAAGGCCGCCGCGTCGCGACCGTAGCCATGGTGAGCCCATTCTTGTACGCCTCCTCCGAGTAGAGCGAGATGGAGTCCGCGATGATGAAGATGGACGGCTTCGGGCACTTGTAAGGGCTCAGGCCCATCGGCCCCACGCCGCGCGTGATGACCAGCCGGATGTAACCATCGCGCAGTCCATTTGCGCGCACCGTGGCGCACGTCGCCTCGATCATTTCCTCGGGAGTGAGTGTCACTTTCAAGAGGATCGCCCGCGCGCAATCGTAGAGTCGGCGGATGTGTTGCTCGAAGCGAAAGATGCGCCCGTTATAAAAGCGGATGCCCTCGAAAACGCCGTCGCCATAAAGCAGCCCATGATCGAACACGGAGATCTTCGCCTGGCTTTGCGGCACCAGTTGGCCGTCGAGATGGATGAGCAGTTCCTTCATTTGCGCGCGGAGCGCGGAAGATGCGCGCGGCCCGCGGCCAAAGCAAGCGTCGGTCCGCACACCCGCGCTCAACGGCCGGACGCCTTTTCCTTGAAGGTCGTCCGATCGTAGGTGTGGCCGCTCGCCAGCGTGGCGATCTTTTCCGCGTTCTTCGCCATGGTGGGCATGGAGGACTTGACCAGGATCACTGCGCCCGCGTTGTCGCGCACGCGCAACAGCCAGCCTTCATAGCGATAGCCGAATCGCGCGCCGGTGGTGTCAAACTCGGTATGCACTTCGCCGGCGACAAATTCGTGAGATCCCCTGGGCGGCAGTGAAAAGTCGAACGCCTCGTTGCCAAGCAGCTTCACGACATTGCGGTCGAGGATGCCTGCCGCAAAGATGTACACCTCGCCCTTAAGTTGATTGGCCGCGACGGCGGTGTCGCTGTTGGTCAGCTTCACCCGCAAGCTGATCCGATCCCTCTTGTCATCGAAGTCTCCGCCTTCGGTCCGGCTCTTTTTTATGCGCACGACTTCGGCGCCGATGTGCTCGCCGACTTTGGTCGGGCTCGCCACGGCAGGCTTGAGCGCCGGGGCCTGAACCGTCGCCACCGGACCGGTCGCCACCGACGGCGGTGCGACATCCGGCACGCGCGAACCGGCCGCGCGGAAAGTCGCCAGGGCGCGCTGCATCAGGTCGGTCGAGGCGATGGAGATGAGGTGCTTCGAGTTTTGATATTCCACTTCGACCTGCTGCCCGGCGACGCGCGAGAGCCGCAGCACGGTGCCGGCGGGCACAGTCACCTCCCCCGCGCGGCGGCCATTGAGCATCACCGGAAAAGGGACCGGCCGTAACAACGCAATCTGTCGGGGCCACAGTGCCGGAGATCGCGCCACCGTTGCCAGGTCGAGCGCAGGCGGAGTGGGTGCGGGCGTGGGAGTCGCGATGGCCACCGGCATCGGCGTCGGCGTTGCCCTAACGAGCACCGGCTCCGGCGTGGCCGGCGCAGGAGTGGCGGGCGCCGGCGTAATCGCCGCGACGGGCTCCGGAGACCGCGGAGCCTCGGGCCTCGTGAGGAAAAAAAACACGATCGCAAGCGCCGCAACCGCGAGGAGAACCCACACCACAACTCCCCCCGTGACGCGCGACCGACACCGCCAATTACTGCTCATGGACGGCGAAATAACAAAAACCGTTTTTGCTGGCAACAACTTTCCGCGGCGAAGGTTTCCGCCGCACCTGGCCCAGACTGCGAATAATTCCGGTGAAGTCTTTTTGCTCTTCATCGGTGGAATTTGGATTTTGAAATAGCGGCGTGATCGCAGTCACCTTCGCCTTGCCCCAGGAAAGCTCCGCCTTTCTCCGTGCGCTGCGCGGCCAGCGACGGGCGGAAGGATGGATCGGCGGAAGCATCGGCGCGGCACAAGTGCTGGTCGCCCATACCGGGATGGGCCTCGAATCCGCCGCGGCGAAAACCGAAGCGCTGCTGGCGGAAGCGCGTCCGGAGAGGCTCTTGAGCGGCGGCTTTGCCGGCGCGCTCGATCCGCGCTTGCGGCTCGGCGACGTGCTCGCGGCCACGAATTTTTCCGCGCCCGAACTGCTCACGCCGCTCGGGGATTCAATCCATCGCGGCGTGCTCGTGAGCCGGCCGCGCCCGCTGGAACTGGTGGAGGAAAAGTCCGCGCTCTTTCGCGAGACCGGCGCGCTCGCCGTGGATATGGAGACGGCTGCGATCGCCGCCGCCTGCGCGCGCGCCGGAGTGCCGCTGCTTTCGCTGCGGGCCATCAGCGACCGCGCGGATCAGGCCCTGCCTGCGCCGCTCGCGGAGTGGTTCGACCTCGCCCGCCAGCGGCCGCGACCGCGCCGGCTGCTGATGTATTTGTGGCGGCGCCCCGCGGCGATCGCGCCCTTTGTGCGATTCGTGCGCGGCCTGCCAGTGGCGCGCAAGGCGCTCACGGCGGCGATGATCGCGTGCGTCGAGGGACTGGCTGGATAAGACCGAGGTACGTTTCGCGGCGAGGACGTCACCTCTACGAGCCGCCAGCTTGACAAACTCGCGCAAGGTCGAAGAAGGTGCGCGGCCTTTTGGAGAAAATCTTAAATTCGAAATCTGAAATCTTAAATGGCTGCGCTTCGCATCCTCTCCGGCATCAAGCCGACCGGCAAACTGCACATCGGGAATTTTTTCGGGATGATGAAGCCGGCCATCGAGTGGCAGGAGCGCGGCGAGGCGTTCTACTTCATCGCGGATTATCATGCGCTCACCACGGTTCACGAGCCGCGGGCTTTGCGGGAATTTTCGCGCAGCGTGGCGCTCGACTTTCTGGCGTGCGGGCTGGACCCCGCGAAGGCCGTGATGTGGAGGCAGAGCGACGTGCCGGCGGTGACGGAACTTGCGTGGCTGCTCTCCTGCGTGACGCCGATGCCGATGCTCGAAAACTGCCACGCCTATAAGGATCATGCGGCGAAGGACAAGACGCCCTCGCACGGGCTCTTTGCGTATCCAGTGCTCATGGCCGCGGACATCCTGCTCTTTGACAGCAACGTGGTGCCGGTGGGGCGCGACCAAAAGCAGCACGTGGAAATCACCCGCGATCTCGCGCATAAAATGAACGCTCTCTACGGCAACGTGCTTGTGGTGCCGGAGGCGAGCATCCTGCCGGAGGTCGCGACGATTCCGGGGCTCGACGGTCGGAAGATGAGCAAGAGCTACGGCAACACCATCGAGCTTTTCGAGGAGGAGAAAACGCTGCGCAAAAAGATCATGGCCATCGTCACCGATTCGACGCCGGTGGACGCGCCGAAGGATCCCGCGACCTCGTCGATCTTCGCGCTCTACCAGTTGTTTGCCGGCGAGGCCGACGTGGCGCGGATGGAAGCCGACTTCCGCGCGGGCGGCGAGGGCTACGGCGAGTTCAAGAAGCGGCTCTTCGACGCGGTGTGGAGTTACTTTTCCGAGGCGCGGATCCGCCGCGAGGGACTGGCCTCCGATCCGAGCTACGTCGAAGGCGTGCTCCGCGCAGGCGCCGAGCGCGCCGGTGCGATCGCCGAGGGAGTGATGATGCGAATGCGGAAGGCAGCGGGCCTGCAATGAGCGTGCGCGAAATTTTTTCGATCTTCGGGGTTGATTCGCCCATTTTTTTTTCTACGATGCCCGGCCTTAGATGGGCCTAGTTGGCCCGAAAGAATGAGTCAGTAATTGTTTGTATATGATGAACCAAAATCCAGGGGAGAGAATGGGAGCTGAGCCGATCGCCTCTGAAAAGGTGGCCTTCGAGCGGAAGATTTTCTTTCTCGACCTCAAAGAAAATCAGCGCGGGCGGTTTTTGAAAATCACGGAAGATGTAGGCGGCCGGCGTGACACGATCATGCTGCCTGCCGGGGCCTTTCGCGACTTCCTCGAAGCCCTCCAGCGCTTAGTGGACTTCGAGTCAAAGCTCTAATTCCAGAGACCATCCCGCGTTTGCATGGCGCGGGTTGCCGGCTTGCGTGAGTTCGGGGACTTAAGCTTTGGGCACTTAACGAGCCGAAGCGGCTTCGTTCGCGTTTCAAAATTCGCGGCATCACGCTGCCTTCAACTCCGCGAAGAAGAGCCTGCCGGCGTTTGTGTGGACAGTGCTGGCGATGGTGATCGGCACGGTCTTGCCCAAGTGGGGACGGGCGTGGTTGACGATGATCATGGTGCCATCAGGGAGGTAGCCCACGGCCTGGTGCGCATCGCGGCCTTCCTTCACCAGCGGCAAGTGCAGTTCGTCGCCGGTGGCGAGCTGCGGCCGCAGGGCCTTGGCAAGATCGTGGAGATTGAGCACAGGCACGCCTTGCATGCGGGCGATCTGGCAGATGTTCGCGTCGTTGGTCAGCAGGCGGGCATCGAGCATCGTAGCGAGTTTCACCAGTTGGATGTCCACGGGTGTATCCACGTCGGGTTCGATCTCGTGAATGGTCACGTGGAGCTTTGGGTCGGCTTGCATGCGTGCGAGCCGGCTCAGCGCGAGCCGGCCGCGCTCGCGCTTGAGCGCATCGTGCGACTCGGAGAGCCGGTGCAATTCGCCAAGTACAAAGCGGGGGACCACCAGCGAAGTGCTGAGAAATCCCGTGCCGCAGATTTCCGAGATGCGGCCGTCGATGATGATGTTCGAATCGACCAAGAGCGGCGCGTCCTGCACGGTGGCCTGGCGAAAGCGCACGTAAGGGATTACGAGCGCGAATTCCTCACGATTGCTGCGGATGGCGAGCATCATCCCGAGATAGCCGAAGGTGGAATAGACGATCAAAGCGATGACCCACTGCCAATGCGGCGGCACGGCGATGAAGAGCTTCGAGGCAAGCAGGAGTTGTGAGAAAAGCCAGCCGAGGAACAAGCCGAAGGTGGCCGAAGAAAAGAGTCGCAACGACACGCCCTTGAGCAGCCGATCCCCGAGCACCACCACCAAGCCGAACGCCCCGCCGGCAAAGGCGCCCGTGAGGGTGCGCCCAAAGACTTGTTCGCCGATCATCAATCCCACGCACGTGGTGAAGGTGGCAAAGAGCGCGCGGAGAAGATTGAGAGTGAGGCTGGGAGTCATGTCGTTGCGGACCTCCTTGCTCCAAGCACAGTGCGAACCACGCGGGAAGAAGTTGAGGGGTGAGAGTGGAGAATTGAGAGCCGCGCCGTTTCGGTCTCGATGCGCGCTTCAACACCGGCGGCTCTCACCTCTCAACCCCCCAACTCTCATCCTCCTCAGCGCGATTTCTTCCTCTGCTCGGGCACCGGTTCCACGGGGCGATCCTTGTAAAAAAGCACGCCGGAGCGACGGAGATTGGCGATCAAGGCCCGCGCGTTTTCCGCGGTCTGGCGGTCGGTGATGAGCAGGCCGAGCGCGCCTTCGCCGTTGTTGATCTTGCCGATGAGGGCGCGAGCCGCGTCCACGGTCTTGGTGCCGGAGTCGGCCATTTTGCGAAAGTCGCCGATCGCGCTCTTGAGATCGGCGGCCGTGGTGTCGATGGTTTTCATCGTTCCCTGCGCCGAGGCCACCACGAGTTTCGTCCTGGCGAGGATGTCGTCGAGTTCCTTGGAGGTATCGGCAAACTCCTTGGAGGTCGCGCGCAAGTTTTCGAAGGTGACTTCGACGTTCTGCAGATTTCTTTCGGAAAGGAGCCGCTCATTGACGCTGCCGGTGGCAAGCTTCAGCGCGTCGAGTTCTTCGCTCAGTTTTTTTAAGATGTCGGAGTTGAGCCGGTCGATCATCTCGGTGCCTTTCGTGGTGAGCTCATCGAAGCCGCCGGTGCGGGTGCCGGCGATTTGTTCGCCGGGCTGCGCGATGTCGTTGGGCGTGTACTTAGCGGGCGTGCCCACATCGACGTAGGAATCGCCGAGCATGCCGTTGGAGCGGATCTGAAAATACGACGTGCGCGGAATTTTCACGTCGCTGCGGATGTTGAGTTTCACCTTCACCGAGTAACGCTCCGGCACGAGCTGCGGCGACTGCGCCACGTTGCCGATGCGCGCACCGGAAAGCAGCACATCGGCGCCCTTGATGAGCCCGCTGGCGTTGGGGAACTCGACGGTGATGTCGTAGTAACTCGTGATGGCCTGGCCCACGCGCCCAAACATAACTACCAGCACAGCGATGACCGCAAACCCCGCGAGCAAAAACAAGCCCACGAGGAACTCCGCGCCTTTGCGTTCGGTATTCATGGCGGCCTAATCCGTGTCGCCGGACCGGCCGAGGATGAAGTCCTGCACGACCGCATCCGGCGACGCGCGCAACTCGTCCGCGCTGCCCGTGAAGTAGATGCGCCCGTCGTGGAGAAAAGTGATCTGGTCAGCGGTGTGAAAGGCGGTCTTCATGTCGTGAGTCACGACCACGGATGTCACCCGGAGTCGCTTTTGCAAGCGGCGAATGAGGTGGTTGATCGAGTCCGAAGTGATGGGATCGAGCCCCGTGGTGGGCTCGTCGTACAGGATGCACGCCGGCCGCGAGACGATGGTGCGGGCGAGGCCCACGCGCTTGCGCATTCCGCCGCTCAAATCCTCCGGCATCTTCGTCTCTGAGCCGGTGAGATCGACCATGTCGAGTGCCTCAGCCACCCGGTCGCGGATTTCCTTCGGACTTTTCACGCCGGCTTCGCGTAGCGGGAAAGCGAGATTTTCCTCCACACTCATGGAATCGAAAAGCGCGCCGCTCTGGAAAAGCATCCCCACTTTCTTGCGCACCGCGCCGAGCTCGCGCTCCGGCAAAAGCGCGATGTCCTCGCCATCCACGAGCACCTGGCCCGAGGTGGGTTTGAGCAGTCCGATGAGATGTTTGAGCAACACGCTCTTGCCGCTGCCCGAGCGGCCGATGACCACGCACGTCCTCCCATTCTCGAGATCGAGATAGATCCCGCGCAGGACTTCCTGAGTGCCCAGTGTTTTGTGAAGATCGCGGACGGTGATCATGAGGAAACCTGAAACCTGAAACTCAGGTTTCAGCTTTCAGGTTTCCCTTCATCCCGCGGGGAAGATGATGTTGAGCGCAAAGGTGAGGAAAAAATTCACAATCAAGATCGAGAGCGAGCAGATCACCACCGCTTCGGTGGGAGCGCGGCCCACGCCGACCGCGCCTTGCCGCGCGTTGAGCCCTTCGTGGCAACTCACCAGCGCGATGATGATGGCAAAGAAGAAGCCCTTGGTCAGCGCCATCTTGATGTCCCGCGCGCCGGTGTAGCGGACCACGTTGTTCATGAAATAGGGCGGCGAAATATCCAGCAGTTGCGTGCCCACGAAGTAGCTCGCGCAGATTCCCAGCCCCACGCTTTCGGCCACGAGCAGCGGCATCGAGATGAGCAGCGCCAGCACGCGCGGCGCGACCAGGTAATCGATGGGATGCACTCCGAGCGCGCGCAGGGCGTCGATCTGCTCAGTCACCTTCATCGTGCCGAGTTCCGCGGCGATGGAAGCGCCCACGCGTCCCGCGACCATGAGGCCGGTGAGCACGGGCCCCAGCTCGCGAAAGAGCGCCACGGACACCACCGAGCCCACGGCGGTCTTCATCCCGAGCTTCGAAAATTGAAAGTAAGTCTGCGCCGTGAGCACCGCTCCCGTGAACATGCCGGTGACGATGACCACCACCTGCGAGCGGAACCCGATCTCCGCGATCTGCCGCAGCAACAGCCGCCAACGGATGGGCGCCACAATCATGGACGTGAGGGTTTCCCACGCGAGAAGCGCGAGTTCGCCGAGGTAGCGGATGAGCGAGAGAGCGGCCCGCCCCAGCGAGGTCACCATGAATGAAACCTGAAATCTGAAACCTGAGTTTTAAGAGAAACCTGAAACCTGAGTTCTCAGAAAACGCGCTACCGCGAAATTCTTCACTCAGGTTTCAGGTTTCAAGCTTCAGGTTTCTCTTCACATCCCAGTGATGTCGATGGGCTGCGTCTTGCTCTTTGGATTGAGCTCCGTCGGGACAGCCCCCACCACTCGCGGTTCGAGGCCGATCTTGCGGAATATCGCGCGGATTTGCTGGATGCTCAGCGTCGGTTCCTCGAAGTCGAGATAGACGATGTTGTGATTGCTATCGACCTTGTAACGCAGCCCCGGCACGGCTTCGAGTTCGCGATCGAGCTCCAGGATTTTCTCCAGATTACTGACTCCAGCGGCATAGACCTCGACTTCAATCATGGCATTTTTTGACGACGATCGACGGTAGGCGCCGAGTACGGGTTGGCAAACTTTTTTCCGGGCCTGTCGGGCGTCCGCGACTCCCCTGAGCATATGCGTTCCCGCGTGTTGGTCGGCGCATCCCGCGACGACCAACTTCCTTGAGGCGACCGGATCGGCAAGATCTCCGCGCTGAAAAACACGCAGAAGCGTTCTCGCGAGGCAGAGGCCGTGTTGGGTTCGATCGGCCCAGGAAGTTCGTCGCAGCGAGGACGCCGCGACCAACACGCGGGACGCGCGTGCTCCCCGCCACTCCGCGCCGTTGCGTCCCCGCAAACTCGCTGCTAGAACGCCCGCACTTTTCTCGCCCCGCTGATGCCCAAGGACACCTCGCTCCACAAAATCCTGCTCATCGGCTCGGGGCCAATAGTGATCGGGCAGGGGTGCGAGTTTGATTACTCGGGGGTGCAGGCTTGCAAGGCGCTCAAGGAGGAGGGTTACGAGGTGGTGCTCGTGAACTCGAATCCGGCGACCATCATGACGGACCCGGAGTTTGCGCACCGCACTTACATCGAGCCGATCACGCCGGAGGTGGTGGAGAAAATCATCGCGGCGGAGCGGCCGGATGCGCTGCTGCCGACGCTCGGCGGGCAGACGGCGCTGAACTGCGCGATG
>JBBRXP010000168.1:0-13213 GCA_038238555.1 Chthoniobacterales bacterium | reverse complement strand
CGCTCTCGAGCAGCGCGAGCACTGCGGACGCTGTGAAGCGCGAGCCGTGCAGATCGAGGATGCGCAAGAAGGTATCGGCCACGGCGTTTTCCGCGCGCGCGGTGCGGTCGGCGATGGTGAAGGGGATCGCGAGGCGTTCGTCTTCCGGCGAGCCGAAGACGGCCTCGATGAAAGGCGCGTAGCTCTCCACGTCGGGCATCGCCACGAGGATGTCGCGTGGAGTGAGCGCCGGCATTCGCTCAAAGAGATCGAGCAATTGATCGTGCAACACCTCGAGTTCGCGCATCGGCCCATGGCAGCAATGGACCTGGATGGACACGTCGCCTGGCGCGATCTCTTCGCGTTCCTCCGGCGCGCGATCGCGCAGTTCAAAGATGTCCGCCTGCACGCGGCGCAGAACTTTCCGCGCTCCCTCTTCCGCATTCCGCGTTTCGAAGTCTTCCTCGATGCTGAACGGCTCGAGGTCCTGCACCAGCCGCGTGAAATCGCGCCCCACCTTTCCGAGCGAGGCGAGCAGCGGGTTGCCCGTGTCGAGATGCAATTCCTCCGCCGTCTCGGTGCGATCACGCAGCTCGCGGTCCTGCTCGCGACGCGAGCGAATGTCGCCCCAGTATTGATCGGTGGGTTCGAGGAGAAAGAGATGCACATCGAGACAGCGCGCGACATTCTCGATGAGGTGAAGGTAAAGCGGCGGCAGACTCGAGATGCCAAAGATCGACACGCGCTCCGGCATCCCGGGCGCGGCGGTGCGCGCGGCCAGGCGCTGCAAGAGCGCGGCGGGGTGCCGCTCCCTGCGCCCGCGCACCAACGCGCGCCAGAGCTGCGCCTGCCAATCCTTTGTGCGAGAGCTTTCCCAGCCCGCGAGCACTTCGGGCCGGTAAGCCAGGTAGCGATCGAAGACCGCAGCGATCCGGTGCGCGAGCTGATATTCCTTGAGCGCGCGCAGCTCACCCTCCGCGTAGTTCCGCAACTCCTCCCAGCCCGGCAGCGGCAGCATCTTTGGAAAAAGCGCCAGCACCCGCCACGGCAGCACGTCGCGCTGGAAGCCCGCGTCTTCCTCTTCATCCGGAAAAGCGGCGCGGAAAATTTCCTGCGCAAATCCCGCGGGAAAAGGAAAGCGCACATTCATCGCCACACCGAGGAGCCGCGCCAGTTCGAGCGAGAGCCAGCGCCGCATCCCGAGGCTCTGCACCACCACGATCTCCGACTCGAGCGCGGACTCGAGTGGCCCGCGCATCAAGCGCGCAAGCCCATCGGCAAGCGATTCGAGCCGGTGGCTGCGGTGGACGTGGAGCGGCATGGGGAAATGACGCGTGACGAATGACGAAAATGCGAGCCGGTCCGCTCAGTCATTCGTCTTTCGTCGCTCCAATCCGCCGGTTACGGACGCAACTTTTTTCCAACCTCACCGCGAAACTGGCGGCGGCCGATCCCGGTTCAACGCAGTATGCGAAGGTGGCCGGGCGGTTTGGAAGGGCTGTTGATTCTTCTTTGGCCTCCGAAAGAGCGCGGCATAGTCCACGGCTATGTCGCCGCAGAAACTCCGGGCTCGCGCGATCGCCGAGTGGCGCGGAATGCCCGAACCGCCGGCGATGGCGGACCGCACGGTGGCGGTGGGCGATGCGGTCGCGGCGATGATGAAGAAGCTGGGGCTTGGCGAACGCCTGCGAGAAGAGGAAGTGATGCGCGCGTGGTCGCAGATCGTGGGTGAGTTTTTTGCGAGACATTCCTCGCCGCAGCGGCTCAAGGACGGGGTGCTCTACGTCCACGTGTTGCAGCCGACGGTTCACTTCGAGCTCGAGCGCGTGTGGAAACGCGACATTCTCGAGAAGCTCAAGAAGCGATTTGGGGGCAGGACGGTGCGCGAGATTCGATTCCGGCTCGGGTGATTTCCCCCGATGCCCGACTTGATCTACATCGAACAACTCGAACTGACAGCCTTCATCGGCGTTTCGGATGAAGAGCGTGCCGTGGCTCAGCGGCTCACCGCGAGCCTCACTCTGGAGCCAGCGCGCGACTTCCAGGCGCTCGGCGACGCGCTGGAAAATACCGTCGATTACTTTGCTGTCTGCAAAGCCGTGAAGGGCCTGAGTCTCGCACGACCGCGCAACCTCATCGAAACACTGGCTGAAGAAATCGCCGCGCACCTTCTCGAGCACTTTGCCCTGTGCGCCGTGGAAGTGGAGTTGCGGAAATACATCCTGCCCGACACCGCCCATGTGGCGGTGAAGATTGTGCGCCGCGCATTTTGAACATGCCCCGGCGGGTGCTGTCTCCGAGCGAGCACCATGTCCGCCCTCACCGCGACCGGGGAGTTCTTCCCCTTTGTCCCTCCGCAAACGCAATCGCGATTTCCAATGGCCGCGGCACCTGCTACCAAAGCCCGCGCGATGCAGGACGACCCGAGCCGCAAACAGGATGATGAATGGATCGCCCGCACGCAGGCCGGCGACCCCGCGGCGTTCGATGAACTCATCGTGAAGTACAGTCCGCGGCTCTACGGCCTAGTCTATCACATGACTTCCAATCACGAGGATACCCACGATCTCATGCAGGACATTTGGTCAAAGGCCTTTCGCTCCATTACCGGCTTTCGCGGCAAGTCTTCGTTCTACACGTGGATTCATTCCATCGGCGTGAACATGACCATTAACTTCCTCAAGAAGCGCAACCGCCGGCGCCATCTGAGCCTCGACGACATCGATGCGAATGTGCAGAACGACAAGGAATTCATCGAGCTCACCGCATCGACCACGCCAGTGCGCGAAGCCGACTTGGGCGAGCTGCAGATCAGGTTGAACGAGGCCATGCAGAAGCTGTCCCACGACCACCGCGCGGCGGTCACCATGTTCGACATTCAAGGAATGCCGCACGCGGAGATCGCAAAAATCCTCGGCATTTCCGAAGGCACGGTTCGCTCGCGACTTTTCTATGCGCACCGACAGTTGCAAAACTTCCTGAGCGAGTTTCACTCCAACAACGGCTGACTCCAAAAACCAGTATGCCCGACGAAGAAATCAACGTTTCCGCCCTCCTCCGCATCAAGCGTTACGAAGTGCCGCCGCCGGGTTACTTCGACAAATTGCTCCAGGACATTCACCGCCGTCAGCGCTCCGAGCTTCTGCGCAGGCCGCTTTGGAAAATCGCGGCGGAGCGCGTGCAGACTTTCTTCAGCGAGCACAGCATGGGCGGCGCGTCTTATGCCGGCGCGATGGCTGTGGTGGTCGCGGTCGGCGTCGCCGCCATCGGGCTCATGGCGCCCGGCGACCTCCGCAGCACCGGCCCTGAAATCGCCGAGCATCGGCCCGTGGCGCACGAGAAAAATCTTCTCTCCCTGCAAGAGCAACAGGTCTCACTCGCCCTGCCCGAAGCGAGCAGGCTGCAGCCCGCTTCGCCGCATCCCGTGTCGATCGGGCGTACTCCCCGCTACGTCATCGACACACGTCCCGTGAGCTATGACGCACCGCCGAGTCTCTAGCAGGCGGAAAGTCCACCTCGCTCTCGCGGCCTTCGCTTGCAGCGTCTCGGTGGCGGTCGGCGCGGATCGCGAGGGCGAGCAGTTCCTCGATTCAATCCAGCAGCAGGTGCTCTCCATCTTTGAAAAGTGCCGCGGTGCCGTGGCGCGGATCGAGGCCACGGATGTGGATGGCAAGCTCTTCGGCACCGGATTTTTCATCGACCCGAGCGGCACGCTTTACACCTCCTACTCCATCGGCGGAGAGACCCGCGATATCGTCGTAACGCTCGGAGAAGCGAAGTATCCCGCCACGCGGCTCATCGGCGATATGCGCAGCGGGGTGGCGATTTTGAAGGTCGATGCACAGACGCCTTTCCTCACCTTTGCCACGCCGGGCGCGCTGCGCATCGCCTCGCCCGTCGTCGCCATCGGTTACCCGATGGACCTGCCGGTCACGCCCACCTTTGGCATCGTCGGCGGTTTCGATATCAAGTATCTCGGCCGCTACTTTGCCACCTCCCACATTCGCGCCAATGTCCCCGTCCAGCGCGGAGAAGGCGGCGCACCGTTGCTCAACTTAAGAGGCGAAGTGGTCGGCCTCCTTATTAGCAGCCTCGACAATGGAAGCGCCTCCTTCGTCCTCCCCATCGAGGCCGCGGAAAAAGTCCGGCGCGACTACGTGCGCTTCCATGAAGTGCGGCCGGGCTGGATGGGCATCGTCGTCGGCCCTCCCGGCACCGAGTCTCCGCGACCCGGCGCACAGATCGACACGCTCGTGAAAGATTCTCCGGGCGAGAAGGCCGGGCTGCATCCCGGCGACTTGCTCGTGCAAGTCGGCGCGCACAAGATCGCTTCCAACGAAGACGTGCTCGACGCTTCCTACTTTCTCACTGCCGAGGATGAATTGACGCTCACCGTCCTGCGCGGCGAGGAAAGACTCGCCATCAAAGTCCAGCCCATCGACCACCCGCAGCTTCATCGCCAGCCCCCGCCCGCCATCGACTTCCCCAACGGCCTGCCGCTGCCCTCGATGAAGGCGGAGAAGTAGCCCTACCCGCCGATGTGCGCCATCTCGACTTTCGGGCGCGCGAGGGTCGCGGCGGAGCGCAATTCGGAGTAGCGATCGGTGCGGGCCGACCACACGCCGCGAAGAAGGGCGGCGAGTTCTTCATCCGTCGCGCCGACGCGCAACGGTGTGCGCAAGTCGCGGCCTTCTCCCGCAAAGAGGCACGTGTAGAGCCGGCCTTCGGCGGAGATGCGGGCGCGCGTGCAGTCGCGGCAAAAAGGCCGGGTGACGCTCGCGATCACCCCGATCTCGCCGCCGCCATCGCGATGCCGGTAACGTCGCGCCACTTCGCCGGAATACTGCGCCGGCAGCGGATCGAGCGGCAGCTCCGCGGCGATCCGCGCGACGATCTCGGCCGCGGGCACCACCTGATCGAGCCGCCAGCCATTCGTGTTGCCCACGTCCATGAACTCGATGAAGCGCACGATGAACGCGGGCCCGCGAAACCGGCGCGCCATCGCCACCACGTCGCCATCGTTGAGGCCGCGTTTGACGACCATGTTGATCTTGATGGGCGCAAAGCCGGCCGCGAGCGCCGCATCGATCCCGGCCAGCACGCGATGCACGGGAAAGTCCACGTCGTTCATCGCGCGGAAGGTCGCGTCGTCGAGCGAGTCGAGGCTCACGGTGAGCCGGCGCAGGCCGGCGGCGCGGAGTTTCGCGGCTTGCTCGCACAACAGGGAGCCATTGGTGGTGAGCGTGAGATCGCGCAGTGCGCCGATCTCCGAGAGCATCGCCACCAGGCGATCGAGGTGGCGGCGCAGCAGCGGTTCACCGCCCGTGAGCCGCACTTTCTCCACACCTTGCGCGATGAAGATGCGCGCAAGCCGGGCGATCTCCTCAAAGCTCAGCACATCTTCTCGCGGGAGAAAATCGTAGCCGCGCCCAAAGACTTCCTTGGGCATGCAGTAAGTGCAGCGGAAATTGCAGCGGTCGGTGACCGAGATGCGCAAGTCGCGCAGCGGTCGCTGGAGTGTGTCGCGCGTGGTCACGGTTTGCACTTACCGCCGCGCGATGCGCCGGGCAAGCGGCGCCCGCTACTTCGACTCCGGCTTCTTCTCGCCGGGCTTGCGCTCGCCGCGTTTTCCGGCTCCTTCCGCGCGCATCGCTTTGAATTTTTCCTGCTGCTCGGGAGTGAGGATGGCGCTGACTTGATCCATCTGCGCCTTGAGCAATTCGCCCAGCTTGGTCCTGTCTTCCGCGGTGAGATTCTCGCGGCCTTTGGCCATGAGTTCCTTCAACTGCGGAGCATTCTTTTCGTAGATCGCCTTGACCTTGTCTTGCTGCTCCTGGGTGAGACCGAGCGTTTCGGTCATCGCCTTCAGCCGCTCCGCTGCGGCACCCGCGCCACGGCCGGCGGGCTTGTCTTCCGCGCGAATGCCAGCGGGCGCAGCCAGCAGGCCGGCCGCGAGGAGGGTAAGAAACGGGATAAGTTTTTTCATGGTGCCGAGATGAACCGGCGGCCTGTCGCGAAGTTGCAATCACACGCAGAGGCGTAGCGGCTCCCAACGCGCGATTGCCGCCGGCTCCGCGCGCCGCTACAGACTCGCGCCACATGTTGCACGCACTGCTTCACACCTGGCTGGGATGGGTCCGCGATTGGGGTTATCCCGGCGTCATCCTGCTCATGGCCATGGAGAGCTCGATTTTCCCGGTACCGAGCGAAGTGGTCATCCCGCCAGCGGCCATTCTCGCCGCGCCAGGCGGCGCGATGACGCTCACGGGCGTGATTCTCGCGGGCACCTTCGGCTCGTGGCTCGGCTCGGCGATTACGTACTGGATCGCTCGCGCCGTGGGGCGACCGGTCGTCTTCCGCTGGGGCCGCTTCTTCTTTGTGCCGCCGGAGAAACTCGAGCGCGCCGAGCGCTTCATTCATCGCTACGAGGCGGGCGGCATTTTCTTTGCGCGGCTGCTGCCTGTGATCCGGCATCTCATCTCGATTCCCGCGGGCATCGTCCGGATGAGCTTTGGAAAGTTCAGCCTGCTCACGATCCTCGGCGCGGCGCTCTGGTGCTCGGTGCTCGCGTGGCTGGGTGAAAAAGTCGGCGCGGAATTGCGCGCGGCGGGGAAGGATCCGCTCGATGCGGCGGAGCTTGTAGCGGCGGTCAAGCAGCAGTCGCACTGGATCGTGGGGGCGGTGCTCGTGGTGTGCGCGCTGTATTTCGTCGGGGTGAAAATGAGCGGGCGGGGTGCGCGCTGAACGTCGAGCGGCGAGGGCGCCGCTGGCACTTCCTGCGACGAGGGCGTCGCAGCTACGACATCGCCGGCGCTTCGCCGATCCGCAATTTCGCCGAGAGCGCGTTTTGGAAATCCTGAAGCTGGTGCACCACCTCGGGCCCGCGCGTGAGGATCGCTTTTCCCAGCTTCTCGTAGTGCGCCACGTTGCGCTGCGAGAGCTCCGAGAGCGCCATGACCACGGCGAGGGTGTTATTGATCGAGTGCTTGATCTCACGAAATTTTTCGTGCAGCGCCTGCAGCTCGTCGCGGGTCATGAATGATTCGGTGTGGGTCATCGGGATTACCTCTGGTGGACGCTCGAGGGTTCTGGTTCGATCGTCATTCAAGCAATTGCAGGAAAGATGCCAGCGGAAACCATAAAGATCACCGGCGCCCGCCAGCACAATCTCAAGAACCTCTCGCTCGAGATTCCGCGGGAAAAGCTGGTGGTCATCACCGGCTTGAGCGGCTCGGGCAAAAGTTCGCTGGCCTTCGACACGCTCTACGCCGAGGGCCAGCGCCGCTACGTCGAGAGCCTCTCGGCCTACGCGCGGCAGTTTCTCGATCAGATGCAAAAGCCCGACGTGGACTTCATCGAGGGCCTCTCGCCGGCCATCGCCATCGAACAGCGCAGCTCCGGCGGCAGCCCCCGCTCGACCATCGCCACGACCACGGAAATCTACGACTACCTGCGCCTGCTCTATTCCTCCGTGGGCCAGCCTCACGATCCCGCCACGGGCCAGCCCATTTTCAAACTCTCCCCGCAGCAGATCGTCGATCGCATCGTGGCCTACCCGCATCAAAGCCGCATCGTCTTGCTCGCGCCCATCGTGCAGAGCGAGGTGGGAGAGTTCCGCGATGTGTTCGAGAAGTTGAAGCGCGAAGGTTTCGTGCGTGTGCGGATCGACGGCGAGATCGTGGAGCTCGGCCGCCCGGAACCGATCCGGCTGAGCAAGGGCGAGGCGCACGTCATCGAGGTCGTGGTGGACCGGCTGGTCATCTCCGAAGGCGTGCGCACGCGCCTCGCGGACTCGGTGGACACGGCGCTCAAGTGGGGCGGAAATAGACTGGTCGTCTTGCGTTCCGCCGCTGGTGGCGATTTGAACGAGGAGCTGAAATACTCGACCGACTTCAGCAACCCCGACACCGGCTTCACACTGCCGCCGCTCACGCCAAAACATTTCTCTTTCAACAGCCACCTCGGCGCGTGCCCCGCCTGCCACGGCCTCGGCACGGAGCTCGTGGTCGATGCGGACCTCTTGATTCCCGACCGCGAGAAGTCGCTCGCGGGCGGTGCCGTCGCGCCGTGGGCCAAGGCCAGCAAACGGATGCAGGGCTACTACACCGGGGTGCTCACGTCGCTCGCCAAAGCTTACCGCGTTTCGATGGATGAGCCGTACGAAAAGCTGCCCGCGACATTTCAAAGCGTCCTCTGCAACGGCACCGGTGATCGCGCGATCTCCTTTTCGTGGGGAGAAAATGGGCAGCGCGAGAAAGTAGAGAAACCCTTCGACGGCATCGTGGCCGCCGTGCAGCACCTCTACGCCACCACGGAAAGCGAACTCTCGCGGCAGCGCATCCGCCAATACATGAGCCGGCGGACGTGCTCGGTGTGCGAGGGCGCGCGGCTCAAGCCGGAGATTCTCGCCGTCACGATCGACGGCGAGTGCGGAGCGCTGAGCATCCACGCATTCTCCACGCTCACCATCGGCGAGGCGCTGTGCTTCATCGAGACGCTCGCGCTCTCCGAGCAGCAGCGATTCATCACTTCCGAAGTTCGGCGCGAGATTTCCAACCGGCTTAACTTTCTCGTCGAAGTCGGCCTCGGCTATCTCTCGCTCGATCGCGAAAGCGGCACGCTTTCCGGCGGCGAAGCGCAACGCATCCGGCTCGCAACCCAGATTGGAAGCGGGTTGGCGGGGTGCCTCTACGTTCTCGACGAGCCGAGCATCGGCCTCCACCAGCGCGACAATGAGCGGCTCATCGGCACGCTGCGGCGGCTGCGCGATCTCGGCAATTCGGTCATCGTGGTCGAGCACGACGAGGACACCATTCGCGCCGCCGACCACGTCATCGACCTCGGCCCGGGCGCCGGCGCGCGCGGCGGGCAGCTCGTCGCGCAAGGCCGGCCCGACGAGATCGTGCAAATCGCCTCGTCGCTCACCGGCCAGTATCTTTCCGGCGCCGCAAAGATCCCGGTGCCGCGCACGCGCCGCCAGCCGCAGTGGGCGGAAGCTACAAGTCAGCCGCGGCCGGGCTGGCTCACCATTCGCGGGGCGTCGGAAAATAATCTGCGCGATCTCACCGCGTCCTTTCCACTCGGCTGCCTCACGTGCGTGACCGGCGTCTCCGGCAGCGGCAAATCCACGCTCGTCGATGACATCCTGCGGCGCGCCCTATTCCGCCATTTCTACCGCTCGAAGGACCGGCCCGGAAAGCACGCTGGCATTGTCGGCCTCGATCAAATCGACAAGTCCATCGTCATCGACCAATCGCCCATCGGCCGCACACCGCGCTCCAATCCCGCGACCTACACCGGCGCGTTCGGCCCGATCCGCGAGCTCTTTGCCGGCCTGCCCGGCTCGCGCATTCGCGGCTACGACGCAGGCCGCTTCAGCTTCAATGTGAAAGGCGGGCGCTGCGAGACGTGCGAAGGCGACGGCGTGAAGAAGATCGAAATGCACTTCCTCGCCGACGTGTATGTGGAGTGCGAAGTCTGCCGCGGCCGGCGCTACAACCGCGAGACGCTCGAGATCACTTACAAGGGAAAGAACATCGCCGACGTGCTTGACTTCACCGTCGATGAAGCCGCGCGCTTCTTCCGCAACGTGCCGCAGATTTCCGACAAACTCATCGCGATCGAAGACGTGGGCCTCGGCTACGTGCGCCTCGGCCAGAACGGCACCACGCTCAGTGGCGGCGAAGCCCAGCGCATCAAGCTCGCCGCGGAGCTCGCGAAAAAGGCGACGGGCCGCACCGTGTACATATTGGATGAACCGACCACCGGCCTGCATTTCGCCGACATCCACAAGCTGCTCGAAGTGCTCATGAAACTGCGCGACGCGGGCAACACGCTCATCGTCATCGAGCACAATCTCGAGGTCATCAAGTGCGCGGACTGGATCCTCGACCTCGGCCCCGAGGGCGGCGCGGGCGGCGGGCGCATCGTCGCGGAAGGGCCGCCGGAGCATGTGGCGGCGGTGGAGGAAAGTCACACGGGGCAGTATCTGCGGAGGATGCTCGCGTGAGGACATTTTCAATTTTCAAACCAGCACGCCTGGTGCGCAGCTTCGCGGTTTGGAGTTTCGCGGTTGCTGCTCTCGCGAACGCCGAACCCGCACCTCTGGTCGAGGCCCGGCGCGCGCTCGATGAGTCGATCCCGCAGGTTGCCGTCTCCAAGCTGCGCGTCTTCCTCACCGCGCCGGATATCTCCGCCGCGAATCGCCGCGCGGCCACACTCGCGCTGGCCGAGGCCCTGCTCGATGCAGGCCAGCACGCGGATGCGCTCACCGCGCTGCGGCCGCTCTCGACCGCCGGCGATGCCGATGCGCGCTTGATTCAAGCCACTACTCTCGCCAGCGCGGGGCGCTGGGAGGAAGCGCTCGCACTCTTCTGTGAACTCGGCGCCGATCCACACGCCCCGGCCGCCGCGAAGCTCGGAGAAGCCGAGAGTCTCCAGGCGCTCGGCCTGACCGCGGAGGCCATCGCGGTGCTCGCGCCGTGCGTCGCCGCGAATCCTGCGAACATCACGGCGCGGCTGCGGCTGGCAAATCTCTACGTGGAAGCGCGGCGGCTTTCCAAGGCGCGCTCGGCGCTCGCGGCCATCGCACCGCAATCGCCGGCCGACCAGAAGTGGAAGCAATACATCGAAGCGCGCCGGTTGCTCGCCGCGGGCCAGAGCGCTCCGGCCAACGCCATCTTTGAGGAACTCGCGCGCGCGCCGGAAGGGTTGCCGGAAAGCCTGCTCGCGGCTGCGGCCCTCGGCATGTCCGAGGCGCGCATCGTCCTGAAAGGCTACGAGGAAGCGGACACGCCGCTTGAGACTTTCATCGCGCGGAATTCGGAGAGCCCATATCTCGAACTCGTCTTCCGCCGGCTCGACGAAATCTACGCGAACCAGCGCAACCCCACCGAGTCCGAGCTTCTGAAGTGGGCGCGCAAGCCGCAACTGCGGCGAGCCGCCCTTGCGCGATACTACGTCGCGCGACTGCAGCAGCGCCTGAAGAAATTCGACAAGGCAGCCAACACGCTCGCAACTTTTCTCGTGAGCTTTCCAGAAAGCCCGCTGCTGCCCGCCGTGCATCTCATGCTGGCCGATCTCGCAATGCAGCGGCGCGATTTCCCCGCCGCGGTGCGCTCGCTCGAAGCCGCGCAGCGCCGCGCGACAGGAGACGAGCAACGCGCCGAGATCGAGCTGCGCATGGGCCTGGCACAGTATCAGCAGGGCGAACATCTGCTCGCCGCGCAATCCTTCCGCAACGCGTCGCAACGCGCTCCGAAACTGCGCGAGCACGCCACCTTCGACGCTGGGCTCGCCGCGCTCGGCCAGCGCAACTACGAGCGCTTTCTCGAAGACTACCGTGAGCTCACCGCGCACTTTTCCGACAGCCCGTTGCGCAGCGAACTCCTCCTCGAGGAAGGACTCACGCAGGCGCGCACAACGGACCCGCGCGCAACCGAAACCCTCGAGCTCTTCCTCCTGCGCTTCCCCGCGCACGAGCGCGTGCCCGAGGCCAGACTCGCGCTGGCCGAGCTGTCATTCTTCGCCGGAGAAGGGGCCGTTGCGTCGCGCTATCTCCACGCAGTGAATGCGGCGTCGCCCGCCGTCGGCGATCACGCGGCCTACCTCGCGATCTTTCTCGAAGACGCAAAACAACCGCGCAACGACGAGGCCGTGATCGCGTTGGGCCAGCGCTTTCTCCGGGAAAACCCGGGCTCGATTCTCGTCTCGGACGTGCGGATGAAACTGGGTCAGATTTATTTTCGCCGCGACGATTTCGCCAATGCCGAGACGCAATTCGCCACGCTCGCGTACGACGCTCCGCAGAGCCCGTATGTCGAGACCGCGCTCTTCCTGGCGGGCGAAAGCGCCGTGCGGCAGATCAATCCCGGCGCGGTCGATCGCGCGTTGCTGCTATTCGATGACGTGGCAAAACTCGATGGCGCCCTCAAGCTCTACGCCCGCCAGCAACAGGCAATCGTGCAGAGCCGGCTCGGCCGCGACAGCGAGGCCATCGCGCTTTACGACGTGATCCTCGCCACGCAACCCGCCGCCGAGCCAGAGCTGCGCTTTGCCGCGCTGTGCGGGAAAGGCGACAACCTGGTGGCGCTCGGCCGCACGGACGCCGCGCGGATCGACGCTGCCATCGCCGTCTTCGACCAGCTCGCCGCTCTCGCCGGAGTTACGCCCGTGTGGCGCAATCAAGCGCTCTACAAAAAAGCCAAAGCGCTCGAACAACTCGGCCGCGTGCCCGAGGCGCTCGTGACATTCTACGACGTGCTCGACCGGAGCGGCGGCCCTGAAAGCGAATACTTCTGGTTCTACAAATCCGGCTTCGACGCCGCGCGCATCTTCGAGGGGCAGTCGCAATGGAAGAGCGCCATCGGCATTTACGAAAAGATGGCAAAGCCCGACGGCCCGCGCTCCGCCGAAGCCCGCGCGCGCGTGAAACAGTTGCGGCTGGAAAAATTCATCTGGGAGTAGGGGGGCGTTGAGTGTTGAGCGTTGAGTGGCGCTTGGACGACGCATCGAGCGCCGTTTGAATTTCGTCGCTTTGATTTTTTGGAAAGGCGCGTGGCACTCGCCCAACAGCGCCACTCACACTCAACTCTCCAAAGCAAAGGCCGCTCCCCGTGAGAGGAGCGGCCTTCAATGATTTTTACCGCGGGAGGAAGGAAGCGCTTACTTGGGCTTGTTGCACTTCTCGCATTCTTTTCCGTTTTTGGCCGCTTCCACGCAGCACTTGTGCTCGCATTCTTTTCCGGCTGCTTTGGCTTTGTCGCAGCACGGCGCCGCGAACGCCGGGGTGGCGAGCGCGAAGGCAAAGGCGGCCGCGGTGAGGAGTTTGGTGATGTTCATAGGCGCTCCTTTTACGCCCGCTTTCCGCGAACACAAACAAGAATTATTCGCCCTGCCGCGATGCCGCTACTTGGGCGCGCTGTGCGCTTCGGAGACGTGGCGCCCGAGGAAGTCGATGCCAAAGTCGTGGCTGAAATCCCGCCAGACGGTGTGCACGTGGTTGGCGTCGTTCTGCGTGTTGTCGTATTCGAGCACGAAGGTCGCGCCTTGCACGCGATAGTAGTGCGGCTGCCCTTTTTCCAAGCCGCCGGCCCACGCAAAGTGAATGCCGTCGAGACCGGCCCTTTCGATCTTTGCGAGGTCTTCGGCGGCCACATCGAGGCGGCAGCGGAAAAGGTATTCTTCGATGAGCCGCCTGAGCACCGCGCGCTGCCCGGCGTCGAGCTCCGCGCGG
>JBBRXP010000167.1:0-13234 GCA_038238555.1 Chthoniobacterales bacterium | reverse complement strand
GAGAAGTTTCTTGATCGTGAACTGGAAGCGTCAGTAAGCGGGCGGGCGCAATTCTGGAAGCGCGATTTTGCCTCGCCCGAGGCTTACGAAAAATCCATCGCGCCCAATCGCGAGCGGCTGCGCAAGATCATCGGCGCGGTGGACGCGCGCGTGCCAGTGAAGGAACTTGAATTCGTCGGCGGCACCAGCACTCCGAGCAAAGTCGGCGAGACGGAGAGTTACGCGATTCACGCCGTTCGCTGGCCGGTCTTCGAGGGCGTCTTTGGCGAAGGCTTGTTGCTGGAACCGAAAGGCGAAGTCGCCGCAAACGTGATCGCGCTGGCGGATGCCGATCAAACGCCCGAACAGCTGTGCGGTCTCGCGGCGGGCGTCGCGCCGGAGAGTCAGTTCGCCCGGCGTCTCGCCGCGCACGGCTGCCGCGTCCTCGTCCCGATGCTCCTCAGTCGCGACGACACTTTTTCCGGCAGCCGCGCGCTGGATCGCTGGACCAATCTGCCGCATCGCGAATGGATTTGGCGCATGGCCTACGAACTCGGCCGCACTACGACCGGATATGAGGTCCAGAAAATTTTGGCGGGCGTGGATTGGTTCGCGAATCGGACACCGGACGTGAAAGTCGGCGTCGCCGGTCACGGCGAAGGCGCGCTGATCGCGTTTCATGCGGCGGCCCTCGATCCGCGCATTCACGCGACGCTCGTCAGCGGTTACTTCGACTCACGCCAGCGCGTCTGGTCCGAACCGGCCTATCGAAATGTCTTCGGGCTGTTGCGCGAGTTCGGCGATGCCGAGATCGCGAGCTTGATTGCGCCGCGTGCGCTCATCATCGAGCACAGTCCCGCTCCGCAGGTGGACGGTCCGCCACCCGCGCGCGACAATCGCCGCGCCTGCGCTGCGCCCGGCAAGATCATCACGCCGGAGCTCGCGTCGGTTGAAGTGGAAGTGGCGCGGGCCAAATCGCTCGTCGGCAGATTCGGTATTTCGATTCAGCTCATACGCAGCCCGGCCGGCCTAACAACTCGACCGGGATCGGATCGCGCGTTGCTCGCTTTTCTCAAAGCGCTAGAAGCTCCCGCGGCGAAACTTCCGCTCGGTCCTGTCCCGGCCAACTTGCGCAAAGATTTCGATCCGATAGAGCGCCAGCACCGTCAGGTCACGGAGCTGGAAGACTTCACCCAAGACCTGCTCCACGGCTGCGAGCGGACGCGCGCGGCGAATTTTTGGAACACGATCAAAGCGACGGATGCTGAGTCCTGGACGAAGCTGGCGCCGCAGTTCCGGCAACAGTCGTGGGAGCAAGTGCTCGGCAAATTTCCAGCCGCGTCGCTGACGGCGAATCCGCGGACGCGCAAACTGCAGGAGACGGACCGGTGGACCAGCTACGACGTGGTGCTCGACGTGTGGCCGGACGTGTTCGCGTGGGGCGCACTGCTTTTGCCCAAGGACATCAAGCCGGGCGAGCGCCGGCCGGTCGTCGTCTGCCAGCACGGGGCGGGCGGTCTGCCCGAGGACACGATCACCGACGACCCATCCGCCCCCGGCTACCATTACTACAAAGCCTTCGCAGCTCGTCTGGCCGATCGCGGGTTCATCGTCTTTGCGCCGCACAATCCCTACCGCGGCGGCGACAGCTTCCGCGTGCTGCAACGCAAGGCCAACCCGCTTGGCAAATCGCTCTTCTCGGTGATCCTCGCACAGCACGACCGCATCCTTGACTGGCTGAGCGCGCAGCCCTTCGTCGATCCGCAGCGCATCGGCTTCTATGGCCTCAGCTACGGCGGAAAATCAGCGATGCGGCTGCCGGCGCTGCTCGACCGCTACTGCCTTTCAATCTGTTCGGGGGATTTCAATGAATGGGTGCGCAAGAACGCCGGGACCGATTATCCGAACGGCTATCTCTTCACCGGCGAATACGAGATCTACGAGTGGAACCTGGGCCACACTTTTAGCTACGCCGAGATGGCGGCGCTGATCGCGCCGCGGCCGTTCATGGTCGAGAAAGGTCACGCCGACGGGGTCGCGACCGACGAGTGGACGGGCTATGAATACGAGCGCGTCCGCCGCTTATACGATCGGCTCGGAATCGGCGATCGAACCGAGATCGAATACTTCAATGGCCCGCACACCATCAACGGCAAGGGCAGCTTCGAGTTCCTGCACAAGCACCTGAACTGGCCGAAAACAGAACCGTAGCTCGCAAACTCATGAACCCTCCGAATCGCTCGAGTCGCTGGACGAACGTTTTGACCCGCGGGTTCATCGTCGCGATCCTCGTCGCATCGTCGCTCATCAGCTGGGCGGCGGAGATTGGCCGGGATCCACTTCTTACCTTGCCCGTGCCGATGATGACGGTGGTCCGCACGCCGAGGGCACCGACAATCGATGGGAAGCTCGCGGATAATGAATGGCGTTTTGCGACGAGCACGGCGGGTTTCCTGAACCTTGCCGATGGCAATCTTGCCGAAGAGAAGACGGTGGTGCACGTCACGTTCGACGGGGAGAAACTTTACTTCGCCTTTCAATGCACGCTGGCGAGCGAGCGGGCGCCTCAGGTGTCGGAGCTTCGCCGTGATGGCGGCGTTTATTCCGACGAATCCATCGAAGTCTATCTCTTACCGCCCGGTATCGATGAGAAGGATTTCATTTCACCTTGTCTTTAACAGCCGCGGGACTGTTTTTGACCGGCGCGGTTCGGATGTGAAGGGGGACTCCCATTGGCAAATCGCGAATGACGCTGGCATGGGCTACTGGAACGCGGAGGTCGCGGTGCCACTGGCGGATCTCGCGGTGAAGAATGTCGCCGGCCAAACGTGGCGGGTGAACTTTGCGCGCAGCGCGGGCGTGCATACCTCGTGGTCGTTTACCGGCAAGGGCTACGCGAATCCGCCGCGCTGGGGCGAGGTGCGTTTCGTCGAAAGCGGCGTGATCGCGAAAGTCAGCGGCGTGACAATCAGCGACAAGGGCGAGTCGGTGGTCAATGGCGCGCTCTTCAACAGCGGTGAGCAGATCGGTCGCACCCTGGCTGGGACGCGCCAGCCGGCCTTCGAGCTCGGTATCAAAACGCCGATGCCGATGGTCGGCACGGAGCAGTTTCGGCAGAACGTGCGGCCGAATCTTCAGCAACGAACTCAACGAATTCATTTTACCAAGGCCACGCGCGACGACCGGCGCAAGCTGCTGCAAATCGCCGCGGCAACCGAGGACGGCACCCTGATGTATCGCCAGGCGGTGCCGTGGCAGGCGAAGGCGATCAAGCACGCCGAACTGCTCGCGTCACCCGATGAGCAAACGGTTTTCGTCCGCGTGGACCCGCGCGGCCTCAGCGACGGCAAGCCGGTGGATGTGCAGGTGAAGGCGGCGCTGCGCGGCGGGACTGCGAAGGAGATCGCGCTCACCGCGATCGCGGCGAACGGCGACGACCGCTCGGTGAACATCGCAGAGTGGCCGGCCGGCACTTACGATTGCAGCTATCGATTAACCGCAAGCGGCGGAGGCAAGATGATCGCCGAGGGCAAGTTCACTTACGAGCGCGTCGCGCCGCCGGAGTGGCAGGTGGAAGGTGCGAAGCTCGGACGCGCGGCGATTGTGCCAAAACCATGGAGGCCGATCCGCTGGAGCGCCGACGCGACGGAGACTTGGGGCCGCCAGCATCGGCTTGGCAAACAATTCATCCTCGAACAGGCCAGCAGCAGCGGCGTGAATTTGTTGAGCGGCCCGATCACGCTGGAAGCGGATGCGGGCGGCGTGACGATCACCGCGAAACTCGAGCGGCGCACATTGCTGCGCAGCGCCGATCACGAGGGCGCGTGGGAATCCGCGGGCTCGCTCGGCGCGTGGCGCGTGGGGCTGACCACGGCCATCGAGTTCGACGGCATGATTCGCTTCGATCTCGACCTGAGCGCGGGCGCGGCGGCGAAGCTCGACGGCTTGCGGCTCGTCATTCCTCTGTCTTCCGCGCAGGCAAAGTATTTTCACACGCCGCGTCGTATTACGCTTGAGGCGAGTCGGCCACGCCACCTGCGAAAGGATTGCGCTTGGGCTTCTGGCCTTTCGTCTGGCTCGGCGACGATCAACGCGGGCTGATGTGGTTCGCCGAATCCGCTGCGGGCTGGCACAGCAGTGAGACGCCCATCGAGGTGACGCGCGCCGGCGATGTCACGCAACTCATCATCCATTTCGTGGACCGCCCGGAAACCGTCACCCGCAAGCAACTCATCTTCGGCTTGCAAGCGAAGCCCGTGAAGCCGATCCCCGCCGGCTGGCGCGAGTGGCGCGTGGAGAGAGTCGAGACCAGGCGCTCAACCACTCCGCGGGTCGAGTGGGAGAAAGACGGTCTGCCGATCCAGTGGCGCATGTTGTCTCCGCTCGACGGCAACAAGTTCTCTTTTCGCCCGGCCACACCGCGCCGCTGCAAGCGACGAGCGCTCTCAGCGATTACACGAAGCAGACCCACGCCCAGGGAACGCGAACCGTTTGCCGATTACATGCTCTACGGAATCGCACAGTGGGTGAAGCAGCATGGCGTGGACGGTGTTTACTTCGACGGGGCGGGGCCGCCCGTGCCGTGCGCCAACCCGCTCCATGGCCACGGCTGGCTCGACGCGAACGGCAAACGCCAGCCGACGTATGCGATCTTCGGCCTCCGCGATTTTTACAAGCGGCTTTGGGTCATGCTCAGCGAGCGCGTGTCGGAGCCGGTCGTCTGGGTTCACGCCGATGGCAAAATGCCGGCGCCGTGCTTTTCATTCGTCACGGCGAATTACGAAGGCGAGTTCGTGCAAGGCCCGCAGCTGGCCGGCGACGCGCTGCTCTCCGATGCTGCCGTCGGATTTCTGGCGCTCGCACGGTCAGGCCACACAATGGGGAATTGTACCGATCTGGCTGCCGAAACTGACGCATGGCCAGCAACGGGCTCGCCAGCAAAACGACACGCTCGCCATCCTACTGGTGCATGGTACACTCTGTACAAAGCCGGAGCAGTTTGACGCCGGGCTAGTCGAAAAGATCTGGATAGCACAGCACGCCTTCGGCATCGGCAAGGCGACCTTTTACGGCGATTGGGAGAACGCCCGACTTCTCAAAATCGAGCCCGTCAACGACCGCCTTCTTGGGAGCTTCTACGAGGGCGATGGCAGGATGATGCTCGTGCTGGCGAACCTCACAGACCAGCAACAGGGAGTTGTCGCGCAGTTCAATCCCGGGCCTGCGACGGTGATTTTGCCGACGTAATGACCGCTGAAAAAGTCTCCGCTCCGAGCGGCCGAGCGCATATTCCGATGGATGCTCGATCTTTTCGGTTGCTGACGGATTGACGCGGAAAATGTGGATGACGAAACTTGCCGGCTCGGATCCTCACGCTAGGTTCCTGAGCTACAAATTCCCAGCATGCTCATCGTCTGCTTGGCCCGGATTGACGGCGTGGGGCTTGTAGCCGAGGAAGGCAATGATCTGCGGACGCATTCGAAGTGCGATACGCCGACGATTGTGTTCCCATCGCTCGACGGTTTGGTATGCTACGCCCAAGACTTGAGCCGCTTGGACGTTCGTCATCCCCATGTCGATCCGCTTCCGACGGTGATGGTCGCCGAGCGTTTTTCGCACTTCAGGAACACCTCTCCACAGTCTTCGATACATTGAGGAGGTCGGAATTTTCACCCGGATCACCCGATCACAAATTCCCAGCAGAGCGCACGACAGCGGCGTCGGTTTGCCGCAGCGCATGGGCGAGAAGGTGCAACACCTAAAGTGGGGAAGAGGCGAGTGAAGTCCCCGCGTCTGGATTTCGGAAGCGATCGCGCGCGTCTGGGTTTTCAAAGTTTGCCCATAACCCGATTTTATCCCCGCGCTTCAACCGCCCGCGAATTCGGAACCGTCTCCGGGTCAACTCCGAGCCAATCGACGAGTAGTCTCCGGGTGCTGCTTCGTGGAATCGTGTGCCCGTTCTCCCACTTGGAAATTGAATACATGGAGCGTCCGACGGCCTTAGCAAACTCGCGCAAAGTCATCTTGAGTGCGATCCTCCGCGCCCGAACCGCTTCAACCAACGTCCTCGGATGACTGTGGCTGTGAAAAGCCGCCATGTGGTAATGGCAACTCGTCAAGACCCTTTCCTTCAACAAGATACGACACTCAATACGCCATGAACAAATTCCCAACATTACCCCAGGGTTGACGCGACGCAGGAGCGCCTACCCTGGGTGAATCGCCCCACCTATATCAACCCTGAAAGGGTTGCACCCATAACGTCCAAGCCTCCGTTGCGCCGGACCGGATGCAACCCTTTCAGGGTTGGGGCCCTTTGTTCGACGCCTACCCAGGGTAGCCTCGCAGCTCGGCAACCCTGGGCTGAGCGATGGAACGCCGTTGGCGTTTCTCTGCCCGCGTGCGGCTGTGCTGCATGGCGGAACGCGCGCAGCGCGATGGGAAAGACGCGCAAGTTTTCGGAAAGCGATGGGGCAAGGAACTTCGGCTGCCAAACCGCGGGGTGGGCGGTGGCTACTTTGTCGATTGGGTGCTAGCCCTTGTAGATCGAGAGAGGAATCTAAAGGAGTTTGTCGCCGTTGAGCTGCAAACGATGGACACCACGGGCAGCTATGAGGCTCAAGTGCGCGGCTTTCACGGCTTAGAGCCTGGTGAAACCAAGACGGCAGGAATCAATTGGGAAAATGTATCAAAACGAATTTTGCCCCAGATCATTTACAAAGGCCATGTGCTGAGGCGGGAACCGCTATTCACCAAAGGTCTCTTCTTCATTTGCCCGACACCCGTCTATCATCGCATCAATACGCGGCTGGGTGGGACTCTTGAGGAGTATCATCCGCAACCCGGCGCGGTTACCTTTCGTTGGTATGACCTTGCTTTGACTACTGAGCCAGGAACTCCGCGAGCGCTTGTCGCAGGCGGGCAAAGAACGACAACGGTGGATCACGTGGCGCTGGCATTTACTTCTCCCGCCGGGTTGCCGCCACCGCGCGTTTACGAACAGGCAATACGCGCAGAACTGAAGGGCTAGGAACAGGACGACCCAGCGCCTTCGAGAGCCGCCGAACGACGCGAGCGCCGTCCTTGAGATCGTGTTCCCAAAAGCGCAACACCGCCCAACCTGCCGCTCGAAGTTCGCGTGTCGCGCGGCGATCGTGTTCCTTGTTGCGCTTCAACTTCGGCAGCCAATACGCCTGATTCGAGTCCGGTGAGCGCCCATGCCGGGGGCAACCATGCCAGAAACAACCGTCGATGAAGACGGCAACGCGCTCACTCCGAAAAATGAAGTCCGGGCATCCTGGGAGCGGTTGATGGCGATGCCATTCCGAGAGGCCATGGGAGCGGAGAATCGCGGCAAGCTTGAGTTCTGTATTGCGGTTGCCGCGTGAGCGGATCGCGGCCATGACGGCGGAACGCTTAAGTGTCGAGAATACGTCGGCCATTACTTGTAATTTTCTAGGATCAGTTACGAAAGTCGGTTTTGATGCCGGCGCGATTTACGGGCAAGTTGCTTCTTGCGGGGTAAGATCAACTCGTATCCATCACTCTCGAACTGCCTGACTCGATGACAGCCGATGTGCGCAACTCGCGGCGCGGGCCGGCAAGACTCCGGGCGAGTTCATCGCCGAGGCGTTGCGCCGGCAACTCGCGATCGAGAAGTTCCGTGAGACGCGCGCACGACTGGCGCACTACGGTGAGACGGCTGGTTTGCAGACCGATGAGGCGGTCTTTGCGGCGATTTCGCGAAGCTGGTCTTCGACACGAAGCGCTGATGATGAGCGCAGCAAGATCGGTCAAGGTCGTGACGACGCTCAAGCGCAAGAACGCGATCTGGCGCGCAGCGCGTTCGAGGCGCTGGTGGCGCAAGGATTTCGAGAATGGCGGCTTTCGCGTGCCGAAGTGCAGGACGCTCTCGGGCTGTCATGGCACGAAACCGAGGCTTTCCTCGCGCGACACGGGTGCGACCGGCATTACACCGAAGATGACCTGGCGCAAGATCGCCAAACGCTGGCGGAACTCTTTGGCCGATGATCCTGATGGTCGCGAATGCCACCCCGCTCAATTACCTGATCCTGATTGAGTGCGAGGAAGTGCTGGCGAACCTTTTCGCGCGGGTTCTCATCCCGCCGGCCGTCCTGTCCCGGCAAAATTATGGCTTCACCTTCATGCCGGCAGCCTTGGCGAGCCTTCGCTGCCGGGTGTCGAATGAAAGGAGAGTCTTCGCCCCGCATTCGAGCGCGAGGGCGACGTGCAGGAGGTCGATGGTGCGCTGGCCATCCGTCGCCGCGTGTTTCTCGCTCAGTTCATCCGCGCGGCGGAAGACATCTGTCCAATCGACGGGCGCGTGAATCAGCAGGCCGTCGCGCAAGTCTTCGTCAATCTGGCGGAAAGCCAGCCGGCAATCGGGCGCGGTCATGTCGCCGCTCGCTGCGGCATTGCGCAAGGCGTTGCGCACCTCGATCCGATGTAACGGCGTGAAGACCAGCGAGAGCGCGGTTCTTTCGAGAAAGGAATTGGCGGCGTCATGATGCGAGTCCGCGCGGTGCAGCGAGACGAGAAATGACGAATCCGGGTAGGCGTCGGCTTCCATTCGCTCAGTCCCGCAAACGTGACCAGAAGGCCGCGGTTTCCTCCACCGACAGTTTGCGGCCCAGTGGCTTGCGTTTTGCCAAACGCGCGGCCCAATCGGCTTTGCCGGGTTTGGGTGCCTTGGCGGGCGCGAGCGTGGCGAAGGCGGCACCGTTGCGGGTGATTGTCACTTGTTCGCCGTGTTCAATCCATTTCGCCACGTCGGCAAAGTGATTTCTCAGGTCGCGCACGGAGGCTGTTTTCATCGTGATACAAAATTGTCTCACGGTGCTGCGCCGGTCAACGGCGATCTCAGCGCGGTCGTCACGCCGGCTGCGCGGCTGAAGTGGATGACACGCTCTGAGGTCACTACGGATTCTTGTCCGGAACCCTATTCTGGCCTTCGCGCGCTGAACTTTTCTCGTGCTCCGCCACGGTCTTCTCGAGCGCGGCGATGGTGGCGGCGGTGTCGCCTTTCAGCCCGGTTTGCTGGTGGATGATTTCGCCCTCGGGGTTCAGGACGGTGATGAGGTTCGAGTGCGCGAACTGGCCGCGCGCATCCTTTTGAAAATTGACGCCGAGCAGCGCGGCGAGTTCGCGCACGTCGTCGGCACCGCCGCGCAGGAGCGTCCAGCGCTCGGGGGTGAGCTGCATCTTTTCGCGGTAGGCGCGGAGCGCCGCGGGCGTGTCCCGCTCGGTGTCGAAGCTGACGAGGAGGAACTCGACGCGGCCGCGGATCGCCGCGGGCAGCGACTGTTCGAGGCGCTGCATGTCATTCACGAGGATGGGGCAGGCGTATTCGCATTGGGCGAAGAACATCGCGAGCACTTGCACGCGGCCGCGGAGGACGCCGAGCTTTACCTCGCGGCCGACATCGGAGGTCCACTTCGAGTCGAGCTGATAGAGCGAGCGGTCCGTGTAGTGGCCGGCGGGCAGGGCCTCGCGGCAGCACGGCGGTTTGCCGGCGGGCTTGTCCGCGGCGCTGGCGGCGGTGACGCAGAGGACGAAAAGGAGGGCGCGTTTCATAAATCGCTGGCGCAGCGGAAGCCGAGATTGTGGATCGCGTAGCCGGCTTTGAGGCTGCTGCGGAAACCAAAGCGCATGAACGCGGCGAAGTTGGCGCGATCACTGGCGTTGAGCGATCCGGCGCCGCAGAAAAGCTGGCGATCAAGACCGCTGTCGCCGCGCGCGTCGCCAGTCACGAGCGCGGAGTTGAAGTCGCTCGTCCATTCCCACACGAGGCCGTGCAGATCATGCACGCCGAAGAAGTTGGCGCGACCGGCGGCAACCGCTGGCAGCGCGTCGGGTGCGGGCGTGGAATACCAGCGATTCACGGCGCGCACGAACTGCGGTTCCTTCGCGCCATCCGCGGAATCGAAGCCTGCGCCGGCCGCGAACTCCAATTCCGCGGTCGTTGGCAGACGCCTGCCCTTCCATGCCGCGAACGCTTTCGCGGCAAACCATGAGACGAAGGTGACCGGTCGCTGAGCTGCTTCCGACGCGCCGAAATCCAGATCGCCGGGCCAGTGGCGCAGATAGCCGTCGTCCGCGAAGAGCCGCTTCACGCGCGAGCGCTGCCACTTTGGATTTACGCGCACGAACTCGAGGAACTCCGCGTTGGTGACTGGATGCGCGTCGAGTTGGAAGGCAGCGACCGCGATTTCCTTCGCGTCATCTTTTCCGCGAAAGAACGGGCGATAGACTCCGGCGGGGATGCCCACCATCGGCTCGCCCGCGCTCGCACAAACCGCGAGGAGGGCTGCCACCGCGGAGGCGAAAACTTTCGCGCGGGTCAGCATGGCCTACTGGTGCGCGATCTGGGCGCGCACGCGCTTTACGTCCTCGATCGTGACGGGCTCGCCCTGGTTTCCCCACGAGTTGCGCACGTAGGTGAGCACGCTGGCGACTTGCTCATCGTTGAGCAGCACCGGCGGCATCACGCCGTTGTAGTCGGTGCCGTTGACCTTGATCGGGCCGGACACGCCTTTGATCACGCCCACGATCGCGCGGTCTTTATCCGCCATGAGGTAATCGGATTTCGCGAGCGGCGGGAAGACGGGCGGCAGGCCCTGACCTTCGGCCTGGTGGCACGCGAAGCAGGTCTGGGTGAAGACGCGCTTTCCTTTCTCCATCACGATCTCATGGGTGAGCCCCGCGATCTTCGGGTCGCCTTTGATCGCCGCGGCGACCTTCGCTTGCAGGTCCGCGATCGACTTGGCTTCGGCCCCGCCGGCGAGCGCTTGTTTGCCGAGATAGACGGCGTCCACTTCCTTGCCCGAATAGACGAGCAAGTTCGGCGGACCCTCGACTTTCAACATGCCGAGCGCGCCTTTGTTGAACGCGCGAAAGAGCGCGTGATCGACGAGGATGAAGGTGCCGGGCACCTCGACTTTGAATTCCACGATTGCCGAGCCGCCAGCCGGGATGAGCGTGGTCTGCACATTCTTCTGCGTCGGCACCATCCCGCCCTCTTGATAGACCGTGTCGAAGATTTCGCCGATGACGTGAAACGACGAGACGAGGTTCGGCCCGCCATTGCCGACGAAAAGGCGGACCCGCTCCCCGACCTTCGCGGTGAGCGCTTTGTCGCCGACCAGCGAGCCGACGGCGCCGTTGAAGACGACATAGCTGGGCCGCTCATCTTCGGCCTTCGCCTGGTCGAACGCCTGCAAGCCTTCCTCGCCAAATTTGCCCTGCGTGTAGAAGTCGCCCTGCATCACGTAATACTCGCGATCGACCGGCGGCAGCCCTTCCTTCGGCTCGACGAGGATGAGCCCATACATCCCATTGGCGACGTGCATGCCGACCGGCGCCGTCGCGCAGTGATAGACATAAAGGCCGGGGTTGATCGCCTTGAACGAGAACTGCGAGCGGTGTCCCGGCGCGGTGAACGAAGAGGTCGCGCCGCCGCCCGGGCCGGTGACGGCGTGCAGGTCGATATTGTGCGGCATCTTGCTGCTCGGGTGATTGAGCAGATGAAACTCCACCTGATCGCCCTCGCGAATGCGGATGAAGCTGCCCGGCACGTCGCCGCCGAAGGTCCAGAATAGATACTCGACGCCATCCGCGAGTTGCTTGACGACTTCGCGCACCTCGAGTTCGACGATGACTTTCGTCGGATGCCGCCGCTTGGATCGGCGGCGGGACGAGCGGCGCCTGCGTGAGGACGGCTTTTTCTTCGCCGACGATTTCAGGATCAACGCCCTTCGCGGCTGCGCCCGCTGGTGGAGCTTTCGACGGCGGTTCGGCTGCGTAGATCGGCGACAGCAGAACCGCGGTCACACCGAGCAACGCTACTGCGGAGAGAGCGGATAAATGTAGGAGCGGTTGCGAGGTTTTCATCAGCTTTGGGTTTAACGTTCAGATCGTCCGCGCCGTGGAGACGGCCCGCATGTATTGCGCGCGCTCGAAGGCGCTGGGGTCGGGGCAATTTTGCTGGCTCATGCAGCCTTTGAGTTGTTCGACCGATTCGTATTCGTGTTTCTCCATCCATTCGCACATCTCGCTCTCGACCGTCTTGAGGTGCTCAATGCCGCGGGCCAGGAGAGCGGAGCAGAGCATCGTCACGTCTGCGCCCGCCATGAGCATCTTGAGCACGTCCGTCGCGCGGTGGATGCCGCTCGTGGCCGCAAGACTGGCGCCGATGCGGCCGCGTAGAATCGCTACCCAGCGCAGCGGCAGCCGCATCGCTGATGGCGTGCTGAGGATGACGTTCGGCACCACCTGGCGCGTCTCGAGCTCCACGTCCGGCTGGTAGAAACGATTGAAGAGCACGAGGCCGTCCGCGCCGTTCTGATCGAGCCGCCGGGCGAATTGCGAGAGGTTGGTGAAGTAAGGACTGAGCTTCACCGCGACCGGGATTTTCAACTGTCCCTTCACGGACGCGAGGATGGTCAGGTATCCCGTCTCAATGTCGTCGGCGCTTACATTTGGGTCAGTTGGAAGCGAGTAAATGTTCAGCTCCAGCGCATCGGCGCCGGCTTGTTCGATCTGCTTCGCGAACGTCGTCCAGCCGCCGAATGTCGAGCCGTTGAGGCTGCCGATGAGCGGAATGCCCACGGCCTTTTTCGCCGCCGCGAGGTGCGCGAGGTAATCGTCGAGGCGAACGTGAAACGCCGTCGCCTCCGGGCCATACTGCACCGCCCTGAAATAGGGGTCGCCCGGTTCCGGCGGCCGGCGCTCGACGGGATGGCGCTCCATGCGGATTTGCTCTTCAAACAGCGAATGGAAAACGATCGCGGATGCTCCCGCGTCTTCCATCCGCTTGATATTATCGGGGTCTTCCGACAACGGAGACGCCGATGGAACCAAAGGCGTCCGCAGCTTCATCCCGAGGTAGGCGGTGCTGAGGTTCATCATTTTCGTAGCGGCGTTGCTGGCTGTGCCGGCAAACGTTTTCTGCTCGCAATGAAGCTTCGCGCGCCGATCAGGCCGGGGCTACGCATCCGCCCGGAAAGACTCCGCATTTTTTCGGTTCGTCCCTCCCATCCGCACGGACCGCCTTTGGGTGATCCGTCAGGCCAGCGCGATCTTCCGGCGATGCTCGCTCGGCGCTTCGCCGGTCACCTGCTTGAACGCGCGGTTGAACTGCGAGAGCGATTGGAAGCCGACGTCGAAGGCGATCTCGCTGATCCGCAGGTTCGGAGTTTGCAGAAGATTGCGCGCCTTCTCGACCCGCGCGCGGGCG
>JBBRXP010000166.1:0-13441 GCA_038238555.1 Chthoniobacterales bacterium | reverse complement strand
GCCGAGAAGTTCCACTGGTCCAGATTGTAGGGCGTCGAGATGCTGCCATTCGCGACCTGCCCGAGATTCAAGGTCGATACGTCCTTGGTCGAATCCCAAGCCGTTACGACATAGTTGCCCGTGCTTGCGGTGTGCCCCGCCGGGGCATTCACGCGAACCTTGTAGGTGCCATCGGCGGGCAGGGTGAGGTCGCTGAGGGCGACGGCGTTTCCGGACGCGGTATTGGCCGCCGAACTCAGCACGTTATTCGCGCTGTCGAGCAACTGCACATTGGCCCAACTCAATAGCGGCGACACGGGGATTGGCGCCGGCGTTCCGCTGCCGGGATTGACCACCACCGTGATCGACTCCCCGGCCCGCCCGAAGAACGTCCACTCATCGAGTTCGCCCGCCACGGAGATCGCGCCCGGCGACGGCGCATTGACCGCCATCGCCCCGCTGTCGGGAACCTGATTGATCGTGCCCCCGATCACCGTGCCGCTGTTCTACACCGCCTTCGCATAAAGATGGAGGCCATTGAGATCGAGCGTCGCCCCCGCCGCCACAATCAAAGAGTTCACATACACCGCCTCCGCGCCAGCGCCGGTCGAGTTATCGGATTGATCGACCAGCCTGACATAATTGCCGCCGCCGATCGTGATGCTCCCGTAGTCGAAGTTATTGCTAAACCCGGAGCCGCTTCCAAAGTCATTGCTCATCGCTTCCAAAAGCTGCGGCGAACCGACGGTCCCGCTGCCGTTCAGATTCAATGTCCCTTGCAGGCTATAGAGACCGGCACTCTGCGTCGTGCCTACGAGGTTCCCGCTCACGATCACCGTGCTTGTCGGAGAGCTCTTGAGAAGTCCCGGTGAATTGACCGAAAGTGGACCACCAACACTAAGGATGCCGCCGTTTAGAACCTGCAAAATCCCCTGATCGACCAGCGTGCCGGTGGTGCTGGCGTAGATGGTGAGACTCTTGCCCGCCGCGTCCGCGTCGATCGTGCCCTGGTTGATGATTGTCGTGTTCGACCCGCTGCCGAAGTAGTCGTTACTCCCAAGGCGCGCCCCGTAGCTTCCCGCCGAGCCGCCATGCACCGTGATCCCGGCGCCAATGGTGAGGGTCGTGTTACTCTGCGTCACGATGAGCCCCGTGTAACTCGCGCCGCCAAAGACCACGCTGTCGTTGCCCGTGAGACTCTGCGTGCCGGTGAAGTTCAGGTAATTAAAGCCGTTGCCGCTGCTCGCCCCGATGGTCGCCGTGCCGTTGAGCACCAGCCCGTTCTTGACCGTCAGCGTCGCGCTCTGCGGAGTCAGGTCCAGATCGCCGTTGAGGGTTACTCCGTCCAAGGTGCCGCCATTCGCAATCAACTTGGCTCCGCCTGTTTCGTTCACCGTCCCGCCTTTGATCGTCCCGGAGAGAAGCCACGAACCGGTGCTCGCATTGAGCGCAAAGCTCGCCCCGCTGTTGTCGAGCATCCCGCTGAGGTTCAACGCCCCGCCAGCCGCCTGTACCGTACCCAGCGTGTCCGTAGTGATGTTCGCGCTCAGATTCAACACGCCCGCGGTCGCCTTGACCGTCCCCTGATTGACCAGCGTGCCGGTGGTGCCGGGATAGATCGTAATGCTCGTGCCCGCCACATCCGCGTCGATGATGCCCTGGTTGAGGATCGTCGTGTTCGCGCCGATGCCCTGCCAGTCGTTGTAGCCCAGCCGCGCACCCAGGCCTCTCGACGAGCCCCCATGCACCGTGATGCCGACCCCAATGGTGAGGGTCGTGTTACTCTGCGTCAGGATGAGCCCCGTGTAACCCGCACTCCCAAACAGCACCGTGCCGCTGCCCGAGAGCGTCTGGGTGCCGGCAAAGCTCAGCACATTGTAACCGTCGTAATTGGCGAACGTGCCCCCAATGGTCGCCGTGCCGTTGAGGACCAGCCCGTTCTTGACCGTCAGCGAGGCGCTCTGCGGAGTCAGGTCGAGATCGCCGTTGAGCGTCACCCCGTCCAGGGTGCCGCCATTGAACACGATGTTCGTTGCCGCAATCAGCGCCACGGTTCCACCCTTGATCGTCCCGCTGCTGCTCAGCGTCAGTGGGCCGGTGCCCGCGGCGAAGTTCAAGGTCTGGCCCGTGTTATCGTAAGTGCCGGTCAACGCGACGACCCCGCCGTTCTGAGTCTTGATTGTGCCGATGCTCGTCCAGTTCCCGGCCAGGCTGATCGTCTTCCCCGAAGTGTCTCCAAGGAATGTGCCCTGATTGATGATTGAGTCGTATTGGTAATTACCGCCGAGCGTGCCGCCCTGGCTGCCATGCACGGTGATCCCGCTGCCGAGGGTTAGCATCGCCGCGCCGGGCTGGGTGTTGTCGCCCTTGGCGTAGAGATAGTTGTAGGGGTAGTTGCCGCCAAAGACCACCTGCTCGTTCCTGATGGCCGCGAACTCGGCGCGGCGCTTCGCGAAGCTGTCGCGAGGCTTCCCCACGGGATCTACAGCGCGCGGGAGCAGGAGAACTCAACCCGCGCCAAAGCCGAGGGGGTCATCCTCGCGCCGGATTATGTGAAGGAGAACGCGTTTGTCCTGCACGAGGAGATGATCGCGGTGCGCACCGGTGACACGCTCACTCCGCTGCCGAAGCTGGCGGAGGAAACCGCCCGGCGTATCCGCGGTTTGATCAAGGTGCGTGATGCCGTGCGCAACACGCTGCGGACGCAACTCGAAGAGCACGGCGAAGAGGCGATCCTTGCCGCCCGCCGTGAGCTGAATCTGCGCTACGACGTGTTCGTATCGCGGTTCGGAGCGGTCAACGACAGCGCCAACCGGCGTGCATTCCGTAGCGACCCGGACTATCCGCTCCTCTGTTCGCTGGAGGATTACAACGACGAGACCAAGCGCGCCGAGAAGACGGCGGTTTTTCGCGAGCGAACCATCCAGCATGCGCAAGCGCCGCGGGCTGCGGAGACGCCGAAAGACGCACTCGTCCTTGTCCTGAACGAGACGGGCCGCGTGGACCTGCCGCGCATGGAAGCGTTGCTCAGCCGTCCGCCGGAAGAGTTCCTCCCTGAGCTGAGCGGCATGCTCTACCGCAACCCACAAACCGAGCGCTGGGAAACGGACGATCAGTATCTGTCCGGCGATGTTCGCGTGAAGCTGGAGCAAGCGCGCGCCGCTGCCGCGGGGGACGCGCGTTTCTCCGCAAACGTGACCGCACTGGAGGCGGTGCAGCCGGCCGACCTGACGGCTTCGGAGATCGAAGCGCGCCTTGGGGCGGTATGGATTCCGGCGGCGGATGTGGAGGCGTTCGCGCGCTCGATCATCGGTGCGGAAGGCATCACGGTTTCCCATGCTGCCGTCGTGGGGACTTGGTTCTTGCGAGGCGACTACTGCGCTCGCGCGACGGTCGCCAATTCTACCGAATGGGGCACGAGCCGTTACTCCGCGTTGGAGCTGATTCAGGACGCGCTGAATCTCAAGACGCCGACCGTTTACGACACCGATCCGCGCACGAAGAACAGCGTGATCAACGCCACGGAAACGGAGGGCGCGCGGGACAAGATGGAGAAGATCAAGGAGCGGTTCAGGACGTGGGTGTGGGAGGACGACGAGCGGCGCGAGCGGCTGTGCCGCAAATACAACGATGAGTTCAACTCGGTGCGGCTGCGCGTCTTCAACGGCGCGCATCTGACGCTCCCCGCGAGCAGCGACCTCATCGCTCTGCGCCCCCACCAGAAGAACGCCGTCTGGCGAATCGTGCAGAGCGACAACACGCTGCTCGCGCACGCGGTCGGCGCGGGGAAGACCTACACGATGGTAGCCGCTGCGATTGAGCTAAAACGGCTCGGCCTCGCGACGAAGCCAATGTTCGCCGTGCCGAATCACATGCTCGCGCAGTTCTCCTCGGAGCTGCTTACGCTTTACCCGACGGCGAATATTCTCGTCGCCGGCAAGGAGGACTTCGAGGCATCGAAACGCGCGCGACTCTTCAGCCGCATCGCCACGGGGAATTGGGATGCGGTGATCGTGACGCATTCGAGCTTCGAGAAGATTCCGCTCTCGGTGGAGACGCGGCGCAATTTCATCGACGAGCAAATTCGCGAAGTGGAGATGGCCATCCGGGAACAGAAGTCTGACCGCGGCACGCGCCTGGTGAAGGAGTTGGAGAAGGTGAAGCGCCGCCTGGAGGCGAAGTTAGAGACACTTTCCGCGAACGAGAAGAAGGACAACACGCTCACCTTTGAAGAGTTGGGAATCGACCGCCTGTTCATCGACGAAGCGCACAAATTTAAGAACCTCTTCTACGTCACCAAGATGACGCGGGTCGCCGGTCTGCCGCAGACTGCTTCCGAGCGGGCCTTCGATCTGTTTTTGAAGGTGCAGCATGTGCAGGAGCGGAACCGCGGAGGCGGTGTGGTCTTCGCTACGGGCACGCCGATCTCCAACACGATGGCGGAGATGTTCACCATGCAGCGCTACCTCCAAATGGGCACCCTGCGACGCAACGGACTCCAGCACTTCGACTCGTGGGCCGGCACTTTCGGCGAAACCGTCACCGCGATGGAGTTGAGCCCCGATGGCAGCGGCTACCGATTGAACAGCCGCTTCGCGCGCTTTGTGAATGTGCCCGAGCTGATGCAGCAGTTTCGTCAGGTGGCTGACGTGCAAACCGCGGAGATGCTCAAGCTGCCGATTCCGAAGCTGGATCAGGGGCAGCCGATTACGGTCAGCGCGCCCGCGACTCCGGAGCTGAAAGGTTTTGTCGAACACCTCGTCGCGCGCGTGGAGCAGATCAAAGGCGGCAAGGTCGATCCGCGCGACGACAACATGCTGAAGGTCACGACCGAGGGCCGCAAAGCTGCGCTCGACCTCCGGCTCGTGATGCCCGGCGTCCGCGACCATCCCGATTCCAAGCTGAACCAAGCCGTCGCGAAGATTCACCAAGTCTGGGAGGATTCCGCCGAACAGAAGGGCGCTCAACTCGTCTTCTGCGACCTGTCCACACCGCAACCCAGCAAGCGCTTGTTTTCAGTCTATGACGACGTGCGGGAAAAGCTGATCGCCCGCCGCGTGCCCTCGGCAGACATCGCCTTCATCCAGGACTACGATGAAGACGCTGCCAAAGCATCGCTCTTTAAGAATGTGCGTGAAGGGAAAGTGCGCATCCTTCTCGGCAGCACGCCGAAGATGGGTGAAGGCACCAATGTCCAACGAAAGCTCGTCGCCTTGCACCACCTCGACGCCCCGTGGCGTCCCGCGGACATCGAGCAACGTGACGGCCGCATCCTCCGCCAGGGCAACACGAACGAATATGTGAAGGTCTTCCGCTACGTCACAGAGGGCTCCTTCGACGCCTACATGTGGCAGACGCTGGAAACCAAGTGCCGCTTCATCGCCCAAGTCATGACCGGCGACGCGACGATGCGCAAAGCCGAGGACGTGGACGCTGCCGCGCTCACTTACGCCGAGGTGAAGGCCATCGCGTCCGGCAATCCGCTCGTCATCGAGAAAGCCACGATCGACGCCGAGGTGATGCGCCTCACCCGGTTAAAAAAGCAGCACGCCGACAGCCAGTATCAAATGCGCTACCGGCTAAAAGGTCTTGGAGACACCATCACGACCAGCGAACGGGAAATCGCCAATATCCGCGAAGACCTTCGCACCCGCACCAGCACGCGAGGAGATCGATTCTCGATGACGGTGCAGAAGGAAGCCTTCGCCGACCGCGTGAAAGCCGGACGTGCGCTCGTCTTCCTTGCTGCCGCGATGAAGCCCTTCCAATCCACCAAGGCCATCGGCGAAATCGGCGGCTTCCCCGTATCCCTCCATCGCTTCGACGAACGCGCCAACCTCGTCCTCCACGGAAGGTGCGAATACAAGGCCAACGTCAGCGACAGCCCGACCGGCACCATCTCCTCAGTGGAGCACGCTCTCGACAGCATGCCCGACCGTCTGAGGGAGCGTGAAACCGATCTCCAGCAAACTCGCAAACAAACAGAAGACCTCACCAAGCAACTCGACCATCCCTTCGAGCACGAGGAGAAGTTGGCAGCCGCTGCGAAGCGCCAGCAGGAGATTGTCGAAGCCCTCGATATCACGAAAAACCAAGCATCGGTTAAGATGGCGGATGGTGATGACCGGTTGGAAGACGATATAGCTCAAAAGCCGGATTCTCATGCGCGGAGGCACTCGAAAACCACATCCACTGTTTCTCCTTGAAACGGACATTTTGATCTGAGTCTGCAGAGCCGGTTTGGTGGTGTGAAATCGGACGCTCGATCATGGAGACCAACGATTCAGCATTCACCCAGCGGGCCGCTGTGGATGACAGCCTCCTTTAGTTCTTGGCCCACCGTTCGCAAAGCTTCGTGTTCAACGGCTCTGTCCCGATAGACCTTAATGGCCAACCCCGGCGGCAGCGCCTCTGCAAACTTGATTTCAGCGAGTGCGTTATCAGGAACACGCAGAAGTTCATGGAGGTCTTTCTCGGCGAGAAGATGCAGCCAAAGGGCGTGAAGTTGCTGGACCGTCGTCGCTCGTGAGAACGTAACCTTGAAGTCATCGCCGACGGCTTCCGCATGGATCAGTTGGGAACCGGCGTCAGTAAGGAGGCGGTTTGTGCTGAAGCCGGCATATGTCCACCATTCGAGGTCTTCGTCGTCAGGATTCCGCGTTACGGTCGGTGTCGCGGTTCCGCGCGCATTGGCATCCTCGCGCAAAGCAGCCAGTGCGTCAGAGGCTCGCCGCGACCAGCGAGGCGAGACATCACTGCCTGCCAGCAGCGCACTGACGCTGCGTGCCTGTTCAAAGCTCATACCAGAGCGCGCGCCTAGCCAGCGGCTTTTCCCCCGTGCGGCGGTCGCGCGCACATAAGCGATGCGGCGCGCCCAGTCCACATGCGTCACTTCCCAGTTCCTGCCGGCGAGAGCGAGCACGGCTGGGTGATCGGGTTGCGCGGTCAGCGAGCATTGTTCGACGGTGCCAATTTCGTCGCGTCCATGGAGGACGGAGAAAACCGGTGGGCTGGTGAAAATGGAAACGAGTTCAAGAAAATGTTTGCGGCCGTATTTTGCTTCGCCTTCAGCGGCGAAAGACAAAATGCCTCCATCATTGAACAAGATGCTTTGAGCCTGGAGATGCGCCACGATGGCCGCGGTTTCTTCGGGCGGCATCCGACGGAAAGGAGGCAGTCGGCCGATCCACGCAGGCCAGTCGTTTACACCAATACCTCGCTCTTGCAGCGCGAGGGCCATGAGTTGCTGGCTGAAAAGATGGAGCGGTTCGCGCGGCGGGAGGATCGGCTCGACGAATCCACGCTCCCAAAGCGCAAGGACGGCAGCGCATCGCAGCAGCGCAAGGTCATCGGTTACTAGAAACAAACAATTCCGTGTTGTCCCAGCGCGCCGTCCGGTGCGACCGAGCCGCTGGAGGAAGGACGCGACGCTTGGAGGGGCGTCGATCTGGATGACGCGATCGAGGTCGCCGACGTCGATCCCAAGTTCGAGTGTGCTGGTCGCGAGGATGACGCACGCGTCGCCGTGAGCGAACGCTTGTTCGGCCTCCCGGCGCTGCGCTGCGCTCAAGGAACTGTGCGAGACAAATGCCTTTACACCACGCTCATCGAGCAATGTCGCAAGCCGCTCGACCCGGCTCCGGCTGTCGCAAAAGACAAGTCGCTTTTCGTCGCGGTAAAGCTGCGCGATGACCGTCGCCGCGTTGTCGAGAGTGCCCACGAAGTCGAGTTGAACATCCGTGGCAACGGTGCCCGCGCTCTCGCTGCGGATGACAGTGCGCTCGCCAGAGCAATGGCCGGCGAGCCAGCCGAGCAAATCCTCGGGGTTGCCCACGGTCGCCGAAAGCCCGATGCGCTGGAGTTCGTGCCCCGTGAGTCGCGTGATGCGTTCGAGCACGGCAAGCAGATGCCAGCCCCGGTCATCGCGCGCGAAAGCATGCACTTCGTCAACGATCACCACCCGGGCCGACGTGAGCAGTTCGCGCGAAGCCGGGTTCGAGGAAATGAGCAGCACTTCAAGCGACTCGGGCGTGGTGAGCAGGCAGGTCGGCGGGGACCGGCGGATGCGATCTTTTTCGGACTGCGGGATGTCTCCGTGCCAGACCGCGCAGCGTTCGCCGACCATGCTGAAATACTTCTCAAGCCGCGCGGCGATGTTGTTCAGCAGTGCCTTTAACGGGCAGACATAGATCACGCTCAAACCGCACCAGCGTTCAGTGAGCACCCGGGAAAGCACGGGAAGAACCGCCGATTCCGTTTTACCCCCGGCGGTAGGAGCGATGACTAGCGCATGGTGGCCTTCGAGGATCGGCGGGATGCTAGTTTCTTGCAGCGGGCGTAGTCCCGACCAGCCCAGCGTGTTCACGATATGGTGCTGGAGGGACGGGTGCAGCCGGTCAAAAGCGTTCACAACCGAAGCGGAATGTCGTCCACCGAAGTTGCGGGCACGGCGTTGCGCTCTTCCTCGGTGAGTTCGGTTTGGTCGAGCGTCAGCGCGTAGTGCTGAGCGGGGTCGAAGTCGGCAAACTGGTCAATGCGGTCGAGAACGTCCGCGACGAGCTTCTTGAGAAAGAGCCGCGGAGCGATGCCGACTTTTCCACCAAGTTTCCCCGCCACACCTTCCGCAAGACGGTCGAGTAGTGCATCCACGGCGAGTTGTTGCACGCGGACCGATTGCGCCGCGCCATCGACGAAGATGTCGCGAACCCTGCGCCCCACTTCGCGGAGTGAGTCCCGCGAGAAGCCAGGCAGGCGAATCTGCACCGCACGGGGGTTGTCGAAACGCGCCTCGGTCTGGAAATCTGTATGCAGCCGCTGCGCAAGTGGAGCCAGGCGTTGCACACCCTGCGGGCCATCGAAAAATGCGGGCGTGCCAGTGATAACGAGGAAAAGGCCGGGGAAACGTCCTGCGTCAATTTCATCAATGAACTGTCGCAGTGCGTTCAGACCGCGCTCGCGCGTGTCAGTGCGGACGCGCTGGAGGGTTTCGACCTCATCAAGCACGAGCACGAGCCCAGCGTGGCCGGAGTCGCGGAGGAGGAGCAGCAGTCCTTGGAGAAAAGCCAGTGCGCCGAAGTGATCGACGTCGCCCTTGAGCAGCGCGCCGCGCTTTGCGGCGGCGGAAACATTCGGCTCGCCCGCCAGCCACGCGAGAAGACCGTCGGCGACCGGTTGGTCTCCGCGAGCAAGAGCTTCGCGATACCCGCGCAGCGCGGCGGCAAAGGCGGGCGCGGTGCGTGAAATCGCTTCGAGCCGGCGCTCCATCAGGGCGTTGGTTGCACGCAGCAGACCTTCTGCATCTTCGGGTTTCACCGAACCGGCTGAAATCACATCCTCTTCGAGTGCGTAGAACCACGACTCAATGATCGAGCGAAATGCGCCGCTCTCGGCCGCGCGGGTGGTGAGGCGCTCGATCATCCGCCGATACACGGTCTCGAGCCGGTGCAGGGGTGTCTCGGTTTCGGAGATTTGCACTTCGGCTGTGGCGAAGTTTCGCTCCTTCGCGCGTTCTTGCAGCCAGCGTGCGAAGAATGTTTTGCCGCAGCCGTATTCCCCGCGGACCGCTTTGAACACACTGCCCCCGGCCGCGACGCGATCCAGTTCGGTGACGAGCGCGCCTTCAAAGCGATCCAGGCCCACCGCGAACGCCCCAAGGCCACGCCGGGGCACGGTGCCGCGGCGCAGGGCGTCCAAAATTTCGATGCGGCGTTGCGGGCTGATCATGGGCTACTTGATCTCGAACTGCGTTTTCAGCAGATCCAGATTGAGACGGATGGTGTCGGCCTCGCTCTCGAACGCGAGCACATCGTATCCATCCACGTTGAGGACTCGCTGCATCGTGCTGACCAGACCGCCAACGCGGAGCAACGGCAGACCAAGCTTCTGCGCAAGCGTGGGGCGAAGGATGGTGAAGCCACGCTCTTCCAGCGCGCTGAGGAACGCTCGGATGGAAGCTTTTGCGAGCGGTGTGCGCCCGGCGAATTTCTGCTGCGCGAGGAAAATATCTGAGGCGAGCAGCGCGTCGGTCCAGTGTGCGGTGGTCGGTGTCGCGCCGCCTTTTGCAAAATCGAAAAGCGGCAGATCGGATGACGCCTTTCTTGGCTTGGTGACCATCGAGACCGGCGCAGCTACTGGTGCTGGCTGGCTGCTCCACCAGGCAGGTTCGTAGGGCGGCAACTCGTCCCACCCTGCTGGAATCTTCGTGAGGGTGGTGAGCACAGCCAGCGGAGCGAGGACTTCCTGCGGTGTCGCACCGCCGTGATAGCCGTTCTTTTTTCCCGCGTAGCGAAGGCGTTCGGTGATCGGCAAGATGACGGAATCGTGGCCTGTCGCGGCGCGAATTCGCGCTCCGCGAAAAACCAACTCACCCGCTGCGGGCTTCGCATCGTCAGGGCGGTAGCGGTCGCTGCCTTCCGCTTTGCGCAACTCCGTTTCGCGGTCGATGACGTGACCGTGATCGCTGGCCAGGACGACAATGCGCCCGCTATCGCGCGCGGCGTGGAGCAATTGATCGAGCGCCGGGAGCAGCGCCAGATCCCACGTCACCGCGAGTTGATCGCCTTTTAGCAGGTAGTCGTCGATCGCGTTGACGACTGCGCCGACCAGCCGGTTCTTGGTTTGCGCGATAGCTTGCTGGATTTTGTCGGGCAGACCCGTTTCACCGATTTCTGTCAGTTCGCCTTTGCGAAAGAGCTGTGGGCGCGAGTTCTTGGGCAGGCCGAGCAACTCGCCCAGCTTTTCGAATCCAGACGCCTCATCGAGCAGCGAGGTGTAGTCCAACGCGCCGGTCAGCAGCGCACGGCGCGAGATTTCCGTGATGCTCGGCAGTCCCGCAAGCACGGGTCTGGGCAAACGGTCCGCGGCGTGGCCGAGCGAACGCCAGCCGCGCCGCGTGAGATCCGGAAGCAGTTCGCGGAAGACAGCGTGACTCATCCCATCCATCACGATGACGAGCACCGGAGCGTGCGCCACCAGCGGCGCGACGACTTCCTTCATCACCGATTCGATACCGAGCAGTCCGGCATCGTGTTCGTTGGTCGAAAGCGCCGCAGCGAGCTTCTCCGCGAAATTGCGGTCGCCCGCGTCGCGCTTCTCGCCTGCGCGTTCAACGATTCGGGTGAACGCGCGTGCGAGCTGGAGATTTCCGTCGCCTGCGAAAAGCGCGTGCCGGCCCCAATCCACGAAAGCGCCGTCGTTCACGTAGTCGGTCGCGGATGCCGCGAGATTCGCCGCTGGAGCGTTATCCCGCATGTGCAACCAGCGGATCAGGCGCAGTGCCATCCGGCAGCGCGCCATGCGTGCGTGCGAAAGGGCGGCGAGGAAGTGATGCTCGACGGAAGCCAGCGCATTGGTCACTGCGGTCATGGCTTGAGTGCCCGGATGGTCGAGTGCGGACGTGAACGCGTCCGCCAACGCGCCGAGTCGGGCCTCGAAACCACTAGGGGAGTAGTCGCTGAGCGCAGCCGAGCCACCGATGCGCAGCTCATTAAGGATGACATCCACGCGGTCCAGCAGGGTGCGTCCGGCAGGCTCACCGCGAGTGTGAAAAACCTTTCGGATCACCGCAGCAGCAGCGGTTGCCCATGACTCCGCCGCGTCGGTTGGGATTTTCTTTCCGGCGAAGACCGCCTCAAGCCGCACCGCGGCATCGCGCAAGGCCGCGTCCTGCGCGCCGCTCGCGTAGATCACCCCGAGCGCCAGTCCGAGCGGTGCGAGATCGGCCCCACGCCCGGCGCGAATCGCGGCGAAAACAAATGTCCCCGCCTTGCCCAAGCCCTCTTCCAACCAGCGTTCCAAGTCGGCGCGAAACTCCGCGGCTACCGCATCCATCGCGGCCAGACTCTCGCTCGTCAGCGTCCACATGAGGAAACTTTCGAGGTCGGGCCGGGCCTCATTCAGCCCGAGGTAAAGTTTCAGCAGAACACCCCAGACAGTTTCCACATCGAGCGTTCCGCCGGGGACTGGAGGAAAGCCACTCTCCGGCATTCGCTCGGTCAAAGCACCGACCAGCCAGCTCCAGCTTAGCAATTGCGGATCGAGCGATTTTGCCTGGAACAACTCTCGCAGCATCTCGCGCCGGTTGAGCGGGAAGAGGCGACGCTTAGTGAGACGAATGACCACATCGTCGCTGAGACTGCTTTCGTCCATCTCGGTGAGCAGCACCACGGGCTGCCCGCTGTGGCGCAGCAAAGCTTCGCGCATCTGCAAATCCGAGACGCATGGCTCGACGCGGAAGGTCGTTCCCCCGCACGCCACTTCCGCACCGCCCTGCCAGTCGCCAGGCGCCTGCAAACCAATCACCGTCGCATCCGGTAGCCTGCGCCGAATCGCCGCCACCTGCGCACGCACCTGGGATGGAGTGATCACCGGCATCGTGGGCGTCTAGCTTTGAGTCACGATCCTCAGCTTGAACGTCCGACCAGTGGCCGGGATGGTGAGTGTTCCCGCAGCGAGATCGAGACTCACATCCTTGTGCTTCGCGAGCAGGGCAGAACATTCGGCGGGCATGACGAGCACCACCTCGTCTTGTGCCGGCGTGACGGAAGGCGGGACGACTACGATCGGAGGAACGTCGGGCGGTGTGATCACGACCGGCGGCGTGGGTTTCGTCGCCATCGCCTTGAGCAAGGCGACCGCTGCTTTCTGCGCGTCGTGCAAGCGGGTCTTGAGCGGATTGGCTTGTTCGTAGCTGGCGAGCGCTTCGCTCACACCTGTCAGGATGCTTTGCGCCGTGGCCGCGTGCTCGCCAGTGGCGGAATGCAGCCCGTCGAGAATATCCCAGCTCATTCCTTGCAGCCCGGCCGTGATTGTCTCGGCGCTGCTCAGACTCGTGCCGATTGCTGTCGGCGTCGCGGAGAGTGGAACTGTGCCGAACTGTTCGACGAGCACGGCGCCGTCGTGCTGCGTGATGAGGTTCAGCGTGGAGACGGCCTCCACCGCGGTCTCCATGCGTGGCGTTTTCGTCGGATCGCCGCTGATGAATGCCGGTGGCACACTGCGCAGTTGCTTCACCAGCGCCCCGGCTTTGGGCGCGGCGACGGCAGCGGCGGCGCGCGTGTCGCCGCAGAATTTGGCGAGATTCGCCGCATTGAGCAACGGCGACGGCGTGAGGCCGAAAATGTGGCTGGCGCGCTCCAGCGCAGTTTTCCACACGCCTTCCGTCGGAAGCTTCTCCTCGCGGAGTTCGAGGTCGTTTTCCAGCTTCTCCAGTCCCGGCGTGATGGCCGCGCCGTGCTGGTAAAACGCGCGATTCGTCTGCGCAGCGAACGCAAGAATCACGACGTTCTGCACCTCGGCGGGAAGGCCCATCGGCTTCGGCGCGTTCTGCCACTCGCGCAGTTTGCCGACAGAAATCGCGCCTCCGGCCTTCGCGTGTTCCTTTTCGAAATGTGTCTTCCAATGCTGGCCGAGTTGAAAATGCGTTCCACCCATCAGACCGATTTTGAGCGCCTCCGCGATCTGC
>JBBRXP010000165.1:0-13511 GCA_038238555.1 Chthoniobacterales bacterium | reverse complement strand
GGCCCGTCACAAATCCGTCGAGTTGCCCGGCCATGTCGTTGACCGCCGCGCCGACCAGCCCGAGTTCATCGCGCCGCCGCGTGTTGACGCGCACATCGAAACGGCCATCGGCGATGCGCCGCGTGGCCTGCGTGATCTGCGCCAGCGAGCGCGTGATGCCGTGAACGAGCGGGAACCAGAAGAGCAGCGAAAAAACGATCGCCCCCGCGCCCAGCCACAACCACGGCCGCGGATTAAAGATAAGTCCGCCCGCCGTCAGCGTGGTGGATTGCGCGACGAGGAAGACGCGCATCGGCGAGCCGGTCTGCGGATTATCCACCCGCGCGCTGGCCAGCAGCCAGTAGCGCGTGGGCTCCGTGGTCCGCATCACTGCACGCACCGGCGGGCGGAAGCGAAAGCGGCGATCACCCTCCGGAGACGGCGTGCGATTTAGAAACGGCGGCAACGTTGGCCGCCAGAGCAGCCGCGCGCGCACCTCGGCTGGCAGCTCCGTCACCTCGCCCAGCAGCGGAGCGGCGTCGTCGTCGAAGAGCGAAAAGCGCACATGATGCGCGAGTCCGAAGCGCGTGAGCGTGTTCTGCCATTCATCGGGCGGCGTCACGTTGAGCTCGCCCACGATCAAATCGCGCACCGCTTCGAGCCGTTCGCGCGCGCCGCTGGCGAGAAACCAGTCGAGATTAAAACTAAACTGCGCGTGGAAGAGCAGCACGAACATCGCCGCCAGCAGCACGAGGTTCAGAAAGAACCACAGCAGGATCTTCACGTAGAGCGGAAGTCGGGCGCGCATCGTTGACGGTGCAAGTTTCACAAGTCAGAAGACATCGCGAGTCCGTTGTTTCTTCCCTCTTACTCTTGCTCTTGCTCTTGCTCTGTTTTTTGCGCGGCCGATCGAAAGAAGGAGCAAGAGCAAGAGTAAGAGCAAAGAGGATCAGCCGGCGTCCGGATTGATGAGCATATATCCCACCGACCGCACCGTGCGGATAAACCGCGGCTCCCGCGGATCGTCTCCCAGCTTGCGTCGCAGGGCCACGATGTGCACGTCGATCGAGCGGTCGAGCCCGTTGTAATCGCGCTCCGCGATGGCCTCGAGCAATTGCTCGCGGCTCTTCACCCGCCCGCGCGCACGGGCCAGGCACGAGAGCAATTCAAACTCGAGAGCCGTGAGCGTGAGTGGCTCGCCGTCGAGCGTGGCCACATGCGTGTCGTGCGAGAGCCGCAACTTCCCGACCACGATCTCCGGCTCCGCGTCTTCCCGCTGCGCCGCGTGCCGCACGTTGCGGCGAGTCACTGCGCGCAAGCGGGCGAGCAGCTCGCGCGGGGAAAAAGTCTTCGGCAAATAATCGTCCGCGCCCATCTCGAGGCCCACCACGCGATCGGTCTCCTCGCCGCGCGAAGTGAGCATGAGGATCGGTACGTCGGACTTGGCGCGCACGCGCTTCAAAACCTCAAAGCCATCCATGCCCGGCAGCATCACATCGAGGATGACCGCGTGAAACGGCTCGCTCACCGCACGCTCCGCGCCAGCCGCCCCGTCGTGTTCGGACAGGATTTCGTAACCGAGCGGCGCGAGGTAATCGCGGATGAGCGCGCACAGCTCGCGCTCGTCGTCGATGACCAGCACGCGCAGTTTTCCCGCGGCGGAGGTTCGGGTTGTTGAAAGGAGCGACATCGAGAAGGGGAGCGCGCAACGCTGATGTCTTACCTCACCTCGCGCCACGACGCTCCTTGTTTTCAGCGTGACGCAAGCATCGCCGCGTGGCGCAAACCGCTTAACGGACTCTTTACCATTTTCCTGTCCCAAACTAACGCCCGCTTAACGCAGGCATTGTATGAGTCTTCTCCAGCCACGCCGCGCACCGCGGATTGGCGCCCACGAAATCACAAACCAGGAATCAAAACACCGACATGAAAATCCCGTCCACACTCGCCCTCGGCGCGCTCGCGCTCGCGGCATCCACGCTCCTCGCGCAAGAACCCGCGAGACCTCCGCAACCCAACGAACCCGCTCGCCGCCCCGATGGCGGTGGCGACCGCCGCGGCAACTTCAATATGGAAGACTTCCGCAAGCGCATGGCAGAGCGAATGAAGACCACGCTCAAAGTCACCGACGAAGAATGGGCCGCGCTCCAGCCGCTCATCGAGAAAGTGCAGGAGAAACAGCGCGACTCGATGGCAGGCCGCTTCGGCGGATTTCCCGGCGGCGGGCCGGGTGGTCCCGGCGGCGGACGCCCGGGCGGCGATGCACGGCCCGGCGGAGAAGGCCGACCTCCGGGCGGCGACCAAGGGCCGCGTCCCGAACGCGCTGGCTCGACCGAGAGCGAAGCGCTTCGGACCGCGGTGGAAAGCGAAACCACATCGCCCGCCGACTTGAATGCGAAGCTGGCCGCCGTGCGCGAGCAGCGCAAGAAAGCGCAGAGCGAACTTGCCACCGCGCGCGAGGATTTGAAGAAGGCGCTCACGCTGCGGCAGGAAGCGGCGCTCGTGGCGATGGGCATCCTCGAATAAATCCCGCGCCGTGACCGGCAGCGCCGCACCCGTCAGCGATTCGCGCCAGGAACTTCTGGCGTCCATGGTCGAGCGCCAGCAGCTCTCCGCCATGGACGCCGAAGCGCTTGCGCGGCATCGCCTCGCCGGAGAAGTGCGCGCGGAGACAGAAGAAGAAGTGCTCCAGTGGCTCGCCGGCGAATACGGCCTGGGCTACACCACGCTGGAAAAAGTGGAGCCCGATCGCGCGCTGCTCGGCCGCTTCTCCGCGCGCATCCTGCTCAAGGAGGAATTGCTCCCTCTGCGCGAAGTCAACGGCGTCATCGAGATCGCGGTCGGCCGGCTTTTTGCGAGGCCGGGACTCGACAGCCTACGGACGGGGAATGGAGTAAAGTTCCAGCCGTTGCTCGCACCGAGCGAAGCGCTGCAACGCGAGATCAAGAAGCACCTCGGCGTCGGCGCCGACACGCTCAATCTTCTCGAGCAGGACGAGAGCTTCCAGGTCGTCTCCGACGAGCGCGAGGACAACGCCGACCTCGACAAAGCCGCCGAAGACGCCTCGATCATCCGATTCGTCAATCAAGTGCTCGGCGACGCAATCTCGCTGCGCGCATCGGACATTCACGTCGAGCCTTTCGAGCACGAGCTGCGCATCCGGTATCGCATCGACGGCCTTTTGCAGGAAGTGCCAGTGCCCGCGCAGATCAAGCGCTTCCAGCCGGCGATCGTTTCGCGCATCAAAATTCTCTCGAACCTCAACATCGCCGAGAAGCGCGTGCCGCAGGACGGGCGCATCCGGATTCGAGTGAAAGGCGCGGAGGTGGACATCCGCGTATCGGTGATCCCGATGCTGCACGGCGAGGCGACCGTGATGCGCCTGCTGCGCCAGGATGCCGGCATGATCGGCCTCCCCGGTCTCGGAATGGCAGACCGCGAGCGGCAACTTTTTGAGCGTGTGCTCGAGATGCCGCACGGCATTGCGCTCGTGACCGGCCCGACCGGCAGCGGCAAAACCACGACGCTCTACAGCGCGTTGCACGCGATCAACGACGAGGTGCGCAAGATCATCACCATCGAAGATCCCGTCGAGTATCAGCTCAAGGGCATCAACCAAATCCAGGTCGCGGAAAAGGCCGGGCTCACTTTTGCGCGCGGGCTGCGGGCGATTCTGCGGCACGATCCCGATGTCGTGCTCATCGGAGAAATCCGCGACCAGGAGACCGCGCAGATCGCTGTGCAGGCCTCGCTCACCGGCCACATGGTCTTTTCCACGCTGCATACCAACGACGCGCCCGGCGCGCTCACGCGGCTTGTGGATATGGGCGTCGAGCCATACCTCGTCGCCTCATCGCTCGAAGCCGTGATGGCGCAGCGACTCGTGCGCGTGCTGTGCGAGCAGTGCAAAGTGGAGGACACCACCGCGCGCACCAAGGCCCTGCAGGAGCGCACCGAAGCTCTGCGTGGCGAGAAAATTTTCCGCCAAGTGGGATGCAAGGCCTGCCGCATGACCGGCTACACTGGACGCCGCGCGCTCTTCGAGCTCATGACCATGAGCACCGCGATCCGCGACATCCTCCTGCGCGGCGGATCGAGCGTGGAGATCAAAAACACCGCGCGCCGCGAAGGCATGCGCACCTTGCTCGAAGACGGTTGGCGCGTGGTGAAAGAAGGCGCGACCACGCCCACCGAAGTGATGCGCGTTTCCAAAGACGAAAGTTCCGACGGCTTTGCCGTGGGTACATGAATATGAGCACCGCCCCTTACATCCCCACCGGTCCGCTGCCCTCGTTTCCAGACATCGAGCGCGAGGACGCGGAGCTCTGGGGAGCACACGCGTCTCGCGTGTCGGTCGTCGCGTCTCGCGACGATGAACTTTCCGACGCGCCCTTTCCCGCAAGAGCTCCGCACCACGAAGAGACGCCGGCATGTTCCCCCGGCGCGGAGTTCTCGCGCGAGACGAACGACCCAAAAAGTCCGTCGCCGCGGGACGCGTGTGCTCCCCGGAATTCCGGCACGCAACTTCCCTAAAATGGCCGTCTTCGAATATCGAGCGATCCAGGCAAACGGCGCGGCCACGCAGGGCCGCATCGACGCTGGCGGCCGGCAGGATGCCGCGCGGTTGCTGGAAGATCGCGGCCTCACGCCGGTCCGCATCGCCGAGTCGGATGCCGCGCCTGCAAAGACTACGGGCGCGCGAAAACTTTCGTGGCAACCGAAGCGCGTGACCTTCGCGGCGCTCGAAGACTTCACCCGCTCACTCTCCAGCCTGCTCGCCGCGAATGTCCCGCTGAGCCGCGCGCTCACCATCTTGTACAAGGAAACATCGCAGCCCGCCGCGTCCGCGAAGTGGCGCGAGCTGCACGACCTCGTGATCGACGGCGTGCCGCTGGCCGACGCCATGAGCCGCTCGCCCGAGGTCTTCCCTGGCGTCTATGTGGCGATGGTGGAATCGGGCGAGGCCGGCGGCTTTCTCGAAGTGGTGCTCGGGCAGATCGCCGACTTCCAGGCGCGCGAAAAAGAACTGCGCGCAAAGGTGGTCGCCGCGCTGATGTATCCCGCCGTGCTGCTCTGCCTGGCCATCGCGGTGCTCATCTTTCTCATGGTCTTTTTCATCCCGCGTTTTCAGACGCTCTTTGAAGGCTTCGACGCCGCGCTGCCCGCGCTCACGCAGGCCATCGTCGGCGTCAGCAATGTCTTTCGTCATTACGGCCTCTGGCTCGCCGCGGCGTTGGCGGCCGCGATTTATTTCGGACGCACCTGGGTCGCGCAGGAAAAAAATCGGCGGCTCTGGGAGTCGTGGCTCTTGCGCGCGCCGGTGATCGGTCCGCTCGCCGCGCAGCTTGCCATGGCGCGCTTTTGCCGAATGCTCGGGACACTGCTCGGCGCCGGCGTGTCGCTCATCGGCGCGCTCTCGGTCGCGCGGCGGTCGCTCGGCTACCAGACGCTCATCGACCTCGTGACCGACTCGACCGAGCGCGTGAAGAAAGGCGAGGCACTCGGTGCGAGCCTCGCCGAATGCCGCGCGCTCTTCGGCGGTTCGACTTTGGAAATGATTTCCGTGGCCGAGGAAAGCGGGCGGCTGGATCAAGAGCTGGTGCGGCTCGCGGGCGTGACCGAGGTGACGCTCGACCGCCAGCTCAAGACTGCCGTCGCGCTGGCGGAGCCCATCATGCTCTTCGCCATCGCGGGATTTATCGGGACGATTTTCGTCGGGATGGTCATCCCGATTTTCACGATCCAGGACTATATCAAATGAACATCTCCCATCGGCGTCCTATTCGCGCCTTCACGCTCGTGGAAATGCTCCTCGTGCTCGTGATCCTCGCAGTGCTCGCGGCCATCGTCATTCCGAAGTTCGCGGGGCGCAGTCAGCAGGCAAAGGTCACGGCTGCGGCGTCGCAAATCTCGAGCATGGAGCTCGCACTCGATGCCTTCGAAGTGGACAACGGCTACTACCCGAAAGGCAGCACGGGCTTGAGCGCGCTCATCGAACAACCCAGCGGCGCGACGAATTGGAAGGGGCCGTATTTAAAGAAGGGCATCCCACTCGATCCGTGGGGCAACGCTTACATCTACAACTATCCGGGCCGCAATAACGCCAACGGCTACGACCTCAGTTCCGTGGGGCCCGACGGGCAATCGGGTGGCGAAGACGACATCACCAATTGGGACGGGAAAAAATGAGTCCACGGAATACACGGAAGGCCACGAAAAGGCGCGGCGCCTTCACGCTCATCGAACTGGTCTTCGTGATGCTGCTGCTCGCGACCATGCTCGCCTTTGCCGCGCCGTCGCTCTCGCGCTCAATGCGGCAGCGGCACTTGAAGGATGAGGCCACGCGGCTGCTCGCGCTCACCGAGTATGCGCGCGCGGAAGCCATTTCCCAAGGCGTGCCGATGACGCTGTGGGTGGATGCAAACGCGCGGCGCTTCGGAGTGAGCGCGAAGACTGGCTTCACCGGCGACGCGCGGCGACAGCGCGAGTATGCGCTCGACCCGGAGATCGCGCTCGAGATCGAGAAGGTCGCACCGGCGCGCGGCATCACGCAGGCCGTGGAGTTTGCGCCAGACGGCGCGCTCGATTCGGCGAGCACGGAAGCCATTCACCTTAGCGATGCCACCGAATCCGCGATGACTCTCGCGCGGACGCGCGACGGCTGGGGCTACGAGATCGTGAAGGAGGCGCAATGAAAACGAGCGCCGCATTCACGTTCGTCGAAGTGCTGGCGGCGATGGCGTTCCTCGGGATTCTGATCCCGGTGATTGTGAAGGCGCTTACCATTTCCAATCGCGCCGGAGTCGTCGCGGAGCGCAGTGGCATCGCGGCGCAACTGGGGGAGAACCGGCTCGGCGAATTGATGGTCGGCGACGCTTGGACCACGGCGGAAGCGGGCGGCGATTTCGGACAGGAATGGCCCGGCTACCGCTGGGAGATCCAGCAGGCGGCGTGGTCCGCGGGCGACATGACGGAGCTGACGCTGCTCGTTTTTTATCCGGTGCAAGGTGTGGAGCGCTCGCTCGCGCTCAGCACGCTGGTGAGTGAAACGCTTTCACAAAAATGAAACTCTGCCTCTGTCGAAACCGACTCGCGGCGAGGGCGCCGCAACGCGTTGGCACCGCATTCACCCTTTTGGAAATGGTGATGGCGGCGGCGGCGGCGGCGGTGATTCTCGTCGCCATCTACGGCGTTTTCGGCCGCGCGCTGCGGCTGCGCGACGACGCGACGGAGCGTACTCGCGAAGGACGGCTGCGTGCTCACGCCGCGTCCGTCATTCGCAACGATCTCCGCAACGCGCTCATCTCGGGCAGCACCGGCACGGCGCTCGCAGCGACGCTGGAAGGTTCGCAGCAAGGGAAGGACGCGGGCTTTCCGGGGTACTTGAAATTCATCGCGACCACTGCGCGCGAGACGGAGCAAGGAGTGCTGCCGGGCGACTTGCAGCAGGTGGAGTATTACGTCGCGAAAGACGCGGAGAGCGCAGACGCCGGCGCGGGCGTGCTGGTTCGCGCGCTCGATACCAACTTGCTCGCGCCGGTGAAAGAGACGCCGCGCGAAGAGCGCTTGCTCACCGGCGTGAAGTCGATGGAGGTCACCTTTTACGACGGCCAAAGCTGGACCGATGCGTGGACTTACAGCGAGACGGAGACCATGCTGCCGGAGGCCATCCGCGTGCGCATCATGCCGACGGCCGGGGGAGCGCCCATCGAAGTGGTCACGCCTTGGACCACAGCCGCGGGAGCCGCGCCATGAGAAGCAGCGCCGCAATTGTAGCCGCGACGCCCTCGTCGCGGGAAGTGCCGGCGTCGCGCGACGGCTCCGTCCTCATCGTCGTGCTGTGGGTGTGCGTCGGGCTGGTCAGCGTTACGCTGCTTTTCGGCCACTCGATGCTCATGAGTTTCCGCGGCGCGGATAACGATCTCGCGGGTCGCCAGGCCGAGCAGGCCATCGAAGGCGTGGTGCGTTACATCGAGACGTTGCTCGTGAATGCGGCGACGCCCGGCCTCGTGCCCGACACCACGACTTACCAAGCCGACGCGCTGCCGGTGGGTGAAGCGACGGTGTGGTTTCTCGGCCGCGCCGAAGCGGCGGATAACGGGAGGACGCCCGTCTTCGGCCTCATCGATGAAGCCTCAAAGCTCAACCTCAACAAGGCCACGCCCGCGATGTTGCAACAGTTGCCAGGCATGACGGAGGAACTGGCCGCCGCCATCCAGGACTGGCGCGACGCGGACGATGACGTGACGAGCAACGGCGCGGAAAGCGAAACGTATCTTCAGCGACGACCCGCTTACTCGTGCAAGAACGCGGACTTCGAGACCGTCGAGGAACTCGCGCTCGTGAACGGAGCCGACGCGACGATCCTTTACGGCGAAGACGCGAACATGAACGGCGCGCTCGACGCGAACGAAGACGACGGCGACCGGTCCGCGCCCGCCGACAACTCCGACGGCAAGCTCGATCCCGGCGTGCTCGAGTATCTCACAGTCTTCAGCCGCGAGCCCAACACGCAAGCCGACGGTTCCGCGCGCATCAACGTGGCGACGCTGACCAACGAAGTGCGCACCTTGCTCGACAACTCATTTCCACCAGACCGCGCGGCGACGATGAAGCAGCGGCTCGGCACGGGCGGCCCCATCCGCAGCCCGCTTGAATTCTACGTCCGCAGCGGCATGACCGCCGACGAGTTCGACACGATCTCCGACAAGGTGACGACGAGCCCGGACGAAACGCTCGTCGGTCTCGTCAACGTGAACACGGCGGCTGAGGCGGTGCTCGCGTGCATCCCCGGCATCGGCACGGACAAGGCCGCGGCGCTCGTGGCGGCGCGGCTTTCGCGCGCCACCACGCAAAGCACGAGCATCGCGTGGGTGGCCGAGACGCTCGCCGAGGGCGTGCCGGAGGCTGGCCCGTTTCTCACGGGACGTACTTTGCAGATCGGCGCGGATGTGGCCGCGGTGGGCCGGCACGGGCGCGGTTATCGGCGGATGAAATTTGTCATCGACATGAGCACCGGCACGCCGCGGATCGTGTACCGGCGCAATCTCGCGAGCTTCGGCTGGGCGCTCGGCAACGAAGTGCGCGACACCTTCGCCACGACAGAAAGCACGCCATGAAGCTCGCACTCGCCGGCATCAAAAAGCGCCTCAAGCCGCGCACGACCCTCGCGATCACGATCGAGTCGGGCCGCATCGCGGTGGACCTCTTGCGGCGCGAAGCGGATCGCACGCGAGTCGCGCAATCCTTTGTGGTGGCCATGGGCGCGGAGTCTGTGGTTGCGGATTCCGCGAAAGCCGGGCAGGCGCTCGCCGCGCAACTCGATGCCGCCGGAATCCACGAGCGGCGTTGCGTGGTCTGCATCCCGCCGGGTTGGGCGCTCTCGACTTCCACCGAGGTGCCCGGCATCGGCGCGGGAGATTTGCGCGGCTGGCTCGAGCTGCGCGCCGAACGCGAGCTGCCCATCCCGGTCTCCGATCTGCGCCTCGCGCATTGCACTTACTCGCTGACCGATGGCCGGCAGCGCGCGACGCTCGTCGCCGTGCCGCTCAAGCGCATGGCCGCCATCGAGCGGATGCTGCACGCCGCGGGCTGCCGCGCGGTGTCGATCTCGCTCGGCCTCGATCAATGCGTGCCGCGCTCCGAGCAGCCCGCGGCGCTGCACTTCCTGGCAAATGGCACGCACGTCGATCTCGTGATCTCGGCCGGCGGCGGCATCGCGGCGCTGCGCTCGCTGGCAGGCGCGGTGGGCGAAGACGCGGACATGTTCGATCCCGCCAGTTTTTCCCGCGAGGTCCGCATCACGCTCGGACAATTGCCCGCCACGCTTCGGCAGCAAGTGAACGAAGCGCACTTCGGCGGCGCGCCGCATTCCGCCGAAGTGCTCTGCCGCGAAATCCAGCCGCACCTCCAGCGCATGGGCATCGAGAGCCTCGTGACTGCGCCGGGTGCAAAGACGCATCCGGGCGCGGCGATCGCGGCGGCCGCGCATCATCTGCGCGAGGAAGCGGTGGCCTTCGAGTTTGTCGCACCGCGGGTCAATCGCTGGGAGGCGATGTTTCAAAAGCTCGACAGCCGGCGCCGCCGCTGGATCGCCTCGGCCGCGCTCGCGCTCGTCGTCCTGCCGATGCTCGCGTTTCTTGTGCGCTCGCACATCGAGACCGGGCTGGACTCGGAGTGGCAGGGGATGCGCAAGAAAGTGGCCGAGCTCGAAAAACTCCAGCAGCAGATTCGGCAGTTCCGTCCGTGGTTCGATCCCGCGCCGCACAGCGTGCAGATTCTCGAAGGACTCATCGGCGCGTTTCCGGAGTCGGGCGAAGTGTGGGCGAAGAGCATCCAGATCGCCGGTGAATCGAAGATCGTGTGCTCGGGCTTTGCGCGGAATCAAGCGGCACTCATGGTGATGATGGACCGCCTGCGCGCGCGGCCCGATGTCGCCGGCCTGCAAATCCAGCAAGTGCGCGGCGAGAACCCGGTGCAATTTGCCGTGACCTACAAGTGGGAGGCGAAGAATGCGAACTGACCGCCGCGAAGCTCTGCTCAAGATCGCCGTCGGCGTTGTCGTCGGCTTGTTTGTGATCGACCGCGCGATCCTCTCGCCGGCCCTTTCTCGCTGGAAGCGGCAGGGCGAACGCATCGCCGCGCTCGAGGAAAAAGTGAAGCGCGGACGGCAGCTCATCGACCGCGAAAGCTCACTGCGCGGGCGTTGGGAGGAGATGCTGCGCACCGATCTGGCCGACGATCTTTCCACCGCGGAGAGCGATGTCTTCAAGGCCGTGGCGCGCTGGTCCCTCGAGAGCCGCGTGGGCTTTAACAGCATGACGCCGCAGTGGCGCCCACGCGACGAAGGCAGCGAAAAACTCGAATTCCGCGCGACCGCCACCGGCGATCAGGCATCGCTCGGGCGGCTCATTTACGAGATCGAGACCGACGCGCTGCCGGTGCGCGTCGAGGAATGCGAGCTCACCGCGCGCGACGCCAAGGGCAAGCAACTCACGCTGGCGATGCGCTTCAGTTTCATCCGCCTCATCGCGGCAGGAGGAAGTGCGCGATGAAAGCGGAAGTCTGGGGAGCGCACCGCGTCCCGCGCGCTGGCCGCGGCCTCCGCGCCGCGACGAACTTTCTGCGGCTTGCGATCCGTGCAAGAGCAACGCGCCTGGGGACATGCCGGCGGGTGTTCAGGCGCGGAGCTCTTGCCGAACTGCGCGTCGAAGAAAGTCCGTCGCCGCGGGACGCGTGCGCTCCCCGGACACTTCCGTTCGCGATCCATCTCGCCGTCGCGGCCGCGGTATTTCTCTCGTTGCTCCCCGCAGCCAGGGGCGCGGAGTCGTCGGCGGGCTTCGGCGCTTTCAGTCTGCTGCGGTCGCGCAACGTGTTCGATCCCGACAGGCGCGCGGCGCGCAGCGAGACGGAATCGTCGCAAGTGAAGACGACAACCGCGGCGCGGCCGAATTTCATCACGCTCACCGGGACGATGGTGACGGCCACGAAGACGCTTGCATTTTTCACGGGCTCGAAGGCCGAGTTCAGCAAAGTGCTTGCCGTGGGCGAAACGATCGCGGACTTGAAAGTGGCCAGCATCCGGGCTGGGGAGGTGCAGCTCGAGAAAGATGCAAAGCCCGTCGCTCTCGCCGTGGGCGCGCAACTTCCCGTCGCCGGCACCCTGCCCGCCGAGCCGCCTCCACAAAAGGATGCGGGAGCGACGGCACCCGAAAAAAAAGCGGAGCCGCCAGCGGACGCCGCCGCCACGCCGGCAGGCGACAAGAGCGACGTGCTGCGCCGCATGATGGAGCGCCGCAAAAAAGAAAACTCCAAATGAAAACCACCCCACAGAACTTCCACCGCGTTTGCGCAGTGCTGCTGGCACTGCTTGCGTTGCCCGACTTTGCGCTCGCGCAGAAATCAAAATCCAAGGCACCCAAGCCCGCGCAGGTCGCCGTGCCGGAAAGTGTCCCGCGCGCGGTCGAGACGCCGGTGCCTGCGCCGGTCTTGCCCGAATCAAAACCCGCGCCGCCGCCGAAGCCCGCGCCGGATCTGAAGGGCGGCATCCTGCTGAACTTCCAGGGCGCGTCGCTCAATGAAGTTCTTAATTACCTGAGCGAGGCGGCGGGTTTTGTGATCGTGCAAGACGCTCCGTTGACCGGCACGGTGAACGTGATGAGCCGCCAGCCGGTAAGCGCGGAAGAAGCCGTGGACTTGCTCAACACGGTGCTCGTCGAGAAGGGCTACGTCGCGCTGCGCAACGGGCGCATCCTCAAAATCGTCAACCGCAAGGACGCCCAAAAACGCGATCTGCCGGTCGAGGTCGGCAGCGATCCCGAGCGCATCCCGCGCAAGGATGAGATGGTCACGCAAATCCTGCCGTTGCGTTTCGGCGAGGCGTCCAAGCTCGTGGAAAATTTGAAGCCGCTGCTCGCGGAGAGCGCCACCATCAGCGCCAACGAAGGCAGCAACACCATCCTGCTCACCGACACGCAGACCAATGTGCGCCGCATCGCGCAGATCATCACTGCCATCGACACCTCGGTCTCGAGCATCTCAACGATCCACATTTTTCCGCTGCAATTTGCCGACGCCAAAGCGGTCGCCCTCACTATCACGCAGCTCTTTGCCAACTCGACCATGCGCGGTTCCTCGAGCTCGGATCGCAGCAGTCGCAGCCGGAGCTCGAGCGGCTTTCCGTTTCCGGGATTTGGCGACCGCGGCGGCGGCGACCGGCCGCCGGGCAGCTCGGGGGGAGGAAACGAAGCGCGCGATGCCAATGCGCGCGTGGTCGCAGTGGCCGATGAGCAGAGCAATTCGCTCATCGTGAGCGCGCCCGAGGAACTCATCCCGACCATCACCGATGTGGTCGGCAAGATCGACACAAGCATCACGGATTTCACCGAGACGCGCATCTTCCGGCTCGAGCACGCCGACGCCGTCGAGCTCGCCGAGATCCTCGCCAAGCTCTACTCAGACGCCGACACGCAGACCAATCAGCGCCGCAGCGGCAGCAGTACATCCGGCGGGCCGCCGAGTCCGATGGACTTCTTCAATCGCGACCGCGGTTCATCGAGCGCGAGCTCACAGCGCAGCGAACGCGCGCTGCGCCAGAGCCGCGTGGTGGCGGTGGGCGATCCGCGCACCAATTCGCTGCTCATCAGCGCCGCGCGCGACACGATGATGGAGATCGCCGAAACCGTGGGCCGGCTCGACGCCACCGATGCGCGCAAGCAGCGCGTCTTTGTCCACTCGCTGCAACACGCCGACGCGCAAAGTGTGGCCGACGTGCTGCGCGGAATGCTCGGCGAGACGACCGTCTCGCAGAATCAAAACACGGGCACCGGCCGCCTCACCGAGCGCAGCGCCAGCGGCGCGGCGATGGATGCTTCGCAAGCCCTCGGCGGCAGCAGCAGCGGCGGCGGCGGGCGATCCGGCCGGTGAAAAATTTCCAATCCTCCCAAACTATGAATCCACTCCACCTCCTCATTGAGACGCGCCCCGTTGTAGCTGCGGCGTCCCCGTCGCAGGAAGTGCGCGCGGCGTCTTCG
>JBBRXP010000164.1:0-13574 GCA_038238555.1 Chthoniobacterales bacterium | reverse complement strand
GACTCCAAAGGATGCCTCCTCTCCGCAACTTACCCCGGAGTTGTCGAGATGCTGCGCACATTGCATCGCCACGACTTACAACTCTTTGTACTCACTAATAAGCCGGCCATCCCGACAATTAGAATCTTGAAACACGTCCATCTGGCAGACTTTTTTTCCGACATTGTCTCTCCAGACTCCACGTTTTCGCCATTCACGGAGAAGACGCAAGGCGCGCTGCTTTTGCGCGAACGGTTTGGATTGGATCCCACAAGTACCGTGGTCGTGGGCGATGGCGCGGACGACGCTCAGTCCGCTGCCGCGAATGGGTTCAGCTTCATCCTCGCGGAATACGGGTACGGCGCCCAAGCTGCCGATCCGGGCTTGACGAAGGTAGCAGCATTGAGAAGCTTTTTTGATATTGAACAAATCGTACTTAGTGAGACATCCAGCCCATGATCCACCGCGACTTCTTTGAAGAGTTATTCGTCCTTGAAATGGCCAACAACCATTGGGGCAAAGTGGAACGTGGTCTCCGGATCATCTCAGACTTCGCCAAGATTGTGCGTTTTAACAACGTGCGGGCCACGATTAAGATGCAGTTCCGCGACGTGGATAACTTCGTGCATAAGGATTGGCGAAACCGCGTGGACATCCGTTACATCAAGAAAACTTTGGATACCCGGCTATCGAAGGACGAGTTGGGAAAGCTGGTGGATGCGATCCGCCAGACCGGCTGCATCCCGAGCGCGACACCCTTCGATGAAGCTTCCGTGGACTTGTGCGAAGAATTGGAGATTCCGCTGATTAAGCTAGCCAGTTCCGACATTAACGATTGGTTTTTGATCGAACGAATCGCCAAAACAAAGAAGCCTGTGATCGCTTCGTCGGGAGGCTCTTCGCTGAAGGATACGGACGACTTGGTTACCTTCTTTGCGAATCGGAATGTCCCTCTCGCGTTGAATCATTGCGTTTCGCTTTATCCGACCGAACTCGGTGACTTGGAATTGAATCAGATCGACTTTTTCCGCAGTCGTTATCCGGATAACACCATCGGATTCTCGACCCACGAATACCAGGATTGGGAAACCAGCATAGTGATCGCTTACGCAAAGGGAGCGCGAACCTTTGAGCGACATATCGACATCGACGGAGATGGCATCCCTGTTTCCCCTTATTGCTCGCAACCGCAACAGATCGACACGTGGTTCAAAGTATTTCGCAAGGCCAAGCAAATGTGCGGCAACCCGGGTTCGATGAAGCGGCGGTGCGCTCAGGAGGAAATCCAGTATCTCGATTCATTAGTCCGGGGCGTCTATGCAAAGAGCGATTTGAAACACGGCCATGCTCTTCGGGAAGGTGACGTGTATCTCGCGGTGCCGCTCCAAAAGGGCCAGGTATCCTGCCGCGAAATCATGTGGGGACAAACCATCCTTTCGGACATTCAAAAGGATCGACCGCTCATGATAGGCCAGATAGACAGCCCTTACGCTTACGACGACGAGCTAAAGCAAGCGATCTCTCTGCGCGGCGTGTAACTTGGCTCAGATGAAACTCGTCAGCGTCGTCTCGGGATGTTTCAACGAAGAGGAGAACATCGGGGATTTTGTAACGCAGGTGCGGGCGGTGTTTGAGAAACTGCCGCGCTACGATTACGAATTGATCGTTATCGACAATGACTCCTCGGATCGAACTCAGGACTTGCTCCGTGAGATGGCGGCGAAGGACAAGCGGTTAAAGGTTATCTTCAACGCGCGGAACTTCGGACATATCCGCTCGCCTTACCACGCGCTACTCCAAACCAAGGGCGACGCGGTCATCGCCTTGGTCTCCGATCTTCAGGATCCTCCGGAGATGATCCCGCAATTTCTCGAAAAGTGGGAACTGGGATTCAAGGCCGTGATTGGGGTGAAAGAAAAGAGCGAGGAAACGGCGTTCTTCTTCTTCATCCGGCGGTGTTACTACGGCCTTGTCCATCGGCTGGCTGAAATTAGCACGATTCAGAACTTCACCGGCTTTGGCCTTTACGACCGGCAAATCATTAATATCTGCCGGGAGTTGGACGACCCGTATCCTTACTTCCGAGGCATCATCGCGGACATCGGTCTGCCGACAGTGACCATCCCTTACCACCAGCCCTTGCGGAAGCGCGGCATCACCAAGAATAACTTCTACACGCTCTATGATATCGGACTTCTCGGGATCACCAATCACAGCAAGGTGCCGCTGCGACTCGCGACCATGCTGGGCTTTGCCCTGTCTCTCCTGAGCTTCCTCGTGGCGGTGGGCTATGCGATCTATAAGCTTCTGTTTTGGCAGAATTTCGCCGTTGGCATCGCGCCTGTCGTGATCGGATTGTTTTTCTTTTCCTCCATCCAGCTCTTCTTCATCGGCATTCTCGGCGAATACATCGGCGCGATTCACACGCAGGTATTAAACCGGCCATTGGTCGTCGAAAAAGAGCGGATCAACTTCTAGAGCCTGTTCGCCCGATGCAACGCGCTGGGTGTCGATAAGAAGGAAGGTTCCACCTTCAGTCTGTATCGCCCCCACTGACAAGACGTGGAGCGTGCTCTGCGCACAAGCGAACGGGGCGGACGGAGGGAGGAGGGGGAAAGGAAGGCTGGACTGGCGTGGGCTCTTCGAAGAGAAGCAAGAGAGTGAAGGAAATAAGACCCTCTCTCAGCGCGAAGATGCAGCAGGCATTTCAAATGGCGGCGCCCTTGTCGCCGATATGAAAACGCGAAACCGAGATCGCGGCGGGAAGACTGGCTTTCCTCTCAAACTGTGGCATTCCTTGACCATGAGAAATGCGATGCCCTGTGTGGGACTCATCGTGCTCGCGGGCAGTGTCACCCTCATCGTCGCTCCCGACGAGCAACCCCTGGCGGAAATGCCTCCCGCTTCGCAGTCGCCGCGGGGATTCTCCACGGTGGTTATCGATCCCGGCCATGGCGGGCTCGACGATGGCGCAAAATCCCGCGCGCTCGTGGAAAAACAACTCACCCTCGACGTGGCGCTGCGGCTCGAAAAGCTGCTGACGCAGTATAGCTTCCCTACCGTCCTCACTCGCCGGGACGACAGCTACGTGCCGCTCTCTGAACGCGCCGCCATCGGCAACAAGTACGCCAACTCTCTTTTCGTCAGCATTCACTTTAATCAGGCGCGCGGCGGTTCCGGCGTGGAGACTTTCTATGCGTCGGAAAAAATCCTGCCCGAGGCGGAATGGACATGGATGGGCCTCTTCAGCACACCCGATCCGGTCCCGACCGACCGCGGCGATTCGCTGGCCGGGTACATCCAGGCATCGCTGGTACGCCACACCGAGGCTTCCGACCGCGGCGTCCGCGGCCGGCGGCTCTACGTGCTGCGGCACACGCGTGGGCCGGCAGCGCTGGTCGAGTGCGGGTTCCTCAACAACTCCCTGGAGAGCCGGCTCATCGCGAACGATTCCTACCGCGATCTGCTCGCGCGGGCGATCGCCGAGGGTGTGATGAGCTTCGAGAAAACGCGGCCGCGCGCGCCGGGCCAACCGCCGCGACTGGCGGAGACTGCGTTTTGAATGAAGAGCCGCGCGGCCGCGTCACAGCCATCTCTTTGCGATGAAAAAAATCCTGTTCCTCCTCGCGCTCACCGGCTCCGCATTTGCCGACGACCAGCTACGCAACGCCCAGATGGAACTAAAAAGCCAGGGCTTCTACTACGGCGAAGCGACGGGCCAAAGCACTGCCGACACCACGGCGGCCATCCGCCGCTTTCAGATCCGCAACGGCCTCGAAGTCACGGGCGAACTCAACAAGGAAACGCTGGACGCGCTCGCCTTGGGCGGCGCAACAAAGCCGCCCGAACCGCAAGTCGCTCCGCCACCCGCTGCTCAACCCGCGTCGCCCGCGGCATCGACGCGGCCTCCGGTGAATCTCCGGCGCGATGAGACTGCGGAGGACAGCGATCGTGCCTTTTTGCGGCGCGAAGAAACCAGGCGGCAGCCGCTTCCCGAAGATCCCGCGGTGGTGCCGCCGCCGGCGCCGGTGCCTGAGGCGACATCGGATTTTGCGACGGTCTTCCAGCGCACACCTTACGCGACCGCCCCGCCGGAAGTGCAGGAGCAGACTTTGCGTCGAGCCCAGACGCTGCTTGCTCAGCGCGGTTTCTATCGCGGCGCCATCGACGGCACGCCCGGCCCCGCGACCGAAGAAGCGCTCCTCGGTTTCCAGAGCAAGTCGCGCCTGCCGCTCACCGGCCGCCTCGATCTGCAGACCCTCAGCACGTTGCGCCTGCTCCCCGGCCGCGCGCCGGTCAAGCCCTTTTACCCCGCGCCGCAACCCGCGCCACGAGTGTATCGCGGAGTCATCGTCGAATAGAGGAGTGTCGCCTCTCCTTGACTCACCCCTGGGCCACCATCGCTCTCATCGCGTCGAAACGGCTCTTCGCGCTTTCGTGAGCCACGGGGGCGTTCATGATCTGGGCGGCGTCGCAGTGCTCGATCCACTCGGCGGGCAGTTCTTTGAGGAAGGAGCTGGCGTGGCAGGGCGACACGCTTCCGTATTTGATCCGGCTGCGGCACCACGTGAGTGCAAGGGTTTGCCGCGCGCGAGTGATGCCGACGTAAAGCAGACGCCGCTCTTCATCCACGCTGCCTTCGAGCTTCGAGCGGTCGTGCGGGAGCAGTCCCTCTTCGAGTCCGATGAGGTGGACGTGCGGAAACTCGAGACCCTTGGCGGCGTGGAGCGTGATGAGCGTGACGCCGCTCCCCTGGTCCTCGGCGTCTTCCTCACGCTCTTGCCGCAGCATCATCTGATCGAGGAAACCGCGCAGTCCCTCGATCTGCTTTGACTGATAATCGTCGAACGAGCGGAGCATCTCCTGGATGTTATTCTCGCGGCCGAGCGCTTCATCGGGCGTCTTGCAGGTGCGGCGCAAGTCCTCGACGTAACCGGTCTCGCGGATGAAATCGCGGAGCACGTCGCATTGATTGACGAGCGGTTCATTGAGCCGCGTCTCGAAGCGATCGAGCAGCGCGGTGAAGGCGTCGATGCTCTCGCACGTGCGCCGCGGCAAGGTCTCTCGAAACTCGGCAGCCCCGAGCGCTGCGAAGACGCTGCACTTGTTGCGCGCACTCCACTGCGTCGCGCACTCGACGGTGCTGGCGCTGATGCCGCGGGCCGGCGTGTTGACGATGCGCAGCAGCGACACGTCGTCCTCGGTGTTGAGCACGCAGCTCGCGTAGGCCAGCAGGTCTTTCACTTCGCGCCGGTCGAAGAAGCTCTTCCCGCCGATGACGCGATACGGGATGTGCAACGCGCGGAGATTCTGTTCGAGCAGCCGCGACTGGGCGTTCATGCGGAAGAGCACGGCGAAATCCTCGTGCTTGAGCCCTTCGCCCGCCGTGCGCTGCAGGATTTCATTTGCGATGAAGGTCGCCTCCTCGCGGTCGTCGGCCATCTGGATCACGCGCACCTTTGCGCCATCGCCGGCAGCGCTCCAGAGCTGTTTGGGTCGGCGTCGCGGATTGTTTTTGATGAGCGCGTTGGCGGTGCCGAGGATGGCGTTGGTCGAGCGATAATTCTGCTCGAGCTTCACCACGGTGGGGTTTGGAAAGTGGTGTTCGAACTCGAGGATGTTGCTCACTTCCGCGCCGCGCCAGCCGTAGATGGATTGGTCGTCGTCGCCCACTACGCAGATGTTGAGTGTTGAGAGTTGAGTGTTGAGTGGCGGTTTTGTCAGCAGGGTTACCAGCTCGAGCTGGAGGCGGTTGGTGTCTTGGAATTCATCGACCATCAAATACCGAAAGCGCCGGTGCCAGCGGTCGCGCACATCGGCGTGCTCGGCGAGGAGCTGCACGGTGAGCAGCAGCAGGTCGTCGAAATCCACGGCGTTGAGCGTCTTCAACTCGGCCTGATAGCGCGCAAAAACCGCGGCCACGAGGGACTGCTTGTCGCCGGGCCGCGGCGCCCGGCAGCCGGCGTTCTTCGCTTTGCTGATGAGGTTCTTCGCGAGATTCGCATCCAGCTTCTCGTCCTTCGCCGCGGTGCGCGTGATGATCTTCTTGATGAGCCCGGACTGATCTCCGTCGTCGTAGATCGAGAAGTTTTTCTTGTAGCCGAGCCGCTCGATATCCTGCCGCAGGATGCGCACGCACAGCGCGTGAAAGGTGGACATCGTTACTTTCTTTGCCTGCGCCTTCTCGACCATCCCGGCCAGCCGCTCGCGCATTTCGTTGGCCGCTTTATTCGTGAAAGTGACGGCCAGAATCTGCGCGGGATCGACGCCCTGCGCGATGAGGAAGGCCACGCGGGCGATGATTACGCGCGTCTTCCCCGTGCCCGCTCCGGCGAGAATGAGCAGCGGCCCCTCGGTGGCGCGCACCGCGGATTGCTGCTCGGGATTAAGATCGAAGAGGCGGAAGCGCGACATCGGCGCGCAAGGAAAACAAGATCGCCCGAAAGCACAACGCACTTCCGGCGGAAATATTCTCGAGGGCAAAGTTGGCTACTTCACCGCTCCTGCGCCGCGGCTTTGCCCAGACGAAGTGAAGGCTGTCGCGCCTTGCTCGGAAGTGGGAAAACTCCGGCTAACGGCGCGCGGGCGCTTTCTTTGCTTTCGGCACGGTCAGGCGCGGCGCGGGGGATTCGTCGGGATATTTTTTGGTCGTCGGCCAGATGAGCCGCCAGGGCTGGCGCTTCACGGTGTCGCTCGCCTCCTCGAGATTGCGGCCCACCTCGGAGAACTCGGTGCCGAGCCGATCCACGGCGCGGGTTAGATTATCCGACGCCTGGCGGAAGTTGCGGAAGGTGAGATTGAGGTCGCGGTTCTCGGCGAGGTCGGCGGTGAATTTTTCCGCGTTGCGCAGCGCCTTGGCCAGTGGGCTCTCGGCGGCGACGATCTGCTGCACGTTGCCGATGGTCTGCTGAATCTTGCCGTCCTCACCGGTGAGCGCCTCGATGTTTGCAAAGGCGTTGCGCAGCGAGCCGCCGGGGCCGCTGATCTCGTTGAGATTGGTTCCAAATTTTCGAAACTCGCCGAACGCCACGGAGAGGTCGGCGCCCTCGGCCGTGAGAGCGTTGAGGTTCTTGGCGGTGCCTTGCAGCGTGTCGAGCGTCTCGGTGATCTTCTGCATCGCGGGGTCGATCTTCTCGAGCACCGCGGGCACGGCCTCGGCGAGGCCCGGCGGTCGCTCGCCGAGAAAGCGCGCCCCATCCTGCGCGAGCCCGCTGGCTTCTTCGCCGCTCGTGAAGTCGATGACCATCTCGGAGAGCAGGCTGGCCTGGGTGAGCAGCACTTTCACTTTGTTGTAGATGCGGGCATCGCGGGCGACCTGCACTTCCACGAGGGTCTCCATCTTCGGACTCGGCCGGTCTTTCTCCGGCACGGGCGAAAAGAGCGAGCGCACGCGGCCGATTTTGCGTCCGCCCAGGAGCACCTGCCCGCCGGGTTTGAGACCCGAGGCGTTGTCGTAAAAAATGCGGTACGTATTCTGTGGAACGAACACTCCCGGCGAGCCGAGATAGAGCAGCACAGCCACCAGCGCGGCGAGCGAAAGCACCACGAGCAGACCGGTGCGGATTTCGTTGCGGAGGATGTTCATCGCGAGACGTGGAGAGTGAAAGTGAAAGCGGAAGGTGACAACCTTTAGCCCTTCGCTTTTTCCAGGATCGGCCCTTCGGTGTCGCCAGCGATGAATTGCGCGACGACGGGATCGCTGTGGTGCTTGAAAACCTCGGGCGTGTCTTCGGCGATGATCCGGCCTTTGAAAAGCATGGCCATGCGCGTGGCGATCCTGAATGCGCTCTCCATCTCGTGCGTGACGATGACCGAGGTCGCGCCGATCTTTTCGCTCAGCTCGATGATGAGTTCGTCGATGACCGAACTGATCACGGGATCGAGGCCCGCGCTCGGTTCATCGTAGAGGATCAATTCGGGATCGAGCATGATGCCGCGCGCAAGGCCGATGCGTTTCTTCATGCCGCCGCTGAGTTCGGCGGGCATCTTGTCGCGCGCGTCGGCCATGCCGACCATCGTGAGCTTTTCCTCGACCAGTTTGTCGATGTCGGCGCGGGATTTGTCGGTGAGTTCTTCGAGGGGCAACGCGAGATTGTCGCGCACATTGAGCGAGCTGATGAGCGCGCTGTTTTGATAGACCATCCCAATTTTTTGCCGCATGCGATTGAGCCTGCGCCGGCCCATGCGCGAGACTTCGAGGCCTTTGAAGGAGACCGACCCGCCTGTCGGTTTGAGGATGCCCAGGATGAGCCGCAGCAGGGTGCTCTTGCCGCTGCCGGACTGGCCGAGAATGACGAGCCGGTCGCGCGCGGCGACATGGAGATCCACACCGCGGAGGATTTCGTTTTCGCCGAAAGCGAGGCGGATGCCGGTGAGTTCGGCCACCGCGGTTTCATTCGATTGCGGGGCGTTCACGGGAAAAGCGCGATGAGCACGATGTTGGCCAGCGTATCAAAGCCGATGACGGTGGTGATCGCCACGACCACGCTCGAAGTGGTGGCCGTGCCTACGCCCGCCGCGCCGCCGCGTACCGCGAGGCCCTTGTAACAAGAGACCAGGCCGATGATGAGGCCGAAGAGAAAGCTCTTCACCGTGCCCGCCACAATATCGCGGATGAGCAGGCTCTCGAGCGCGGTGTCGGCGAAGGTTTGAAATGGAATATCAAAGGCCCAGCGCGAGATGAGCGCCGCGCCGATCATCGCGGTGACATCGGAGATCACGACGAGACACGGCATGAGGAAAAAAACGGCGAGCAGCCGCGGGCTCACCAGGAAGCGCAACGGCCCGATGCCCATCGCTTCGATGGCTTCCACTTCCTCGGCCACCGTCATGGTGCCGAGCTCCGCGGTGTAAGCGGCGCCGATCCGCGCGGCGACCATGATCCCCGTCATGAGCGGGCCGAGCTCGCGCGTAAAAGCGATCCCAACGAGCGAAGGCACGAGCCGCTGCTGGCCAAAGGTCTGAAGCTGGTAGCCGGTGAGCAGCGCCATCGTGAGCCCGATGAAAAACGAGACGAGCGAAACGAGCGGGATCGACCCGACCCCGGCGCGATCGGTCTGCTCAAAAAAGATGCCGACCCGAAATGGAAAGCGCCCGCGAAAAACCTGGTCGCCCATTTCCTGCGCCGTGTGGACTAGCAGCCACACGACGCTGCTCAAATCCTGGAGCATCGTGCGGACGACGGGGAGCGGGTTGAGCATTGCGGGCTGGAGTAGATAATGGATGGGGTCGCGCTTGGCGAGGGTGAGGCGGTGTGTTGCTAATTGGGCATTGTCCGCGCTCAACTTGCATCTTTTTGGACCGCGCATCCGCGGCCACGAAATAATTTTCCGCGCATTCTCTCCGTGAAAAATTCACCTCCGCCCAGTGGCACGCGCGTTGCTAAAGGCGCGAAGTCCATTTTTCCAGCACCTGGGAGCTGGCCTTTTTCTCACGATAATTTTACACACCCGACATGAAGAAGATCGAAGCCATCATCAAACCCTTTAAGTTGGAAGAGGTGAAGGACGCGCTCGCGGAACTCGGTGTGGAGGGCATGACCGTGACGGAGGTGAAAGGCTTCGGCCGGCAGAAAGGGCACACGGAGATTTACCGCGGCAGCGAGTACACCGTGGATTTTCTGCCGAAGGTGAAGATCGAGATCGTCCTCGCCGACGACGCGGCCGAGAAGGCCGTGGCCGCGATCGTGGCTGCGGCCAAGACGGGCAAGATCGGCGACGGCAAAGTCTTTGTGCTGCCCGTGGAATCCGCCGTGCGCATCCGCACCGAGGAGACCGGCGACAAGGCGGTGTGAGCCACTTTGAGAGGAGCAGAAGATTTCGGAATTCGGACTTCCGAAAAATGAAACCATGAATCTTACTGGCCAACTTTTCCTCGTCTTTCCCAAAAAACCCAAACCCAAATGCCCAATAAATTCCTGAAAGCCAAGAGCGCCGACGAAGTCAATTCCTACGCCAAAGAAGGCGGGATCAAATTCGTGGACTTCAAGTTCACCGACCTGCCCGGCACCTGGCAGCACGTCACCACCAGCGCGCGCGAAGCTTACGAGCGCTGCATCCCCGAGGGCATCCCGTTTGACGGCTCATCCATCCGAGGATGGAAGGCGATCAACAACTCAGACATGCTCGCCGTGCCGGATTACTCGACGGCGATGGTCGATCCCTTTAACGAGATCCCTACCCTCTCGCTCATCTGCTCGATCATCGACCCGATCACCAAACAGAAGTACGAGCGCGACCCGCGATCCATCTGCGAGAATGCCATCGCCTACCTCAACACGCTCGGCATCGGCGACACCGCTTACTTTGCGCCCGAGGCGGAGTTCTTCATCTTCGACGATGTGCGTTACGAGCTGAACTCGAACGGCTGTTTCTACAAAGTCGATTCCGGCGAGGGCATCTGGAATTCGGGCTCGGAAGAATTTCCAAACCTCGGCTACAAGCTGCGCCACAAGGAAGGTTACTTCCCCGTGCCGCCCGCCGACACGCAGCAGGATATTCGCAACGAGATGTGCCTGCTCATGGAAGAGCTGGGCTTGCCCATCGAGCGGCATCACCACGAAGTCGCCACCGCCGGCCAGAACGAGATCAACTTCGTCTTCGATACGATGACGAAGACCGGCGACAACATGATGCTGTACAAGTACGTGGTGCGGAACATTGCGAAGAAGCACGGCAAGACGGCGACCTTCATGCCCAAGCCGCTCTTCGGCGACAACGGCTCGGGGATGCACTGCCACCAGTCGATCTGGAACGCGGGCAAGCCGACCTTTGCCGGGGACAAATACGCGGGGCTCTCGCAGGCGGCGCTCTACTACATCGGCGGCATCATCAAGCACGCGCGGGCGCTCACGTGCATCACCAATCCCACCACCAACAGCTACAAGCGCCTCGTGCCTGGGTTTGAGGCGCCGGTGAATTTCGCCTACTCGGCGCGCAATCGCTCGGCGGCGATCCGCATTCCGGTGACCGATTCGCCGAAGGCCAAGCGCGTCGAATTCCGCACGCCTGACGCATCGAGCTGCATCTACCTCGCGCTTGCGGCCCAACTCATGGCGGGCTTGGACGGCATCGTCAACCGCATCGACCCCGGCGATCCGCTCGACAAGAATCTCTACGAACTGCCGGCGGAAGAACTCGCCAAGGTGCCCAGCGCGCCCGACTCACTCAAGGGCGCGGTGGAAGCGCTGCAAGCCGATCACGACTTCCTGCTCAAAGGCGACGTCTTCACCCAAGACCTGCTCGATACGCTCATGGAGATGCGCATCAAAGATTACGACGAACTGCGCCTGCGCCCGCACCCGATCGAGTTTCACAAGTATTACGATGTGTAGTGCATCCAGGGGGAGGCGACACTCCTGTCGCCTCTGAGTCGCTACGCGGCTCCCGACTCGGCGCGACTTCGTCGCGGTGGCGACAGGAGTGTCGCCTCTCCTTGAGGGCTTCACTTCCGGCATTGCTTCAAAAAAAAAACGTCGCTACTGTGCAGCCCATTGTCTCCCGAATGAAACGCATCCTCTCCTCCCTCGCGCTGCTCGCGGGCCTCGCCACGACACGCGCGGCCGATTACCCGCAGCCCACCGGCGCGACGATGGCCCGCACGTTTCCCTACTCGATGATCGGCCAGTTGCTCTTCACCAACGGGCCTTCGGATTTCAGCGGCAGCGGCACCATCATCCGCCCGAACTCCGTGCTCACCGCGGCGCACAATCTGTGGGACGCCGACAGCGGCTTCTCCACCGATCTCCTTTTCCGGCGCTCGCTCTATGGCGCCACCGATCTCTCCGAACAGTTCGCCAGCCGCATCTACGTGCTGGCCGGTTATCGCGAAAATGCACGGCGCTACGACGCGGAGGATCTTCGCGCATTTTCCTACGACATGGGCGCGCTCCTTTTCGCGCGGCCCGTGGCTGGCGGCTCATTTGCGGGATGGTGGGCAAATCCCGCGCTGCTCACCGGCGGCTACACCATCGCGCTCGGTTACGGCGCGGAAAAACATAGCGGCGACGACTTGCTCTCGGTGGCACCCGCGACGGGTTACGTGGCGACCTTCGGCGGCTTCTACGAAAATGGCGGGCTCTACTTTGAGTCGGGCATGAGCGGCGGGCCCGTCTTTGGGCGCGACCCGGAAGGCCGGCTCTATGTGGCCGGCGTGGTCGTGGCCAGTTCGCTGGATCCGGTTGCGGGAGGCATCCGCATTCTCAACAGCACGGCTGCGACTTTCATCCGCCGCTACATGAAGTGATCGGCGGCGTCTCGCCGTGAAACTCAAGCACCTGCTCCTCCTCGCGCTGCCGCTCGGCATCGCCGCGGGTTTTTTCTTTGCGCGGAATGTGCCCCGGCTCGCCCAGCAGCCGGCCGCGCCTGCTGCGGAGCACGCCAGCGAAGCCGTGGCCGTGGCACCCTCATCGCCCGCGGAAAAGCCGCACAGCGCGACGCCGGCCCCGACTTTGCCCAGACCCGTCGCCAACCTTCTCGCGCAGATCGAGCGCCTCGCAACGCTGCTGGCAGGCGGGCCGGACGATGCCGCGCTCGCCGAGCTAAAGCGCGCGCTGCTCGCGGCGGAGCCAGGGCAGTCGATCCGCGCGATCCTCCAATTTCTCGGCAGCGGCGCCGACGCGGCCACCGGCCAGGAATTCACGGTCGGCGAAGGCGGGGTGCTCAATGGCGCGCCGATGCTGCGCGTCTTCCTGCTCGACCTCTTGGGTCAACTTTCACGCACAGCGCGCGGCGACTCGGCGGCGACTTTTTCGCGCGCGCTCCTCGAGACGAAAACGACCGCCGACGAGTGGGCGCTGGCGCTCCGCAACGTGGCGTGGCACGAGCCCGCGGCGAAACCGTATCTCGCAGGAAAGATGCGCGAGATGTTTGCCTACGAACCGTGGCGCGCGAAACCGAGCGCGGGATTGCTCGAAGCTTTCGACGTGATCGTCTTCACGAAAGACACGGCGTTCGTGCCGGACCTCGCGGAGATGCATCGCTCCGAGCAACGCGAACTTCAGTATGCCGCCGCTGCCACACTCGACCGCATGGCCGAGCAGGCACCGCTCGACGTGATGACTTTCCTCAACACCCATCCCGGCACGCTCGCCGACAGTCCGATGCTGCGAGCCGACTACTTCGCCAAGGCCGACCTCTCGCAGATCGCGCAGCGCGGCGCGCTGGAAATCTATCTCGGCCGGCCGGACGTGGGCGCCGCGGAAAAGGACAAAGTGCTCAGCGCGCTCGCTTCGCCCGCGACTTTCGTCTCGGAGAATCTTCTCACCGCCGCGCCACCTCCTGACGACGGAGCCGCCCGCCAGGCTGCGCTCGCCACCGTCTCCTCGGACTGGCTCGCGGTCAACCGCTTTCCCGAACTGCGCGTGCCGCTCGAGCGGCTCCAGCACAGGCTCGGACGGTGAGTCGGGAGCGCCCAAGGAGCGGCGATTTGCAATCGCCGGCCCAATGCTCCGAGCGATAGCGAGCACTTCAGTGGACGGACGTCCGAGCCCATACCCGAAGAGCCAGCGCCTCCGCGTTGCCAATAGAGAGCGCGCTCGGCGCGGCTGGGTTTGGTTCGGCTATTGCAAATCGCCGCTCCTTGGCGCTCAGTCGTTC
>JBBRXP010000163.1:0-13805 GCA_038238555.1 Chthoniobacterales bacterium | reverse complement strand
GGCTGGTCCGTCCGAGCTTCATCCCGGATCGGGAGCAGCGCGAGCTGCACGAGCTGACGCGGTACCGGACGGCGCTGATCCGCGAGCGGGCGAGCGAGGTGAACCGGCTCCAGAAGACGCTGGAGGGGGCCAACATCAAGCTGGCGGCGGTGCTCACGGACGTGACCGGGGTCTCGGGGCAGGCGATCCTCGACGCGCTGGTGAACGGCGAGGACGATCCCTCGGTGCTGGCCGATCTGGCGCACTGCCGGGTCCGGCAGAAGCGGGACGCCCTGGAGCGGTCGCTGGTCGGGCGGCTGACACCGACCCTGCGGTTCGTGGTCCAGCGGCAGCTGCGGCACGTGCGCGAGCAGGGCACCCTGATCGCCGAGTGCGACGCGGAGGTCGCGCGGCGGATGCGCCCTTTCGCCGACGCGATCGCGCGCCTGGATGAGATCCCGGGCGTTGGGCCACGCACGGCGCAGGTCATCGTCGCCGAGCTGGGCGTCGACATGACCCGCTTCCCGACCGCGCAGCATGCCGCCGCCTGGGCCGGCATGTGCCCCGGCAACAACGCCAGCGGGGGCAAACGCCGCCGGGCCCGCACCCGCAAGGGCAGCCCCTGGCTCCGCGGCGCCCTCGCCGAGTCCGCCTGGGCCGCCGGCCGCTGCAAGGACGGCTACCTGCCGGCTCAGTTCCGCCGCCTCGCCGCTCGCGGCGGTCGCAAGCGCGCCATCGTCGCGGTCGGCCACACCATCCTCGTGATCGCCTATCACCTCCTCGCTCGCGGCACCACCTACGACGATCTCGGCGCCCAGCACTTCGACTCCCGCGATGCCGATCGCGTCAAGCACCGCGCTGTCAAGCGCCTGGAGAACCTCGGCTTCGACGTCGCTCTCTCCCCCAAGGAGGACGCCGCCCGACTTCATTTTCGAAGGAGGAGCGACGCGTGCCAGGTCGTCGCGCACTTCGGCGTCGCGCCGTCCTCCGAGACCCGGATCGCTCCAGGTTACAACGTCGCCTCGTCCCAGCTCATCCCGGTCGTCGTCGAGGGCGACAAGGAGCGTCGACTGCTGTTGATGCGCTGGGGCTTTCGGCCTGGCTGGGTGAAGGAGTCACAACGACCTCCGCCGATCAACGCTCGAGCCGAGACGCTCCTCGAGCGACCGATGTTCCGGGGCGCCGTCAACCGCGGACACTGCATCATCCCCGCCGACGGCTTCTATGAGTGAGCGGCCGTGCCTGGGTGGCGGGCCAAGCAGCCGTGGCACTTCCGGCTGACGAGCGCCAAGCTGTTCGTCTTCACGGGCCCGTGGACCACGATCGCGTACGGCGAATCGACGTGCGCGATCATTACGACGACCGCGAATGACGTGGTGCGTTTGGCCCACGAGCGCATGCCGCTGATCCTGCATCCGTGATGATGAGACAGCCTGGCTCGACCCGGCGCTGACGAACCCGGTGGCGGCGCTATCCTACCCCCGGCCGTGCCCTCACAACCGGATGGTGGCGTACCCGGTCTCGACGCTCGTATCGTCAGCCGCGAACGATGGGTCAGAACTCATCCGTCCACTCGCGATGGCATGAGCGGGCCCACGCCTCGGCATCAGCGCACGAGCCTAAGCTAAGTGCTCCGGCCTTCTGACCCGAACAGGATCACGCCGTCCAGGTCAAACCGAGCTGCTGCGATATCGCTGGGAAACTCGACGCCGTTGAAGAAGACCCGCCCCCGCAGCGTCGGCGAGCAGTTTGGACCGTATCGGACCTCGGCGCGCCAGGCATAAACGACCCGCCGGTCCGCGCGACGCTCGCGTTCAAACCAGGGGCGCGAGCAAGCTGCACTGGCCGACAGGCGCCGTGTCGTTCGGCATGCGAATAGGGTACTCTGGAGCCCAGGCGAACGCGTGCGGCACTGCTGCTCGTGACCGTCGCGCTGATCGTCCATAGCCCCGTGGCCTTGGCCCAAGCTGCCGACGTCGACCCTGCCCTGATGTCCGCCTGGGAGGCCCTCGTGGTGCTCAGGACACGCGATGGGCAGGCAACCTGGCCCGTATGAGTGCTGATCGCGCGGACGACGCACACACGGCTGGTCGTCGGCCCGCTAGATCCGGCGAAGGTCGCCGAGTACAACGAGGAGGTTGGGGGCGGGCGCGTGGTGGGGGTCGGCCCGTCCATCGGTGAATTCTGACGGTTTCTGCAACAGCCCCGCACCGACCCCTTTGACTCCTGGCGACCCCTTTGACTCCTGGAATTCGGCGACGGGGTGGCCGGAGTTAATCCTCCGTTCTCGCCGGCACGAGTTGTTTCTCCACTCGCACCACCTTCGCCCGGCGAGCCTTTTGCCGCTGGCGAAGATAGGCGCTGAGGCGGCGCGGATCGTTGCCGTGCTCGGCCGCGAGGCGCCGGCGGATTTCGTGGATTTCGGCGATGGGGTCGTCGGATGCGGGTGTCGTCGTGGGTTCGGATTTCATTTGTCGGCCTCGATAAGTTGATAGGGAGTGGCAAGGATCGGTGTGTGAAGACCCAACAGGTCGTGAAGGTGACGAAGATGCTCCAGCTTGTTTGGGTTGGCAATGTGCCGGCAATTCCATGTCACGAGCACATCGCACCGGTGCCATGCGGCGATGGCCAGATGCCGGGCGTCACCCCCAAGGCTTGCCGGCATCAACTTGTGCGCGATGTAGAATTCGACCGTTTCATCGATCTCGGAAAGGTCTTCGAGGATCGGCAAATTTGCGGTCAGCGCGAGGCAATCGGTCCGCTTGGGTTCAGGAGTCAGATCATTTCCGAAAACCTCAGTCAGTGCCATCCCGCGAAGTGGTCCGAGATCGGAAATTTGTCCGCCGAAGGATATACCGGTCAATGGCATGCCGCGCAGAGGTTCGAGGGACTTAACTTCAGTCCCGCGTACGTGGATTTGTCCAATCGGAAGGCCGCGCAGAGGCTCAAGTGTATCGATGGTCTGCGGTAGATTCCTCACGGAGAGGGTGCCGTCGAGTCGCACAATCACCGTAGCGACTCCCTTGCCGAGCCATTCGTCGAGGCGGCGACGGACGAGCGTTTCGTTTTGCTTCGCCCCCAAAGTGAGGCGCTTGGAGAGGGCGGTGAGTTCGCCACTGGCACCGACGCGGGTGAGGTGCTTGAAGAGAGCGGCAGTGCGCTCGGACGTGAAGCGCGTGGCGGCATCCGGTGCGGCGGCCAAAGCGTCGAGTACCGGGAGCATCGCGTCGTGCGCGTGCTCCCTCGGTTCGCGTTGTTGCGCGACATGTAAAGCAGACGCGGCATCCGCATAACGTTCCATGCCGAGGAGAAGCCACGCGCGACGCCAGTAGGCGGGTAGATATTCCGGCGTGAGCGCGATGGCGGCGTCGAGCTTCTCCAGCGCGGAGTCGAAGTGCTGGAAGCTGGCTTCGCTCTCGGCAAGCTGGCGAAGCACGGGCGCTTGACGCCGCAGATTTTCGAGCGCAGTGCGGGCCGCGATTTCCCCAGCGACCGCGCGGCGCTCCTCGGCCGACACTCTCTCCCGCAAGCGCCGCTCTCTCACGAACGCCACGCTCAGCGCGGCGGCGGCGACCAGCAACACGGCCGCAGCCACGGTCGCGAGGCGCACTCGCTGGCGGCGCCGCACCGCTTGCGCCCGCAGCTTTTCCTCCCGCTCCTTCGCCGCGCGGCGCTCGGGCAGCGCGCGCAGGTGGGCGGCGAGTTGCGCGCCGCCGGCGAAGCGGTCGGCCGGGTCGCGGGCCACGCATTGGCGGATGTCTTCGCGCAGCAGCGGGTCGGCGATGTCGCCGGGCCAGTCGCTCGTGAGCGGGCGCCTCAGCGCGCCGACCACGCATTGATAGAGCACCACGCCCAGCGCGTAGAGGTCGCTGCGGATGGTGGCGGGCTGGCCGGCGAGTATCTCCGGCGCGAGGTAGAGCTGCGTGCCGGTGAGGCTCTCGGCGGACATCATCGTCTGCGTGAAGCCGTGCGGCGTGATGCCGGGGGGCGTGCCTCCGCCGACGAATTGACCGATGCCGAAATCCGTGAGCAGCGCCCGCGGCGCGCCCTCCTCTCCGGCGATGAGGATGTTCGAGGGCTTCACGTCGCGATGGATGACGCCGGCGTCGTGCGCGGTCTGCAGCGCGTCGGCGATTTGCGCGACGATCTCCAGCCGCACCTCGAGCGGCACCGCGGCGAGCGGCGCGTGGGCCTCGGCCCAGCCGGCGAGCGTGGGCCCCTCCACGTAATCCATGACGATGTAATACGGCGGCGTGTCGAGAAAGATGTCGTGCACCGCGACGATGCCGGGCTTCACTCCCACGTGCTCGCGCAGCACGCGGAAGAGCGTGACCTCGCGCTTGAGCGAGCGGGCCTGCTCCGCGTCGAAGCAAAACTTGAAGACGCGCCGGTCCTTCAAGGTCTGGTGCCGCGCGAGCCATACTTCGCCAAAGCCGCCCTGGCCGAGCAGCCGATCGAGCAGCCAGCGCGAATTCGGCACCATCTGCCCGGCCGCGGGCCGCCAGCCCGGCACCGGCTCCGCGTCGGTGAGGACGCGCTGCGCCTTCTCCCCCGAGGCCGGCATCTCGAGTCGCGCGCAACCGAGCTCGCCCACCTCGCAAATCTCCACCGGCGCCTCGACGCCTTTTATTTGGAAGAAGCCGTGATTGAACCACCCGATCTCGCCGACGCCCTCGATCGCATCGCCATGCATCGCCTGCCGCGCATTGTCGAAAGCAAAACGCGAAAGCAAAATCTGATCGCCCTCGCCGAGCGCCATGATCCGCGCGCAAGTATCCACCTGGATGCCGGAGAAATCCTTCGCCTTCCCCGCATGCGCCTCCGTCTCGATGAAGACTTCGCCGACATGAATGCCGATGCGATCGCGCAACGTGCAGCCCCCTTCCGCCGGCAGCGCGCGCGTCCGCGATTGAACGAGCAGCGCAAAGCGCACCGCATCCGAGGGCGTGGCGAAAACGAGAAAAAAAGAATCGCCCGCCGTGCTGACCTCCTCGCCATCCGGGAAGCGCGCGAGCACTTCGCGGAAGATCGCGTGATGCGTGCGGATCGAGTCGAGCGCGCGCAAGTCGCCGAGTTGCTGCTTGAGCCGCGTGGAGCCGGCGAGATCGGAAAAGAAAAGCGTGGCCAGTCCGTGCGGATGAGTCCGCTGGAAGGCTTCGATGCGCTGGCGCTGCTCTTCGCTGGGGTCCATGGGCGAAAAAAAATGTGCCGTTTCGCAGCGCGCGCGGCATTCGCAATAGCGCGGAGGAAACCGTGTCGCAGCGGGTCAGAGCGAAATCTCGCTCCTCGACGATCTGGCGGAGGTCACCCTATGCCCGTTCCCAATTCCTCTCGCCGGTCCACAAGTGCGAAGGCTTCCAATGTTCGACAGTCGCGCGCGCACTTGCAGGCCCCGCCTCTGCGGATAGTCTCGGCGGATGAACCTTCTCGAACGCATCACCGTCGAGGCCGGCAAATGCGGCGGGCGTCCGTGCATCCGCGGCCTGCGCTTTCGCGTCACGGATCTGCTGGAACTGCTCGCCGCGGGCGCGGCGCGTGAAGAAATCCTGCGCGATTATCCGTTCCTGGAAACGGCCGATATCGAGGCCGCGCTCCTTTACGCCGCGCACCAAGCCGATCACACCGTGCTCGCTGCGGCGTGAAGTTCCTTGTGGATAATCAACTCCCCGCGGCCCTCGCCCACTGGCTCGCTGCGAGGTCGGATGCAGTGCATGTGCTCGACCGAGGAATGGAGACTGCACCGGATTCCGAGATCTGGACGCACGCGACGGCGGAGAACCGGATCGTTGTCTCGAAGGACGAGGACTTCTTCCATCTGGCGAATCGTCCCGATGATCTGGGCCGCTTGCTGTGGGTGCGCCTCGGCAATTGTCGCACCGCCGCGCTCCTTGCGAGGTTCGAGACAGGCTGGATTGCCATCGAGCGCGAATTCGAGAGCGGTCAGCGCGTCGTGGAAATCCGCTGATCGCGCGGCGCACCGCCGCGTGCACTTCCTGCGACGGGGCTTCGCAGCTACGCCGCGCTGCTGATTGACGAATGCGCTTTCCTGCTCCACGAAAGGAACCCGCATTTTAAATACGAGCAGCTCCACCGATTTTGAAAACGCCTGGAATCCTTCAATCCCGGGACATACGTAATGCGATTTGGGGTGAGCATAATGCCATTCGGGTCAGTCCGTGCATACGTGCGACGCGAGCCGCAAATTTAAATCTGCACGTCTGCTCGGACCGACCCCTAAAAACACTTGGCTCCCCCACCCCTACGGCTTGGTGATCTCGACGTGGTAGAACTTCCTCGCTCCCGTAGCGCTCAGGTCCGTCACGGTGCGCTGTTGCAGCGGCGCGTTGTCGCTGAAAGTGGAACTCGTGAGCGGATCCCATGTCGCGCCCGGCAGGTCCGCTTTGGATTTCACCACGTAACTACGGTCGGTCAGGCGCGGGGTGAAGATCAGGTTCTTCTGCGCTGGCTGGCCGGGCACGGCGGCGATCGAGAGAGTGAAGCGCGAGTTCGGGTCGAGCGGGTTCAGGCCGGCGATGTATTTGAAAAGGTTCGTCTGGCCGGTGCGGTCGAAATCGACATTGGGGCCGGCGTTCGCGTTGGGCGGCTGGCCGAAGTATTGCACCTGCCAGGCGTCGTCGAGGGTGTCGCCGGCGTAGGCGCCGAAGTTGTCGAGGTTCACATTCACCACGGTCAGCGCGAGGGTGCTGGTGTTGCCTGCAAAAATGCCCTGGGCGGTGGCGGCGGTGTTTTGATAGACGAGGCCCGCAGTCGCGAGGCCGCTCGCATCGATGGAAGTCAGCGGCCCGCTCGCCACGCTCCACGCGACGGACGTGGCGGGGACGGCGAGCGTCGTCGCGTCGTCCAGCAAATGTCCGGCGCTTAATTGCAGGGTGCCTCCTTCATCGATCGTCGTCGGGCTCGCGCTCAGGATGAAGCCGACGATGTCGTAGAGCTGACCGATGTAGCCGCTCTTCGCAGTCTCCGGGGGCGCGGCGACCGTGGAAAGGCCGGCGATCAAGCCCACGCTGCCGTCATTGGTGTAGCTCGCGCTGGTCGTCCGTTTGCCGCCGGCGTCGGCGGTGTCGGTGGCGATGGAGTAGTTGGCGCTCGTGCGCGGGCCTGCGTGGAGCGATGTGGTGAGGGCGAGCAGCAGGACAAGGAGGGGCGATTTGCAATCGCCCATCGTGATGAGGTTCGGCGATTGGAAATCGCCGCTCCTTGGGGTTGCCTCGTTCGTTTTCATGGGGTGCTACGGTTCGGGTTGCTGCGCGAGCCAGTCTTCGTAGCTGCGCTTGGGAAGGGTGAGCACAGCGGCGCTCAGCGCGGCAGCGGTGCGTTCTCGGGCGAGATAAAGTTGAAACGCGCGCGGCCCTTCGATCACCGCGCTCACGTCGCCGAGCTGGCGGAGTTGCGCGCGCAGAACCTGTTGCAGTTCGCCGGGCAGGTCTTCGAAATAAGACTTTCGCTCCGCGTCCTCGCGACCAGGCTCCGGTGAGGAGAGCACCTGCGCCACTTGCGCGGCGGCTTCGTTTGCGTAGCTGACGCTGCCTGTTTTTTCGGAAGTGGTGGGGCCGGGCGGATGCGGGCTGGGTGAGGTCTCGGCGGGCCGCGGCGCGAAGAGCCATGTCGCCTCGTTGACGGCGCCGCCTTCGCGCAAGGCGGCGAGTTGCACGGTGAAGCCTTCCTTCTGCGCGGCGAGCGCGGCTTCACGCGCGCGCTCGGCGAGACGGCGTTGCGGCGCGTGAGTCTTGTCGTCGTTTTCAAATCGCGCGCGCAGTTCGCGCTCGACGAGGATCGGGCGCGCCACGGTGCGGGCAAAGCGCGCGGCATCTTTGCCCAAGGCCGCTTTGATTTCGGCGAGCGTCTCGGGCGCGCGGGTGGTCGAGTCGATGCGCTGCACCTCCGCGGCGACCTGCGCATCGGTGATCGCGACGCCATAGACGCCTTTGAGCACGGCCTCCTTTTTCAACTCAGCGCGCACGGCTTTCTCGATCGCAGCGACAGGCAACACCTGCTCGAAAGGCTGCTTGGTGCCGAGACGATGATTGTAATAGACGCGCTCCACTGCGGCCCGATCCGCGACCGCAGAGGACGAGGATTTTTCCGCGGCGAAAAGACTGCTGGCGGCGCAGAGCAGCGCGAGCGAGAGAACGAGCCGGCGTTTCATGGGCGCAGGTAGAGATAGAGCGTCTTGGGCGGCGTGTAGGAGAAGACGTCGGCGTAGCTGCCCCGCTCCGACGAATACGGGCTGTGCAGGATCATCTCGGTGCCCGTCCAGACTGCGCCGGGGGAATCGCTGCGCGGGCCGATGGTGGCGCTCGGCGGGATCGCGGTCCACTTCCCCGCGCCGCCGCCCGCAGTGGGATCGTAGCGACCGCCATCGCCGAGGCTGTTGCCGCCGGCGGTGCTGCGCCCGCCCCAGACGATCATTTCACTGCCAGTCCACACCGCCGCGTGCGTGCCGCGCCGGCTGACCACGGGGGTGGGCGCAATTTCCGTCCAAGTGTCTGAGGCAGGATTGTAGCGACCGCCGTTGTTGACGTAATCGAAGGTGACCTCCACCACACCGCCCCAGACGAGCATCTCGCTGCCGGTCCACACGGCGCTGAAATATGTGCGCGCCGCCGGCGCCCCCGTGGTGCTCATGGCCGTCCACGCGCCGGCGACCGGATCGAAGCGGGCGCCCGCGATGGCATAGGCGAAGGCGGAGCCGTAGCCCCCCCAGATGAGCATTTCGCTGCCGGTCCAAACGGCCTTGTGAGAGAGTCGCGCGGACACCGCCGGGTCGTCCGGCACAGGCGTCCAGCCATCCGTCGCCGGGTCATACCGTGCGCCGTCGCCGAAGAATTGATTGCCGGTGCTGTAGCCGCCCCAGACGATCATCTCGCTGCCGGTCCAGACCGCGGTGTGCGAGCTGCGCGCCGTGGGTGCGTTGGTGCTGTCGGTCGTCGTCCACGTGTCCGAGGCCGGATTGTAGCGCCCGCCGGTGTTCATGTAGTTGTAAACGGTAAACGGATTGTAGCTGATGTCGAAGCCACCCCAGACGATCATCTCGCTGCCCGACCAGAGAGCGGTGTGACCGAAGCGCGGCGCAATGGCGGGATCGGGGGAAATCCGCCGCCAGGTATTCGTGGTCATGTCCAGTCGCAAACCGCCGGGGTACACGATGCTGCCGTAGCCGCCGCCCCAGATGAGCACCTCATTGCCGGTCCAAACCGTGGTGGCGCCGCCTCGCGCCGCGGCCAGCGGCGTCCACGAGCCGCCGCCGGCAGGCTTGAAGCGTGCGCCGTCCTTGAGCGTTGCGACGCCCGTGTTGAGGCGCCCGTAGCCGCCCCAGACGATCATCTCCTCGCCCGTCCAGACGGCGGTGTGAACGTAGCGCCCGGTCGGCGAGTCCGCGGCAGGCAGCGCGGTCCACGCGTTCGTGGTGGGATCGTAACGCGCACCGTCATTGAGCGGGGTATTCGCGCTGCCCTGACCGCCAAAGACGATCATGTCCGAGCCGGTCCAGACCGCGGTGGAGTAGAAGCGCGGGCTCGGCGCATCGGCATTGCTCAGCAGCGTCCAGGTCTTTGTCCCGGGTGCGTAGCTCGCGCAGTCCCCGTAATAGGCAGCGCCCAGCCCACCCCAGACGAGCACTTGGGAGCCGCTCCAGACCATGACGTGCGCATAGCGCGACGCGAGGGGGCTCGCGGTCATCGGCGTCCAGGTGTTAGTCGTCGGGTTGTAGTGCGCGCCGTCGTTGCGAAATACGGAACCGGTCTCCGCGCCGCCCCAGACGATCATCTCCGTGCCCGTCCAGACCGCGCGATGCACGTAGCGGGCGACGGGGGCTCCGGCCAACGAAGTAGCGGCCTGCCATTGGGTGAAATAGAGCCGCCCGCCGGTGTTGAGCGGCGTGTTGCCAGGGCCGATGCCGCCCCAAATGATTACCTCATTGGCGCTGGAGACGACCGCAGTGTGATAAGCACGCGCCGACATGAGTGGCGACACCGGGATCGGCGTCCACTCGTCGCTGGCGGGGTTGTAATAACCGCCGTCCGCGAAGGTCGTGGCGCTGTTCGATCCGCCCCAGACGATCATGATCCCAGCGACCGAGACCCCGCTGTGCCCCGCGCGCTCGGAGGGTGCGTTCTTCGCGGAGATCGGCGTCCAAAGATCGAAGACCGGATTGTATCGAGCACCATCGTTGAGATAGGTTCCGTTCGAGTTGACGCCGCCCCAGACGATCATCTCACTGCCGGTCCAGACGGCGGTGTGCGTGTAGCGGTCGCCGGGCGGCGCGTTGTGCAACGACCGGTAGCGCTCGGCGGACTCGATGCCGGTGAGCTTCACGTAGCCGGCATTGATCAACTCGGTCGCGTCTGGATTGGTGGAAAGCACCACGCCGCCACTGCCCACTCCGCTCTGGCCACCGGCGTTGAGATTTGCCGCCGCGGCACCGGCGCCGAGTTGCGGCGCGCCGATGGAGCCATCGGCGATGCTCGCGGCGGTGACCGCGCCATTGGCGAGCTTGGCCGCGGTGATCGCGCCGTCGGCCACATTGCCCGCGATCATCGCATAGCCCACCGCCGCGATGCGCTGATCGGGCGCGAGAAGTTGCGAGCCGTTGATTCCATTATTAAACCAAACGCGCAGGCGAACATCGGAATTGCTGAAGACGCTCGCGGGGATGGGCGTCATGCTGGCGCCGAGTGAAGTGTCGCCGAGCAACACGGAATAGAGGCCCTTGCTCACAGCGATGGAGACGGCGCTCGCCGGCTCGCTGCCGGCGATGCTCGTGCCGTCATTGCTCCAGAAAGTTTCCGAGCCGTCGCCATTCACGAGCGCGAATTTGAACTGCCCCGTGCCGTTGAAGTTCACCGCGCCGACGACGACGCGGCCCTGGTAATTGATGATCTGCGGCACCTGCGCGTGGAGTGCCGACACGATCGAAACGATCCCGACAAGCAATGCGAATAAGTTCTTCATGTGATGCTGATTTCTTTGGTGCGATTGACGATTCACTTCCCCGCCTCCTCGCGTTCTTTCCGCTCCCGCATTTCCTTGGGATGGAGCGCCCACTCGACGCTCTTCTCCGCGGGCTGGCCGATCGCCTCCGGGTGCAGATAGGAGCCGCGTTCGGCGGCGGGCTTCTCTTCTTCGAGCGGGATGCGGTGCGCATTGGCCCAGGCATCGTGCCGGATGCCGGTGACCTGCCAGGAGACTTTCTGGCCGCGCTTGCCGCCGGCGATCTTGAAGCGGTTGCCCGCGATCTCCTGCGCGATATAGACGGGAGAAAAACCGCCGATGCAGGTGAGCTGATAACGGAACTCCTTGTTGAGCGCATCGAACCACTCGGGAAGCGTGACCACCGCTTCGCCCTTTCCGTCGAGGGTGATGTTGCCGTTGTAAATGTTCATCATGTCGGGGGACTCGACGAAGGAGTGGGAGAGATATTTGCCGGCGGGGTCGAGCGGGTGATCGATCCTAAACGCACCGCCGCCTTTGAAGAGGGTTCCCGTGATAACCACCCCGCCGGCGAACCAACCCGCATACTGGTTGCTCGAGCCGTAGATGCCGTAGCCATTGGTGCCCGCGATGCCCGAGACCCCGATTCCATTGGGTTCCCCGCCTATTCCATAGACGCCGGTGCTTCCTCCGAATCCGAAGCCCTCGACGGCGGCCGAGTCTCCCCCGAGGACTCCGATCCGTCCGCCCTTCAGTCCCTTGAGCAAGCCATACACGTTCACGTTTCCATCGAATTGTCCCGCCAGTCCGCTGCCGTAGCTGACGCCGGAAACGGCGATGCCGGTCGTCGTTTGGCCGCGCACGCCGGTGGAGTTCGTCGATTCGCCATACACACCGATGCCGCCCGGGTTGATTCCCGAAACCCCGATCCCCGAGAAGCCGCTGGCGACTCCCGCGACCCCGGTGCCGGCGCCGCCATCGCCCGAGACGCCGACGCCGCTGGTACCGCCGGTGCTCACGCCCGCCACGCCGGTGCCGCCGGTGGCGCTATTGGCGCCGGAGAGTGTGCTCGCGGACGCGGTGGCGCCGGTGAATTGCAGCGGCACGGTGAGTTGCGCGCTGCTGAGCGATCCGGCGAGGATATTCGAGAGCCGCAGCCGCGCGCCGTCGTTGACGATCGCGAGGCCCGCTGCGCCGCCCCAGATGATCATTTCCCCGCCCGTCCACACCGCGGTGTGGCGATCGCGCGCGGCCAGCGGGGTGGTGGCGGTGATCGGCATCCACAGGTCGGTCGAGGAAATGTAACGCTCGCCGGTATTCAAGCCGCCGGCGCCGGACGATCCGCCCCAGACCAACATCTCGCTGCCAGTCCAGACCGCGGTGTGCGAAACGCGCGCAACAGCCGCGCTGGCCGTGGGCGCCCAACTATTCGCGCCCGGATCGTAGCGCCCGCCGTCGCTGAAATTGCTCGCGCCGCTGCCGCCAAACACGATCATGCGCGCGCCCGTCCACACTGCGGTGTGGCCCACGCGCGCGGCTGGAGCGCCGCTCGGGCTGGTGGCGGTCCAACTGTTGGCCGCCGGGTTGTAGCGACTGCCGTCGTTGAAGTAATCCGCGCCGAGTCCGCCCCAGAGGATCATCTCGCCGCCGGTCCACACCGCGGTGTGAAGATAGCGCGCAGCGGGCGCGCCGCTCGGGTTGGTGGGCGTCCAACTATTGCTCGCTGGGTTGTAACGCGCGCCGTCGCCAAACTTCGTCACGCCTTGGATTCCGCCGCCGATCCCTCCGCCCCAGACGATCATCTCGCTGCCCGTCCAGACCGCGGTGTGATAACGGCGCGCGGCGGGAGCGCCAGTGAGGCTCGTCGCCGTCCAGGTATTGGTCGCGGGATTGTAGCGCCCTCCATCGTTGAAGTGACCTGCGCTGCCGATTCCGCCCCAGACGATCATCTCGCTGCCCGTCCAGACCGCGGTGTGCAACGAGCGCGCGGCGGGAGCGCCGCTGGTGTTGACCGGCGTCCAGATATTGAGCGCCGGATTGTAGCGCGCTCCGTCGTTCAAGACACCGCTGTTGCCTTGGCCGCCCCAGACGATCATCTCGCTGCCGGTCCAGACTGCGGTGTGCGAAAAGCGCGCCGCGGGCGCACCGGCGGCGGTCGTCGGCGTCCAGAGTTCTCCTGAGACCGCACCGTCCGCGAGTTGGGCCGCGCCCACCGCGCCGGGGGCGATCTTTGCCGCGGTGATGGTCCCGTCGGCGACCGACGCGGCATTGCCCGCCACCATCGCATAACCCACCGCGGCGATGCGCTGATCGGGCGCGAGGAGTTGCGAGCCGTTCGCGCCGTCGTTGAACCACACGCGCAAACGCACATCGGCGTTGGCAAAGACGCTCGCGGGGATCGCCGTCATGTTCGGAAGCGTGGTGTCGCCGAGCAGCACGGAGTAAAGGCCCTTCGAGACCGTGAGCGAAACAGCGGCCGTGGGCTGCGAGCCGGCGGCGCTCGTGCCGTCGTTGCTCCAAAACGTGGTGGCGCCCGCGGCGTTGACGAGGGCAAATTTAAACTGGCCCGCGCCGTTAAAGTTCACCGTGCCGACGGCGACGCGGCCCTGGTAATTGATGATCTGCGGCACCTGGGCGTGCAGAGCGGTGTGAGTGAGACACAGGCAGGCGAAGACCGCGAGGAGGGGGCGCGTGGGGTTCATAAAGATGTGGAATCTGCGAACGCCGGGTTTCCGCTCGCGAGGTTCTCGCAGGCTAAGCGAACCGACGGCTGCGAACAAGACATCAATCCGCGGCGGGAGTGGAGGCGATGAAGTTGCGGGTGGAGGGGTCGCTTCTAGAATCTCGCTCTCCGCAAAAGAGCGAGATTCTAGAAG
>JBBRXP010000162.1:0-13860 GCA_038238555.1 Chthoniobacterales bacterium | reverse complement strand
TGGTTCGGCGGCGTGACTTGCACAAACGGCAGCGGCAGCGCGCGCACCGGCGAGTATGCGCGCTTCAGCGATGAGCAAATGATGCGGGTGCGTCGCGAGGAACAGCGGCAGGCCGCGGCGGTCGGGCGCTACGGCGCGATGATGCAACTCGATTACCCGAGCAAGATCGCGAACGACCCCAGCGACGCGCGGCTCAAGGAAGACCTCCGCGCCATCCTCGCCGTGACCCGGCCGCGCGTGGTCTATACGCACAATCCGGCGGACAAACATGCCACGCACATCGCGGTGGTGGTGCCCGTGATCCAGGCGATCCGCGAGCTACCGCGCGAGCAGCGGCCGGAAGCGGTGCATGGCTGCGAAGTGTGGCGCAGCCTTGATTGGATGCCCGACGCCGAGAAGATCGCGCACGACGTGGGCGGCCACGAAAATCTCGCCGCGGCGCTCAACGGCATCTTCGACAGCCAGATCGCCGGGGGCAAACGCTACGACCTCGCCGTGCTCGGCCGGCGGCGCGCGAACGCCACATTTTTCGACAGCCACAGCGTGGATCAAAGCAACGCGCTCGGCTTCGCGATGGACCTCACTCCGCTGGTGCGCGACGACTCGCTCGACGTGCTCGATTACGTCACAGGCTTCATCGACCGCTTCCGCGACGACGTGATCGCGAAGCTCGGCAAACGGCTTGGGCACTAGCGCGCATGGAGATCATCGTCCAACCGACCGCCGACGCAGCCAGCCACATTGCGGCGCGCATCGTCGCGAAGTTGGTCCGCGAAAAACCCGCGTGCGTGCTCGGCCTCGCCACGGGCAGCACGCCACTGGGGATGTATCGCGAGCTTATCCGGCTGCACCGCGAGGAGGCGCTCGATTTCTCGCGCGTCACCACCTTCAACCTCGACGAATACGTGGGCCTGCCGCCGGAGCACCCGCAGAGCTACCACGCCTTCATGTGGGCAAATCTCTTCGACCACATCAACGTCCTGCCCGAGCGCATCCACATTCCCAACGGCAGGGCCGCAAACGTTCCCGCCGAGTGCGCCCGCTACGAAGCCGCGATCCAGGCTGCGGGCGGGATCGACTTGCAAGTGCTCGGCATCGGCGGCGACGGCCACATCGGATTTAACGAGCCGACTTCTTCGCTCGCTTCGCGCACCCGCATCAAGACGCTGACCGAGCGAACGCGCGCCGACAACGCGCGCTTTTTCGGCGCCGCTCAAGAGGTGCCATTGCACGTCATCACCATGGGCGTCGGCACGATCATGGAGAGCCGCCAGGTGCTCCTGCTCGCCTTCGGAGCGAGCAAGGCGAAGGCGATCGCAGCAGCGGTCGAAGGCGCGATCACGTCGATGAATCCCGCTAGCATCTTGCAAATGCACCCGGTCGCCAAAGCGCTGCTCGACGAACCCGCCGCTGCGGATCTCACGAAGCTCGATTACTTCCGCTGGGTCCATGCAAACAAGCCCGAGTGGCAGCGGGTGTAACCGCGTCACCGCCCGCTGGAACCCGAGTTCCCAATCCATTGACGGCCCAATCCGTAGCTTCAATGTAGAAACATGACCGCGACCATTCAAAAGTGGGGCGACAGCCTCGCCCTTCGACGGTGAAGCCTGCGGCAATGCGTTTGCGCCTGGACGATCTGCTCGCGCAGGTGACAACAGAAAATTTGTACCGGGCAACCGACTGAGGCGCAGACGTGGGCCGCGAGATTCTTCCGCCGTGAAGAAAGAAATCGCCATAGTCTGCCCCATTACGAGTCAGGCAAAAGGTCACCCATTCGAGTGGGTCTTGCCCGCCGGTCTGCCCGTATCCGGCGTCGTGCTGTGCGACCATGTGCGCTCCCAAGACTGGAAGGAGGGTCGATGGCAACCCATCTGCAAAGTGCCCCGCCGCCGTTGTGCAGGAAGTGCTGACACGAACGCCGACGTTGTTTGATCTGCCTGCGAGTTGAGCCGCGGACTCACACCGGATGAAAGATCGACTCGACTGGTTGAGCGCGTGGGGGGCGCACGGTAATCAAAGGGAACATGGAAACAGGCAAGAAATCGAAGACCATTCCTCACCCCGCTCTCAATCGTCGCCCGGATTCCCGAGCCCGCGCAGCATTTCTGCCCACGACGCGTTGAGGGCTGTGCGAATCCGGCAGATCACGTCGATGCCAGGGTTGGCCGTGCCGGCTTCGATCCGCTGCACATAGCGCCGGTCGATCTGCGCCAGGCCGGCCACGTCGTCCTGCGTCAAGCCGGCCTGGGTTCGCAGGCGGTTGAGATTCTTGCCGAGAACGGCGCGAGGCAGCGGACGCACTCCCGCACCCTGCGGCGCAGCGGCCATCTTGAGAGCGGACGGATTGTCGCTTTTTGGAACTTGCAGCGAAATGCTCCGCCAGACATGGATTGACACGCGCGCCCGCTGCCCCGCAACTTCTTCCCAGCCACTCCCCATGCACACGCCATTCTCCCGCGGACGACGACGGCGCGATTTCCGGCGATGAAAGCGTCACGCCTGAGATTGCTCCTCTCGTTGGTGGCTGTGCTGATCGCGTTTACCGGATCGGCTCGCGCGGTTGATCATTCGCCTCATTGGAATGGCGCCACGCTCACTTACGGCCTCACGGACTTGGACCACTTTCCGGTTCGCAGCTACGGCCATTGCAGGTGGGGCGTCTGGCAGGACCAGCAGAATCAAAACACCGTCACGCTGGATTTCACCGCCCGCACCGCTGGACCTTTTGCCAATCGCACGAAGGATCTCTTCCTCTCGCGCAGCACCGATTACTTGGACTGGTCGCCATTTCCTCCGAACACTCAATTCCCAACGGACGCGGTGTGGAATCCGGCGAATGGCTCCTTCACGGAGGGATCGGTCACCTTCACTCAATACGCCGGGACGCCACCGACCGGTGCGAACCTGAACGTCGTGCTCTTCCGCTATCTCCACTTTCCGTCCAGCGTGAATACCACGGCACCGGATGGCCAGGAGTCCCGGCTCACGCCTTCCGCGAAGAAGCTCATCGTGCTCATCCACGGATGGAATCCTGACAGCAACCCGGACAGCTATACGGACGAGTTCGCCTCCCTCGACACCCGGCTCCGCGCGCAAATCGACGGCACCGACTGGAAGCTGCTCAAATACCATTGGGAAGCGGATGCCGACACCGGCCCAATCTTCACCGGAGGTACGGCAGTCATCAATGGAGCTGAGGCGGCGGAAACCGGACACCGCCACGGTCAGCATCTCGGGGAGTTACTCCACGAGACCTGTCCCAATCTCGAACGCGTCCACTTCATCGCCCACAGCGCCGGTTCGTGGGCCGCTCGCGCTGCGACGAAGTACCTACTGGCGAACAATCCAAAGGCAGTCGTCGAGATCACCCTGCTCGACCCACACATTCCGGGGTCTGCCCTGGCGGATAGCTCACTCACTCGCGAGGAAATCAACGGCATCCTGCAGTTCCAGGGAAACGAGCGCATCCTTCAACTCGAAAACTACTATTCGTTCGACTGTCACCGGACCGGGAACGCAGCAGCAATTCGCGTGGAGCCAATACGACATCAATCTCGAAGTGGACTACGCCTCCAACATTCCAGGGGATCAGACTTACGGCGACTTCTTTCTGTCTCTCCCGTTCCGCTACGGCCACTTCGGCCCCATCCAATTCTACGCCGACACCGTCAACACCACCACAGGCCCGAATGCGACCGTGCCTTCCGACCTCGCCGGCGCACCCTACTATCCAGCCAATTCCACCCAGCTTGGTTGGTGGCGGAGCTTGTTCTTCAACGAAATCCTCATCGACCAGCAGCCCGTCTCCATCCCGGACGCCACGCAGGGTCAGCCCGTCTCCTTCACCGCTCATGCCACCACGCGCCGGGAGCAGAAGGGCTTCTCCTACCCCGGCCACTCCATCTCTTACGCCTGGCAGAAATACGACCCAGCCACCGCGACATGGGGCACCGCCTACGGATCGAGCGGGCTCGCCACCTACACCCGCAATCCCGCCGTAGCCGCCGATGCCGGGCAATACCGCGTCATTGCCTACTCCGGTCAGAATCAAACCATCAGCCAAGTCTTCACGCTGGGCTTCGACACCGGCACTGGTTCGCCCTTTGTCACCCTGCAATCCCCGGTGCCCGGTGCCACCGCCAGCGGCTCGGTCGCGGTGAATGCTGCGGTCGCGGCCTCGATCACGCGCGTGCAGTTCTTCGTGGATGGCGTGCTCAAGGCCAACGACACCACCGCGCCATTCGCCTTCAGTTGGAATACCCTGCAAGTCGCCGATGGTCCCCATACGCTTACCGCCCAAGCCTACGGTGGCCTCATCGAGACCCTGCTCGGCATCAGCGCTCCGGTGAATGTCACCGTTCACAACGACACCACGGGCAACCCCAGCAACGACCCTTACGAGCCGAATAACTCCTCCCTCACCGCCACACCCATCGCCCCCGGCCAGAGCCGCACGGCGTATGTGGATAGCCCAGCGGACGTGGACTGGTTCAGCGTGCAAGTCACCACGCCCGGCGTGCTCACCTTCGATCTCTCCGTGCCTGCCGCCAATGACTACGACATGGAATTGTTCGGCCCCGACGCCGCCTACCTCAAAGGCTCCTACCACGACACCGGAGTGGCCGAAAACATCACGCACAATGCCACCGTCACCGGCACTTACTACGTGCGCGTCTATGGGTACCCCGTCGGCAATGGCTCTTACAATCCGACCACGGCTTACACGCTCACTGCCGGATTGGGTTCCGGTCCCATCACCATTCTCACGGCGCCGCAGAGCCGGTCCGTGCCCGCCGGGGCGAGCGCCAGCTTCAGCGTCACGGCCGGCGGCGCGCCCGTGCTGGCCTACCAATGGCAGCGCAACGGCGTGGACCTTCCCGGTGCGACTGCTCCCACCTACGCCACGCCCGTCCTGACGCTGGCCGACAGCGGCGCGCAATTCCGCGTGCGCGTGAGCAACGCCTTTGGCTCCGCGCTCAGTGCCGCGGCTACGCTCACGGTCACGACGGCCAGCGTGGTCACATGGACCGGCACGGCGGGCGACGGCAATTGGTTCAACTCCGCCAACTGGAACCCAATGACGGTGCCAACCTCAAGTCATGTCGTGCAGCTAAACTCTGGCTCTGTGAGCATTCCTTCGAGCGCAGTATTTGCGGTGTTGAACCTTAACGGTGCGACCCTAATCGGCACGGGAAATGTGATGGTGACAGGCACGCTCAACTGGAGCAGCGGATGGATGAGCGGCACGGGCAAGACGATCGTTGCCAGCGGAGGCGTGCTAAACATCGGCCCTGGCAGTGGTAACACGGTCACCTTGAATCGGGTGCTGGAAAACAACGGCTTGGTGAACTGGACCAGCGGTGTCCTCGCTTTCAATGCCGGCACGATCAACAACAACGCCACTTTCGCGGCTACCTCAAGCAACTCGAACTACCCATTGTCCGCTTACGGAGTCAATTCGGACGGCGGGAATGCCTTTAACAATGCGGGCACATTTACCAGTGCCGGCACGGCGACCACCTACTTTACCGGCAGCACTACGAATGTCGCGTTCAACAACACAGGCACTGTGATGGCGCTGGCCGCGACGCTGAGTTTGAACGCGGGCGGAACGCACAGCGGAACTTTCTCTGCCGCCCTATCGGCAACCATTAACATCACCGGAGGCCACATCTTCCAAACGAGCAACACTTTTGTGGGAGCGGGCGCAACTGTCTTATCCAGCGGGACGAGTTTTCTCGCTGGCGATGTGCTTGGCACGCTCAATCTCACTGGTGCCACGCTTGCGGGCAGCGCGGACTTGACGGTGAAAGGCACCCTGAACTGGACAGGCGGGACGATGAGTAGCACGGGAAAGACCGTCGTCGCCGCCACGGGCGTGCTGAACATCAGTCCCGGCAGCGGCAACACCGTCACCCTGAATCGGGTGCTGGAAAACAACGGCTTGGTGAACTGGACCAGCGGCGTCCTCGCTTTCAATGCTGGCACGATCAATAACAACGCCACTTTCGCGGCTACCTCAAGCAACTCGAACTACCCATTGTCCGCCTACGGGATCAATTCGGGCGGCGGGAATGCCATTAACAACGCAGGCACATTTACCAGTGGCGGCACGGCGACCACTTACTTTACCGGCAGCACGACGAATGTCGCATTCAACAACACCGGCACGGTAGCGGCGCTGGCGGCGACACTGAGTTTGAACGCGGGCGGAACGCACAGCGGCACCTTCTTGGCTGCCTCATCCGCGATCATCAACATCACCGGAGGCCACACCTTCCAAACGAGCAACACCTTTGTAGGAGCGGGCACAACTGTCCTATCCAGTGGGACGAGCTATCTCGCTGGCGAGGTGCTTGGCACGCTGAATCTCACGGGTGCCACGCTTGCGGGCGGCGCGGACTTGACGGTGAGAGGCACGCTGAACTGGACAGGAGGGACGATGAGCGGCACGGGCAAGACGGTCGTTGCCAGCGGAGGCGTGCTGAACATTAGCCCCGGCAGCGGCAACACCGTCACCCTGAATCGGGTGCTGGAAAACAACGGCTTGGTGAACTGGACCAGCGGTGTCCTCGCTTTCAACGCTGGCACGATCAATAACAACGCCACTTTCGCGGCCACCTCAAGCAACTCGAACTATCCATTGTCCGCCTACGGGATCAATTCGGGCGGCGGGAATGCTTTTAACAACGCAGGCACTTTTACCAGCGGCGGCACAGCGACCACTTACTTTACCGGCAGCACCACAAATGTTGCGTTCAACAACACCGGCACTGTGATGGCGCTGGCCGCAACGCTGAGTTTGAACGCAGGCGGAACGCACAGCGGAACCTTCTCCGCTGCCGCGTCCGCGATCATCAACATCACCGGCGGGCACACTTTCCAGACGAGCAACACCTTTGTGGGAGCCGGTGCGACGACCTTATCGAGCGGGACAAGTTATCTCGCAGGAGATGTCATTGGCACGCTGAATCTCACGGGTGCCACGCTTGCGGGCAGCGCGGACTTGACGGTGAGAGGCACGCTGAACTGGACAGGAGGGGCGATGAGCGGCACGGGCAAGACGGTCGTTGCCAGCGGAGGCGTGCTAAACATCGGCCCTGGCAGTGGTAACACGGTCACCTTGAATCGGGTGCTGGAAAACAACGGCTTGGTGAACTGGACCAGCGGTGTCCTCGCTTTCAACGCTGGCACGATCAACAACAACGACACCTTCGCGGCCACCTCAAGCAATTCAAACTACCCATTGTCTGCCTACGGAATCAATTCAGGCGGTGGGAATGCTTTTAACAACGCAGGCACTTTTACCAGTGGCGGCACTGCGACCACTTACTTTACCGGCAGCACCACGAATGTCGCCTTCAACAACACCGGCACAGTCGCGGCGCTGGCCGCGACGCTAAGTTTGAACGCTGGCGGAACCCACAACGGAACCTTCTCCGCTGCCGCATCCGCGATCATCAACGTCACCGGAGGCCACACCTTTCAAACGAGCAACACTTTTGTGGGAGCGGGCGCAACAGTCTTATCGAGCGGGACGAATTATCTCGCAGGGGATGTCGTTGGCACGCTGAACCTTTCCGGTGCCACGCTTGCGGGCAGCGCGGACTTAACGGTGAAAGGCACACTGAACTGGACAGGCGGGACGATGAGTAGCACGGGCAGGACCGTCGTCGCCGCTGGAGGCGTGCTAAATATCAGCCCTGGCAGCGGCAACCAAGTCACTTTGAACCGGGTGCTGGAGAACAATGGCGCGCTGAACTGGACCAGCGGCAACCTGTATTTCAACGCCGGCACGATCAACAACAACGCCACCTTCGCGGCCACCTCAAGCAATTCGAACTACCCTCTGCAGGCCTTCGGGATCAATTCGGGCGGCGGGAATGCGTTCAACAATGCGGGCACTTTCACCAGCGGCGGCACGGCGACCACTTACTTTACCACCAGCACCACCGCTGTCGTATTCAACAACACCGGCACGGTAGCGGCGCTGGCGGCGACGCTAAGCTTCGTCAGTTTTAACCAGTCTGCCGGAACGACAATGCTCAGCGGCGGCACAATTTCCGGCAGCAACCTGAACATCAACGGCGGCGGTCTCTCCGGCAATGGAACGATCAGCGGTTCCGTGACGAACAGCGGGCAGTGTAGTCCCGGGGCTTCGCCGGGCACGCTGACGATCAACGGAAACTATACCCAGCTTCCCACCGCCGTGCTGGACATCGAAATCGGCGGCCTCACCGCTGGCAGCCAGTTCGACCGGCTCATCGTCACCGGCGCCGCGACGCTGAACGGCACGCTGCGCGTGACCCGAGTCAACGGCTTTCAGCCGGGCGCAGGCACCAGCTTTCAGGTGATGACCTTTGCCTCGCGCAGCGGCAACTTCTCGAATCTCAATGGCTCGACGATCAACGAAGACCTGGCCTTCACCGGGACGGCCACCAATACGAGCTACACGCTCACGGCCACGGCGACTGCCTTCCAGCAGTGGAAGACGACGCAATTCGGAGCCGATGCCGGGAATCCGCTGATCGCCGGGGCCAATGCCGACCCCGAGGGCGATGGCATTGCCAACTGGCTGGAATACGCGTTCGGGCTCAATCCGCTCCAGGCAAATGTCTCGAAGCTCCCGACCGCGGCGCTGCAAACGACGGGCGGCAACCGCTACCTGACGATGAAGTATCGCCAATTGATCGGGCAGACGACGATGGACTACAACGTGGGCGTGTCGGGCGACTTGCAGGCGTGGGATTGGACCGAGAGCCAGATCGAGCAACTCGGCACGCCCGCGGCGACGGGAGACGGCTTGACCGAGGAGGTGACGGTGCGGGTGGCGACGCCGATCAGTGGAACGGTGCAGAGGTTTCTCAAACTGCGGGTCAATCAATTGCCGTAGGGTGCGACCTCCGCGTTAGCGCGAGGCAAGGGCACGGGCCGGAGGCGCGTGTCACACTGCGCGGCCGGGCCTTGACCGCAGTCCCCGCATTGGTAATCTCCCGCCATGAAAATACTCGCCCGCAGTGCGGATGATTTGCTCGGCAGCTACCGGACGTTTGGCGCCGATGGGCCGCTCTACAAAGTCATCGGCAAGACGGACGAGACGAAAGTGCGGATCGTGGTGGTCGAGTCGGGGGAGGAACTGGATTATCTGGTCGAGCGCGCGCTCCTAGATCCCGAAGCCGAATAGGCTGTGTTCGCCATCGCCTTCGATCTTGTTGTCGCCGATGCCGAGGAACATCACCCGCGCGGAGCCACGGCGGCCTATGCGGACATTGCGAACACGCTGCGAAAGTTCAATTTCGAGCGCATCCAAGGCAGCGTCTATGTGACGGAAACGGACGACATGGCGAATCTGTTCGCCGCTCTTCTGGCATTGAAAGCATTGCCCTGGTTCCCGCTCGCAGTGCGCGATATCCGTGGATTCAGGATTGAAAACTGGAGCGATTTCACGCCGATCATCAAAGGCACGGAGGCATAAGGCCGCAGCAGCAACTTCTCGAATCTCACCGGCTCGACGATCAACGAAGACCTGGCCTTTACGGGGACAGCCACCAATACGAGCTACACGCTCACGGCCACGGCGACTCCCCTCCAGCAGTGGAAGACGACGCAATTCGGAGCCAATGCCGGGAATCCGCTGATCGCCGGGGCCAATGCCGACCCCGAGGGCGATGGCGTTGCCAACTGGCTGGAATACGCGTTCGGACTCAAATCCGCTCCAGGCGAATGTCACTCAGCTCCCGACCGCGGCGCTGCAAACGACGGGCGGCAGCACCTACCTGACGATGAAGTATCGCCAATTGATCGGGCAGACGGCGCTGGACTACAATGTGGGCGTGTCTGGCGATTTGCAGGCGCGGGATTGGACCGAGAACCAGATCGAGCAACTCGGCCCGCCCGTGACGACCGGCGGACGGCGTGACCGAGGAGGTGACGGTGCGCCTAGCGACGCCGATCGGCGGGCTGACGAGGAAGTTCCTGGGGTTACAGGTGGATCAGTTGCCGTAGGTGTTGCCTGAGGCGTCCTCGGCGATGTGATCGCATCGAGTTGATTCAGAGGCCCAGTTGCCGTTTCACTTTGCCAAATTGTTCGACGGCAAAGGCGAGGTCTTCGCGCGAGTGGGCGGCTGAGATTTGCGTGCGAATGCGGGCCTTGCCGTGCGGCACCACGGGATAGGAAAAACCGATGACATAGACGCCGCGTGCGAGCATCGCTTCGGCGAAGCGGCCCGCCAGCGCGGCATCGCCGAGCATGATCGGCACGATGGGATGCGTGCCGGCCAGGATGTCGAAGCCGAGCCGCGTCACCTCCTCGCGGAAAAATTTCGTGTTCGATTCGAGCGTGTCGCGCAGCGCGGTGGAGGTGCTCAGAAGGTCGAGCACTTTGAGCGACGCGCCGGCAATCATCGGCGCGAGCGAGTTGGAGAAAAGATACGGCCGCGAACGCTGGCGCAGCAGTTCGACGATCTCGCGCAGGCCGCTGGTGTAGCCGCCGCTCGCGCCGCCGAGGGCCTTGCCGAGCGTGCCGGTGAGGATGTCCACGCGGCCCATCACGCCGCAGTGTTCGTGGGTGCCGCGGCCCGTGCGGCCCATGAAGCCGACGGCGTGCGAATCATCGACCATCGTGAGCGCGTCGTATTTTTCGGCGAGGTCGCAGATGGAGGAAAGGTTCGCGATGGCGCCGTCCATCGAGAAGACGCCGTCGGTCGCGATCATTTTGAAGCGCGCTTTTTTTTCGTCCGCCTCGCGTAGCTTTGCCTCGAGATCGGCCATGTCGTTGTTGCGGTAACGGAAGCGCTGCGCTTTGCAGAGCCGCACGCCGTCGATGATCGAGGCGTGATTCAGCTCGTCGGAAATGATCGCGTCCTCCGCACCGAGCAACGTCTCGAAGAGCCCGCCGTTGGCGTCGAAGCACGAGCCGTAAAGGATCGTGTCCTCGGCGCCGAGGAACTCGCTGATCCGCGCCTCGAGCTGCTTGTGCAGCGCCTGCGTCCCGCAGATGAAGCGCACGCTCGCCAGCCCGTAACCCCAGTGTTCAAGCGCCTCGCGAGCCGCCGCGATCACTTCGGGATGCTGCGCGAGACCGAGGTAATTGTTCGCGCAAAGGTTCAGCACCTCGCGCCCCTCGCCGACTTTGATGCGCGCGTTCTGCGACGAGGCGATAACGCGCTCCGACTTGTAGAGACCCGCGGCGCGCATCTCGGCGAGCTGCGTGCGGAGCTGCGCCAGCCACGCGACGCTCATGTCCAATCAAGGATCACTTTTCCGCACGAGCCCGACTTCATTGCCTCGAAGCCGCGCTCGAACTCGGTGTAGTGAAAGCGGTGCGTCACGATCGGCGCGATCTTCAACCCGCTCTCGAGCAGCACGGTCATCTTGTACCACGTCTCATACATCTCGCGGCCGTAGATGCCTTTGATGGTGAGCATATTGAAAACCACCTTGTTCCAATCGATGGAAATGCCGCCGCTCGGGATGCCGAGCATCGCGATTTTTCCGCCGTGACACATCTGATCGACGAGGTCGCGCAAGGCCTCCGGGCTGCCACTCATCTCGAGGCCGACATCGAAGCCCTCGTGCATCCCGAGCCGCTGCTGCACGAGCCCAAGTTTCTCGCGCGTCACGTTCACGGTCACGTCCGCGCCTAGTTTTTTTGCGAGCGCGAGCCGGTCGTCATTGATGTCGGTCACGACCACGAAACGCGCGCCGGCGTGCCTGGCAACGGCGGCGGCCATGCAGCCGATGGGGCCCGCGCCGGTGATGAGCACGTCTTCGCCGAGCAAGTCGAAACTCAGCGCGGTGTGCACGGCATTGCCGAGCGGATCGAAGATCGCGGCCACATCCGCATCCACGCCCGGGCGGTGATGCCACACGTTGGTCATCGGCACGCTGATGAGTTCTGCAAAAGCGCCCGCGCGGTTGACGCCGATGCCTTGCGTGTCCTTGCAAAGATGGCGGCGTCCCGCGAGGCAGTTGCGGCAACGCCCGCAAACCACGTGGCCCTCGGCGCTCACCACATCGCGGAGGTGGAAGTCGTTCACATTCGAGCCGGTGGCGACCACATCGCCGACGAATTCGTGCCCCACCACCATCGGCACCGGGATGGTGCGCTGCGCCCACGCGTCCCAATTATAGATGTGCAAGTCGGTGCCGCAGATGCCGGTCTTTTGGACGCGGATGAGTACGTCGTTGATGCCGCACTTCGGCTCCGGCACCTCTTGCAGCCACAGGCCGGATTCGGATTTTGCTTTGACGAGGGCTTTCATTGGTATTCGAGAGAAAGGGAGATGTTCACCAGCGCACCGACACCGGAAAATGCCGGGCAAGTTGCGACAGGGAGACCATCTCTTGCTTGCGATACCCCGCAACGAGGGGGTTTCGCAAGATGTGCCAGTTGCCATCGAAACTGCGAACCGAAAAAGAGCCGTAACGGCAGCCACCGCGCGTATTGAACTCTTTTCAGTAAACAAAGACGCTTCGCGGGCGTTCAACGACAAACAATGCCGGCACGGGCGCTTGCACGCTCAGCCGGCCGCTCGAACGGCGAAGCGGTGACGTTGCAGGTCTTGAAATACTTGCCGCTCTATCCTGTCGGCTCGCCGGAGTTCGATGCCACCGCCGCGGGCTGGGTGCGTTATGCGCAGACGATTTGCCGTCTGCTGCGCTCGCTCGGCATCGAAGACTTCGACCTCGAGATTTGGAATGAACTGACCTTCGGCTCCAACTTTCTCGACATAAACAAATACTACGAGCCGGACCTCGTCTTCGGCGTTCCCGACCTCGACCAGGCGAATCGGTTTCGTCCCGGTGGACGCGCGTGGGAAATGTCCAAGCGAATGACCGACGCGCTCGAACCGGAGTTTCCAAACGTGCGCATCGTGTGGGGCTTCTCCAACACGCAATACACCACGACGAAAATCGAAGACCCGCCCTCCGGCATCGACGGCCAAAGCTGTCACCCCTACGGCTATTCGTTCGTCTCGCTGCCTGCCGGGGAATTCGACACACATGGCGGCGGAGGCCACCGCGGCCGACGCGGCATTGCAGCCGGCGCTCGTTCAGCTGGACTTTTCGCGCGGAAGGGGAGGCGTGCGCCTCAGGCACGGGGCGAGGCATGTCACCGGGAAATTTGGCGGCGCGATCGAGTTCACGACCTCGCTGCAATACGCGGAGGCGGACTTCGCGCGGAGGCTCGACGGCGTGCCAGCCGCGACGATTGGCGGCTGGTTTTTTGAGCCCCCGCGGGCGAAGGCGCCTTCCTGTTTCGCGGGTTGCCGGAGATCGCGCCGCTGGGCGAACGGCGGTTCCTCCCGCGCGGGATTGGATTCAATTTTTTCCTCGGCGCCAATCAGCACGGCTTTTTCATGAGCAGCCTGCATGGCAACAGCGAGATGCCGATTCCGCTCGTCCGTCCGCTGGAGGAGGAGAACGCCGCCGCGACGTGAAGAAGCCCATCGGCGTGGCGCAATGGCAGACGCGGCTGACGGAATCGCTGCCGAAAAACCTGCGCGGCTCGCTGCCGACGATTGCGGAACCGGAACGCGAACTCGGGAAAACAAAACGATGAATGCAAAATCCGACCCGCTGAAACGAACTCGCGGAAAAATGAGCGCCGGCACCGCGTTGATCTTCGACAGCCTCGTTCGCTAAAATATCATCTCCACGCTGCGGCACGCACAGACAAAACCCATCGAACTAAAAATGAAGACCCTCATCCTTGCCCTTCTCCTCGGTCTCATCGTCGCGTCGCGCGGCGTGGAAGAAAAACCAAAGCCGCTTTTTCAATACCAGTCCGCGGGCATCGAGGTGCCGGCTGCGACAGCGGATGAGCCGCGCGTGAAAAAATTTGGCTCCGAGACGATC
>JBBRXP010000161.1:0-13941 GCA_038238555.1 Chthoniobacterales bacterium | reverse complement strand
GGTGACACCGGCAACCTGCCGGTGCCCGGTGCCTCCACAGGCAGGATGCCCGTGCCACTTTCGCCGATGAGTTTCGCGATGCCGAAGTCGGCGAGCTTCACGCGGCCTTTGGCGTCGAGGAGGATGTTCTCCGGCTTGATGTCGCGGTGAACGATGCCGTGCTCGTGCGCGTATTGCAGCGCCTCGCAGACCGGCGGCACGACCGCTAGAGCCTGCTCGGGCGTGAATCGGCCGGCACTCATCGCCTGCCGCAGATTCACGCCATCGACGAACTCCATGAGCAGGAAATAAAACCCGCCTGCCTCGCCGAAGTCATGGACCGTGACGATGTGCGGATGATTCAGCGCCGCGAGCGCGTGGGCCTCTCGGGTGAAGCGTTCGGCGAACTTCGCGTCTGTCACCCGCTCCGGCGCAAGCAGCTTCAGGGCGACCAGGCGGTTAAGCGATTTCTGCCGCGCTTTGTAAACGACGCCCATGCCGCCGCGGCCGAGGTATTCGAGGATTTCGAGTTGAGGAAAGTTCGGAGCCAGTTCCTCCGGCGTTTGCACAGGCACCTGCGAAGCCGCTCTCACGCCGTTCTCCGTCGCGGCAGCCAGCCCGGCAAACAGACACTTCGGACAGAGTCCCTGCGGAGCGTGCTCCGGCAGCGGCGCCCCGCAATCTGGGCATCGCGCCGGGGTGGAGGAAGGTGCAAAAACTGAGGGCATACCGTTTACTGAGGTAATCTGACGCCAAAGTTACACGCGGTGCCGAGTTTTCGTGCGGCCGCGTTGACGGCGGGCGGCGGTCATGCCCACAGCGACCGCCGTATTTGATGCCGACGACAACCACCCGAGCGGCGCGCTTGCGCATGGGAGCTTCGTAGGTCGCGGGTGGAACCGTATGGGCATGACCAGGTTGCGATTTTGGACGGCGGCTTCTGACATCGCCGCCGGGCGGCAAGCGATGTGAAATGCCTTTGTTTGAACAGAGAACGAAATCTATGCTTTCGGCCATGTATATCGCTCTCGTTATCGGCGTCGTTGTTTTGCTCTCGGGACTGCGGGTGGCGCAAGAGTACCAGCGCGGCGTCGTCTTCCGACTCGGGCGCTTCGCCGGCGTGCGGGGCCCCGGACTTTTCTGGATCATTCCCCTTGGTATCGAACGCTGGGTGACGATCGACATCCGCACCACCACGGTTTCGGCGGAACAACAGGAGACGATCACCCGCGACAGCGTCACCATAAAAGTGAACGCCGTTCTGTGGTATCGGATCGTGGACGCCGCGAAATCAGTCATTGCCGTCAACAATGCGGGCGGCGCGGTTTATCAACTCGCGCTGACTAGTCTGCGCAACATCATCGGCCAGCACGATCTTGATGAGGTTCTTCAAGCGCGGGACAAGATTAACGGGCTGCTGCGAGAAGGCATCGCACATTCCACGACGGCCTGGGGAGTGGAGATCGAGCGCTTCGAGATGAAGGACGTGGAACTGCCCGCCGCGATGCAACAGGTGATGGCAATGCAGTCGGAGGCAATCCGGGAAAAGCGCGCGCGGATCATAAAGGCGGAGGCGGAATTTGAGGCTTCGCAAAAGCTGGCGCAGGCGGCTGAGCAGATGGCGGCGAACCCCGCGGCGCTGGAACTCCGTCGGATGCAGATGCTTTCGGAAATAGGCTCGGAGAACAACAGCACGGCGGTGTTGATGATCCCGTCGGACTTTGTGACACTCGCCAAGAACATGGCCGCGACAAATGAGGTCTCCGCCTATTCTATCGACACGTGAAAGCCGCGCTCCTTGTCAGCTTGCTGGCGACATGCTCGATATTCGCCGTCGAGCCAATTGAGGTGCAATTTGGAGGTGGAAACGAAACCTTGCACGGCTTCTTGTGGAAGCCCGTAGGCGCAGGGCCGTTCCCCGCCATCGTGTATAATCATGGCAGCGAAAAGCTCCCTGGATCGTTTCCACCACTCGGCGCCTTCTGGACAAGCCACGGCTTCATTTTTTTTGTCCCGCATCGGCACGGTCACGGGCGTTCACCTGGGGAATACATCGTGGATTTGCAGGACAAATTTCGCGCTAGCGAAACCAACGCGGAGAAAGTGCAACTTCACGCCATCGCAATGCACGAGCGCTACAACACGGATGTCATCGCCGCCGTGGAGTGGCTGAAGACGGAGCCTGGTGTGGATGCCAATCGTCTCATCGTTTCCGGCATTTCGTATGGCGGCATCCAGACCAAAGGAAAAGTGCGCACCAATGCGCGGATGACGAGCAGGCTCATCCGAGCTTACTGCCAGTTAGGCGAAGAAGCCGAAGGGATGTTGAGCACGGCCATGACCGAGCTGGGTCTTAGTCCACGCGCCTATGATCGCATTCTGAAAGTCGGGCGCACGATCGCCGATCTGGACGGCGCGGATCGCGTCGAACTCTGGATCGCAACTTGTGGAGCTGACTCGTGAGTTGCTCCGCCCCTCCTTGACGGCACCTAATCTCGTGTCGGTTTCTTCACCTTCACCAGCGCCGGTTTTTTTGCCGATGGGCGTTTGATTTCCTGCGAAGGTTTCGGGCGCTTCTGCGGTTCGACGGGGTCGATCTTCACCGAGCGCCCAGAGGCCTCGGCTTTGAAGATCGCGGTCATCGCGCGCACATCGGCCCAGCCTTCGTAGCCGTCCGGCTCGGGCCGTTTGCCTTTGCGGATGCAGTCGGAAAAGTAGAGCAACTCGGGCCCGAACTGATCGCCTTTTGGAAAAGTCTTCTCCGACTTTTTTTCGCCGACGGTGAGCGTCCAGTGGATCGGCTCTTGATACGAAAAGGCGGGGTCCATGCGCAGGGTGCCTTTGGTGCCGACGAGTTCGACCACGCAATTGTCCGCCGCGCCAAACGAGCAGGTGAAGGCCGCCAGCCGGTCGCCGGGAAAACGAAGCAGAGCGTTCGCCATTTCCTCGGTCTCCTTAAAACGTGGGTCGCCATTACTCGCGGTGAAGCCGAAGACTTCGGTCGGTTCCGCGGCGAAAAGGTAGCGCGCGGCATTGATACAGTACACGCCGAGATCGTAGAGCGGCCCGCCGCCTTGTTCATGACTCACGCGGATATTCGGAGCGGCCACCTGCATCCCAAACACGCAGGAATAATAGCGCACCTCGCCGAGCTTGCCGGACTTGGCGAGCGCGATGGCCTGGAGGTTCGCGTCGTTGAAGTGCAGCCGGTAGGCGAGCATGAGATGCACGCCGGCTTTCTCGCACGCATCGATCATCGCGCGGCAATCGGCCTCAGTCGTGGCCATCGGCTTCTCGCACAACACATGCACGCCAGCCCGCGCGGCGCGGACGGTGAATTCGCGGTGCTGCACATTCGGCAGGGCGATATACACGGCGTCAATCGCTGCTTCCTTCAGTCCCCGCTCGAGATCGTCGTAGTGAAACGCCGGCACGCCGTATTTGCGCGATAGCTTGAGATCCTTTTTCGGGTCGCCGGAAATGAAAGCGGCAAGCTCGGAATTTTCCGCGTTTTGAAATCCGGGGAGCACGGCGAACTGCGCGATGTGGCCGAGCCCGACCACGGCGTAGCGCACCGGTTTCTGCGCGACCTTCATGCCGGTCGATGAAGAGCGCCGTGCTCGCTCACGACTACTCTTTGCGGCGACGCCGCGAGCAGCGCCTCGCCGGCGGACCACAGCGCCGCGCCGATCGCGATCACATCCTTTGCGATAAACTGGCCGGGCATGGCCGAGAGAAATGGGAATCCGTAACCCTCCTGCCAGACGCCCGGGGTCGAGAGGAGGAAGGTGAGCGTGATGAGAAACATGACGACCGCGCCGAGGCTGCCGAGGGCGCAGATCATCGGCGACCAGCAGCGTAGTGCGATCATCGCGCCGAGGGCGATTTCGACGACGCCGAGCAGGTTGGATAAATTGCGCAATCCCAAGAGGTGATACGCCCACGCCATCAGCGGGCTGTTGGCCACGAGGCCCTCGATATTTTGCGCCTCGTAGAGCGTGAATTTCAGCAGGCCCACGTAAATCAGGACCACTGCGAGGCCGTAGCGCAGCACCGCCTTGCCTGTGGTATCGAGTTTGAAGCCGAGGCTGGCTTGTGCGTCGTCGGTGGTGTCTCTGGTATTCATTTACTCCACAGATCGCGGCGGCCCCGGCCGGCGGATGCCGCCGCCGCACAAAATCGAAAATGTCAGGTCACGCGAGCCAGCTCGGACTCGCGCTTCAGCAGAGCGCTCTTGCGCTCGACGCCCCAGCGATAGCCCGAAAGATTGCCGCCCGTGCGCAACACCCGATGACAGGGAATGGCCACCGCGATCGGGTTTGCGCCGCACGCTCCAGCGACCGCCCGGACTGCTTTCGGCAAGCCGATGCGCCTGGCGATGTCCGAATAGCTCGCCGTCGAGCCCAGCGGGATCTCGCGGAGCGCCTGCCACACGCGCTGCTGGAAAGCCGTGCCCCGCACATCGAGCGGCAAATCCAGCCCGACCTTCGGCGCTTCGATGAAGCCGACGATTTGTGCGATCGTCTTCTCGAAATCGCGGTTGCCGCCGATGAGGTCGGCTTTTGGGAAGCGGTCTTGCAGCTCCTTTACGAGCGCATCGGGATCGTCGCTCATGAAGATCGCGCACACGCCTTTTTCCGAGGCCGCGACCAAAATCGCGCCGAGCGAGCACTGGCCGATGGCGAAGCGGATCGTCGCACCGATGCCGCCGTCCCGATAGTTGCGTGGCTTCATGCCGAGGGTCTCCGTCGATTTCGCGTAGAAGCGGCATTCCGATCCTTCTCCACAACGGCCCGCCACTTCGCGTCATTCGTCAGGGATGGGATGCATCCGTATCTTTGTGAGTTGAGCAATGTATTCATCAGTTCGTTTTGGTCGATGAAAGGAATGTATCGTCCTTCGTGGCCTGCGAACTCCGGTTCTTGCTTTCTAATTCGATGGGCCGGTTACACACCGCTACCGCTGCAGTGTGCCCGCAAACGAACCGCGGTATTGCCAGAGGAGGAAGAGCGCGAGGGCAGCGACGACGAGGGCTATCGCCAAGCCAGATTGATCCATGAAGATATGAAAGAGGACGATGTTGACGATAACCGGGCCGAGCAGAGTGAGGCCCAGCGGAACGTAACGGCCGAGCAAGAGGAGCGCGCCGCCGATGACCTGGAGCGCCGCGATGACTTTTAGATAGCCGGTAACATACATGGCGCCGATGAAATCGCCGGAAGGACCCGTCATGGGCGGCATGGGCAGGAAGTGGAGGAAGGCATTGGAGCCGAAGACGACGAAGATAAGTCCGAGGAGGACGCGGGCGATGATGGTGGCGATTTTCATGCGGCAGAGAGTGTGCGGTTTGGCGAGAGAGACCAATCCCCATCTACCCAGTCCACGCAGCGTTCAGCAGGAAACAGGAAGACACGAAGGAAGAGATAACTCTCCCGATTTCTGTTTTCTTGTTTTCCTGCTTCACTCGCGCACCGGTTCCATGTCCGACCAACCTCCTTCCACTGAATACGTCGGCAAGCAACGCGATCTCGGAAAAGAAGCTATCGACGCCGGCGTCCTTCGCGCCGCGGGCGGCGGCATCACTTATCTGGTCCCGGCGAGGAAAGGTTATCCATAAGTAACCATCTTATGTTACCCCAAATTGGCACCTCAGGATTTCAGTACGCGGAATGGAAGAGGACATTCTATCCCGACCAGTTACCTCTGAGTAAGATGCTGGCTTATTACGCGACGCGCTTTTCGACGACTGAGATCAATTACTCGTTCCGCCGCATTCCCAGCGCGAAGACCATCGACAATTGGTATAAGGCCACTCCGGACCGCTTCACATTCAGTCTCAAAGCGCCGCAGAAGATCACGCACTTTGCCCGGCTCCGAGATTGCAGCGAGACGCTGACTTACTTTCATCAAGTGGTTTCCGCTCTTCGCACAAAGCTCGGAGCGATCCTCTTTCAACTTCCGCCGAATCTCACCAAGGACCGGGTATTACTCGCTGCCTTTCTCGATACGTTACCCGAGGGAATGCGCGCGGCTTTTGAATTCCGGCATGTCTCCTGGTTCGCCGACGAAATCTTCTCCGAACTGCGGCGCCGCAATGCCGCGCTGTGCATCGCCGAAAGCAGCACGCTCGCGACACCACCGGTTGTGACGGCCGATTTTGGTTATCTCCGGCTGCGCCGGGAGGATTACGAGCGCTCGGATATCGGGCGGTGGGCCGCCTTTCTCCGCAGTCGGTCGGAGCAATGGCGGGATGCCTACATTTATTTCAAACACGAAGACATCGGTGTCGGGCCGAAGTTTGCCGCGCAATTGATGCAGGCGCTGGCGTGACACTCTCGCGAATCTTGACCTGCCGCGGGAAAATTCCGACTTTCGCGCCGATGAAATCTCCCGCGGCTTCGACGCGCCAATCAGCATGAGTCCCACTTCAACGAGCCCGCGCCACGACGCCGTGCTCGTTCCGGCGCTGCAGCGGATTCAACGAGAGTTTGGGTATCTCGCGCGGGAAGCCCTTGAAGAGTATTCGCGGGAGTCGGGCCTGCCGCTTTATCGGCTTCATGCGGTGGCGAGTTTCTTTCCGCACTTCCTGCTGGCGCCGCCGAAGACTGTGGTCGTGCGAGTGTGCCGGGACATGGCCTGCCATCTCGCGGGCTCGGCGGGGATGATTGAGGAGTTGAAATCCCTCGCAGGCGAGAACGTCGCTGTCGAGGGCGTGTCGTGCCTGGGCCGGTGTGATCGCGCGCCGGCAGCTTGCCTCTCGATGCAGGGAGTGGAGCACGCCCAGTACTATTTGGCGCGATCGACGGACGGGTTGAAAGAGATCGTCGAGACGTCTCTTCGCGGCGGCGAGCAGGCGTTCGACCACGATGGCGACCTTCCGTATTCGTCGGCGAATTGGGCGATCGATCCTTACCGGGGAAACATTTCGGACTATGCCGCGGTGCGCAAAGCGATCGCGGCCCGCGACGCTTCGCTGCGCGCGGCGGCGGAAATTCTAGCTCCGCGACTGGGCTGGGATGCCACGCGCATCGAGCAATTCCGGCAGGGCGCGATCCGGCAGATGCGCGTGGATTTTTCCATGGACCCCGAGGTGGCCGAAGCGGTGCGCTGCTGGCAGATGGAAGACGACTGGCCGGAAGGCGCGGCAGTGGGCGGATGGTCGCGGGCGCTGCTCGAGGAACTCAAGGAGGCCGACCTCCGCGGCATGGGAGGCGCGGGGATTCCCGCGGCGCAGAAATGGCAGGACGTGCGCGACGCCGTGCGCACAGCGCGCCGACGCCAGCGCGACGACCGCGCCTTCATCGTGGTCAATGGCGACGAGAGCGAGCCCGCGACCTTCAAAGATCGCGAGCTCCTGCTGCGCGCGCCGCATCTCGTCGTCGAGAGCGTCATCCTCGCCGGGCTGGTCACGGAGGCGACGCAAGGCTTCCTCTACATTCGCCACGAATATACCGAGCAGATCGCGGCGTGCCGCGCCGAGATCGAGCGAGCGGAGGCGCTCGGACTTTGCGGTGAGAGCGCTTCGCTGCTCGGCCGGCCTTTTCCGATCTCCGTATTTGTGAGCCCCGGCGGCTACATCTGCGGCGAGCAGAGCGCGCTCCTCGAGGCGATGTCCGATCGCCGTGCCGAGCCACGCAACATGCCGCCGAAACTCGAGACCAATGGACTCGAGGATCTTCCCACGCTGGTGAGCAACGTGGAGACCTTTGCGTGGGCGCCCTTCATCTGGCTCCACGGCGGCCGCGCCTACGCGGAGCTCGGAGTCAACGGCTGGAAAGGCCGGCGGTTTTTTTCCGTGTGCGGCGACGTGAAACGCCCCGGCGTCTATGAAGCGCCGATGGGGCTCACCGTGCGCGAACTCATTTATGGCGAGCGCTACTGCCAGGGCATCGTGGAAGATCGCGCGCTCAAGGCCCTGGCGCCTTCGGGACCATCGGGCGGCTTTCTTCCCGCGAAGCTCACCGTCGCCGGCCTGAACAACAACAAGCCTTGGAAGGCGCTGGCGGCGCGGCGTGGCTTCGATCCGGCTGCGACCGAACTCGACATCCTCGATCTCGAGCTCGAGCTCAATGTGTTCCGCGCGCTGAGTCCCACCCAGCAGTTGGGGGCCGGCTTGGTGGTGTATGCCGAGGGGCGCGACATGGCGGAGCAGGCGGTGAATGCGCTCGAATTTTTTCGCAACGAATCGTGCGGGAAATGTGTGCCGTGCCGGCTCGGATCGCAGAAGCTCGCGGCGCTCGGCGCGCACCTGCTCGAGGGGCGCATCGACGCGGAACGCTGGCGCCATGAGCTTCTCCCGCTCATGCGGGATATGGGCACGGCCATCGAGCTGGCATCCATCTGCGGTCTCGGCCGCTCCGTGCCGGTGCCGTTGCGAACGGCCGCAAATTTTTTTCCCGACGACGTGGCGCGCCATCTTTCGGGTGGCGTGTCCGCCGGCGAAGTGAAGTAGCGTTGCGCCATGCCCGAGAATTTATTCATCCGCGACGACGATGAAGGACTCTTCAGCCGCGACATCAACGGGCAGCTCGTGCGTCTCGATGCGCCCGCGGAATCCGATTACCACAAGACTGCCGCGATGGAGATCGACGGCCAGGCGGTGACGGTGCCGCTGGCCGAGCCGCTCAAGGATGCCAACGGAAACTTCGTGCTCGATCTGCACGGCCGCACCACGCCGCGTTTCACCACCATCTACGACGCCGCGGTGCATCTCTTCGTGAAGGAGCCGGGCGACGAAGCGAAGATTCCGATCCCAACCTTGTGCCATTCCCAGCACATGACGCCGGTGGCCGTCTGCCGCCTGTGCGTGGTGCAGATTTACGGCAAGAAACGCGGGCAGCGCGCGGCGGAGAGAAAGCTGCTGCCGGCCTGCCAGCATCAAGTCAAAGACGGCATGGAGGTCTTCACCATGCAGGCGCCTGGAACGGATGGCGATCGCGTGCGGCAGGCGGTGAAGGTGCTCACGGAGTTGCTCGCCGCGGATCATCTCAAGCCGACTGCGACGCCCGAGCTGGCGGAGGAACTTTCCCCTTTCAATGAACTCGGACGAATGACCGAGCAATGCGGCGCGAGCCCGTCGCGATTTGCGCTCGATGTCCTCTCCCCTGCGATGCAGCCCGCGGGCCACCGCCGCTTCGACGCTTCCTCGCCCGTGTTCGTGGTGGATCACACCGCTTGCATCCTCTGCGACCGTTGCGTGCGCGCGTGCGATGAGGTGATGGAAAACAACGTCATCGGCCGCACCGGCAAGGGAGCACACACCGGCATCGGCTTCGATCTCGACGACCCGATGGGCGACTCGAGCTGCGTTCAGTGCGGCGAGTGCATGGTCTCTTGTCCGACCAGTGCCATCACATTCAAGCCGGTGGCAAAAGTGAAGCCGCGCGCGCAGGTCGGCGCCGCCGAATCGCTGCCCGCCGTCGAGCTCCTGCGCGACCCGATCTTCGCGGGCATTCCTCCGAAATTTCTGCTCTGGCAGCAGGGCCTCGTCATCCGCCGCCGGCTCCTGCCGGGCCAGGCGCTGTGCCGCCAGGGCGACGCCGGCAATACGGCCTTTCTCCTCAAGCGCGGCAAGTTCGAGGCGACCGTCCTGGCCGCCACGCCTCCGGCGAAGGGATTGCGCCTCCCCGAGTTTCTGCGGCGCGAGCAACGGCAGCCCGTGCTGCGCATTGCGCTCACACCCGCCGATTTGATCGTGGGCGAAATGGCGTGCATGACTGGATCGCCGCGCTCTGCCACCGTGACCGCTCTCGAAGAAAGCGAAGTGTGGGAGATTCGCCGCAACGTCCTCGACCGCTTGATGCGCCTCCCGAGCCAGCGCCAGCGATTTGAAAACGAATATCGCGAGCGCGCACTGGACCTCACTTTGCAAGGCGTCGATTTGTTCAAGCACCTCGGCGACGAAGACTTTCGGCAGATCGTCGATCGCCTCCGGCAGCGGCTCGCCTTTGTGCGCGTGAGCCCGGGGCAGATTCTCTTTCGCCAGGGCGACCGCGTGGACGATCTCTACCTCATCCGCCTCGGCAACGTGCGCGTGAGCATCGCCCGCTTCGGCAATGAAGCGCAGGTACTCTCGAGCGGACCCGGCGCGATCCTCGGCGACGTGGGCCTGCTGGGGCTCTCGCCGCAGGATGCGCGCAAGCCAGTCGATGAGATCGACGACGCCTTCGCCGCCGCGCTCGCAAACGCTGGCGACGATTTGGCGGCCGGCATTCCCGCGGGCTTTCGCGCGGCCACTTGTTCGGCGGTGGGCTTCGTAGAACTCGCGCGAATCAGCCGCGCGGATTTCCTGCATCTGGTGCGTCAATTTCCCCTGCTCCGACGGCGGCTCGTCGAGCAATCGCTCGCCCTGCTGCGCGGCAACGAAGAGCCCAATCCTTTCCTCAACGACTACTTCGCGCAGGGCCTTTACGAAGGCCAGAGCTTGCTCGTGCTCGACATGGATCTCTGCACACGCTGCGACGAATGCACGCGCGGATGCGTGGAGCAACACGGTGTGGAAAGCCACGGCGTGCCGATCGCGCGGATGCTTCGCGACGGACTTCGCTTCGATCGCTTCCTGATCGCCACCTCCTGCCGATCCTGCACCGAAGCGCACTGCATGGTCGGCTGCCCCGTCGATGCCATTCACCGCGGCAAGCATCTCCAGATCGTGATCGAAGATCACTGCATCGGCTGCGGTCTCTGCGCAACCAACTGCCCCTACGGCAATATCTCGATGATGCCCAACACGCGGAAACGGATCGAAGCGCCCGATCCCGAGCATCCCGGCGAGACGCTCCGCATCGCGCAACTCAAAGCCGTGACGTGCGACCTGTGCGACGCCCACGGCCGGCGCTCGACGCCCGAGCCGCGCTGCGTGGCCGCCTGCCCGCACGAGGCCGCCTTCCGAATGACCGGCCCTCAATTACTCCAGCGCGTGATGAAGGAGGCATGACGGCCGCCGCAGTCGAGCAACATGGAAAAAGTACGGCGCGGAGCCGACGAAAAAGATCGTGGAGAGCCTCACTGATTGGACGACTATGACACCACTCAACCCGCTCAAGGTTCCGTTTGGTACAATGAGAGGCCTGCTCCAAGGCTGTGACATTGGTTTGATGGGACGGCTCAGTTCTTACTCGGTTTTCCACTCGCCCGCGTGCCGCGCGAAGCTGCGCTCCGCTTTCTCCAAGGCTTCGGTCACGTCGGCCTCGCGGTGCGCGAGGCTGATGAACCACAGGCCGCGTTCGATGGCCCGCACTCCCTCCTCCAGCAGGCAACGGCGCAAGTGCGTCCAGCGCGGCGCGTCGTGGCGGCGCGCGTAGTCGCGGTAGTCGCGGATCGGTCCTTCGGCGGCGCCGGGTTTCAGCATCGCGGTGTGAAAGACGGGGCCGGGACCTTGCGGACGCAGCGGGATGCCGTGGCGATCGGCGAGCCCGCGCAGGCCGCGCATCAGCGTGCGCCCGAGCGCCGTCGCTTCGCGCGGGTGGCGGTCGCTCAGCGCGGCGATGGAGTCGAGGCACCACTTGCTCGCGGCGAGGCAGAGCGGGTTGCCGTTGAGCGTGCCGGCGTGGACGACGGCGCCTTCGATGATCTTGCGCATCGCCGCCGCCCGGCCGGCGAGCGCGGCAAAGGGCACGCCGCCGCCGATGGCTTTGCCGAGAATGGTGAGGTCGGGCGTGAAGCCAAAATATTTCTGCGCGCCGCCGCCGCCGAAGCGGAAGCCGGTGATCGTCTCATCGGCGATCATCAGCATTCCCTCGCGCTCGCAGAGTTCGCGGATGGTCTCGATGATGCCGGGCACCGGTTCCATGCAGCCGGTGTTGCAGAGCACCGGTTCGAAAACGATCGCGGCAATTTGCCCGGAAAATTCCGCGACGCGGCGGCGCAAGTGCTCGGGATCGTTCCAGCGCGCGACGACAAATTTCTCGAGCACCTCGGGGATCACGCCCTGGCTGGGATGCAGGCGCGTGGGCGCTTCGTCGCTGCCCCACTGGTCTGGCGGCGGGGCGAAACCGACCAGCCCTTCATCGGCCCATCCGTGGTAATGGCCTTCGAATTTCAAAATGAGCGGACGCCCGGTGTGGCCGCGCGCGAGTCGCAGCGCGGAGAGCACGACCTCGGTGGCGGAGTTATTGAAGCGCACGAGTTCCGCCCCCGGGATCATCGCCTGCAAGCGCTCCGCCACTTCGATCTCCAACTCCGACTGCGCCGCCCAGTGCGTGCCGAGCCGGGCCTGCGCCGCGATCGCGTCCGCCATGCCCGCGGGCGCGTGGCCGTAGAGCAGCGCGCCCTGGCCGATCTGGAAGTCGATGTATTCGTTGCCATCCACATCCCACACGCGCGAGCCTTCGCCGCGCTGGAAGTAGAGCGGCACGGGCTGCTCCATCTTGCGGATGCCGCTGTTTACGCCGGCGGCGATGCTGTGGGTGGCGCGCTCGTAAAGGCGGCGGGAATTGCTGAAACGGTCGGTCATATCAGATGCGAGCTTCCAGAGCGTCGCGCGAGTGATGTGGCAGAAATTCAAGCCGATGGCTAGAGCCGCGAGATGGGAGAGCCATGGCGGCGTGAGGAGTCGGGAGTTGATCGCTGGTCGCTCACCACGCAGTCCAGCCGCCATCCACGGCGAGATTGTGACCCGTGATGTAGGAGGCGCAATCGCCCAGCAAAAAGGCCACGGCGCCGGCGATCTCGTGGGCTTGCCCCATGCGCCCCAGCGGCGACCTGGCGGCGAGGCGCTGGATGAACGCCGGATCGTCGCGGAGCAGATTCGGATTTGGAAACGGGCCGGGTGAGATGCAATTGACCCGCACATTGCTGCGGCCCCAATGCACGGCGAGGTAGCGCGTCATCTGCTGGATGCCGGCCTTGCCCACGCCATACTCGATGGGGTTCGGATTCATGGGCGCCTCGTAAGCGCGCGGGTCTGGCGACACCGAGCCATACATGCTCGAAAAGAGCACCATGCTTCCGCGTCCGGCTTGCGCCATCGCCCGGCCAGCTTCCCGCGAGAGCAGAAATGTGGCGGTGAGATTCCCGTGGTTCACCTCGTCGAAGTCGGTCTCGGTCAACTCATCGAGATGTTTGCTCGTCGAAGCGTAGGCTAGATTCACCAAGCCATGCGGCACGCCGCGCTTTTCGATTTGCTCGCTCACGAAGGACCGCACCGCCACCGCATCGCGCGCGTCGAGTGTTGCGGGCGTCACCGTCGCGACGAGCGCGCGCTGCCTCACAAAGTTTTCCGCCCGCTCGCCGAGGTCGGCGCAAAGCACGCGGGCGCCGAGCGAGGCAAGCAACGAAACCGCCGCCTGCCCGAGATGGCCCGCGCCGCCGATGACCCAGATTTCCCTGCCGGTGAGCGCGAAGGGATGGGTGTTTGGAGAAGGGAGGTCTGTCATGAATGGCATTCAGTGAAAGCGAGTTTGGGATGAGTAGCGGGCGCCTTTACTCCCACTGAGTGCCTTCGTGTCTTCGTGGTAAAATTCCTGCCCTCTCTCTCCAGGCAGTTTTTTGGGGGAGTGAACCACGAAGACGCGAAGGCACAAAGATACCGGTCGCAGGATGCTCGCGATGGACTACCGCGGGCTTTTGGTCACATTGCGGGACCAGATGAGAGCAACCGCCCCTCCCACGCCCGCCTTGCCAAAGCGCCTGTCCCTGGTCGCGCAGACCGTGCACAGCCTGCAAGAAGGCATTCGCACGGGTCATTGGACGGAGCATCTGCCCGGCGAGCGGGAGCTGTGCGAGCGCCTGCAAGTGAGCCGCCGCACGCTGCGCGCCGCACTCGAGGAATTGCAGCGCGCGGGCTGGCTCCATGTCGCGCAGCGCACGCGCCGCCGCATCAAGACCCGGCGCGCCGCCCCCCGCAGCCGCGCTCCCCAGAAAACGATCGCGGTGCTTTCTCCCTGGTCTTTCCTGGCTCTCTCCATGCCCCTGACTTTGGTGATGGACGCCCTGCGGGACAAGCTCGCCCGAGCGGGCTGG